>DAISXL010000001.1:0-56493 GCA_036825855.1 Yoonia sp.
CGACCTGCCTTCTGGCACCACGCTGGTCACGGTGCTGCGCGAAACACCTGTCATGGCGGCCCCCGAAAAACTGACCTCGGCCTCGGGTGCAGGCGAGCTGACCGGCCCCGCCGTCAAACCCCGCAAATCCGACGCACGGATGAGCGGGATGATCGCCACCGCCGCCTTGCTGGTGATGTTCGCGCTGGTCGGGCTGATGGTCTGGGTCGGCGGATGACCCCTTTCACGAAAGCCACCACATGACCGCCACTTTCTTTGCTAACGCCCGCATCATCGATCCGGTCGCGCTGACCGATGCACCGGGCTGCGTTCTGGTCGTGGACGGGCTGATCCATGCCGTCACAGGCGCCGAGGCCACGCCGCCCGTGGGCGCGAAGGTGATCGACTGCAACGGCCTGTGCCTGGCCCCCGGCATCATCGACATCGGCGTGAAAGTCTCCGAACCGGGCGAGCGGCACAAGGAATCTTTCCGCTCTGCCGGCCGTGCGGCGGCGGCGGGGGGTGTCACGACGATCGTCACCCGCCCCGACACCACCCCCGCCATCGACACGCCCGAAAAGCTGGAATTCGTCGCCCGCCGCGCGCAGCTGGATGCGCCCGTGCATGTGCTGCCGATGGCGGCGCTGACGAAAAACCGCGACGGGCAGGAAATGACCGAGATCGGGCTCTTGTCCGATGCGGGTGCGGTCGCCTTCACAGATTGCGACCATGTGGTCAGCAAGACCAAGGTGCTGGCCCGCGCGCTCAGCTATGCGCGCTCGCTCGATGCGCTGGTGATCGGCCATGTACAGGACCCCGGCCTGTCCGAAGGGGCCGTGGTCACGACCGGCAAATTCGCCTCCCTGCGCGGTCTGCTGGGGGTGTCGCCGATGGCGGAACGCATGGCGCTCGATCGCGATATCAGCCTGCTGGAAATGACCGGCGCGCGCTATCACATCGACCAGATCACCACCGCCCGCGCCCTGCCCGCGCTGGAACGCGCCAAGCGCAACGGGCTACGGATCACAGCGGGCGTCAGCATCCACCACCTGACGCTGAACGACATGGACGTGGCCGACTACCGGACCTTTTTCAAACTGACCCCGCCTTTGCGGTCCGAGGATGACCGCAACGCCGTCGTACAGGCCGTGGCCGAAGGGCTGATCGACGTGATCTGTTCGATGCACACCCCGCAGGACGAGGAAAGCAAGCGCCTGCCGTTTGAAGAGGCCGCCAGCGGCGCTGTGGGCTTGGAAACCCTGCTGCCCGCCGCACTGCGGCTTTATCATGCAGGCCAGATCGACCTGCCGCGCCTGTTCCGCGCGCTGGCGCTGAACCCTGCGCGCATCCTTGGGCTGGCGGCAGGGCGGATGCTGGCGGGTGCGCCTGCCGATCTGGTGCTGTTCGATCCGGACGCACCTTTCCAGCTGGACCGGACGACATTGCAGTCGAAATCGAAAAACACCCCCTTTGACGGCGCGCGTCTGCAAGGCAAGGTGATCGGCACTTGGGTGGATGGCACCCTGATCTGGGGGAATGGATAAATGCCCATCATGGAAAGCAGCCTTGCCGTGCTGGCACTCTGGGGCGCTGTCGGCTATCTGCTGGGGTCGATCCCCGGCGGCGTGATCATGGCGCGGCTGATGGGCTTGGGCAATCTGCGCGAGATCGGGTCAGGCAATATCGGGGCGACAAACGTGCTGCGCACTGGCAACAAGAAAGCCGCCGCCCTGACCTTGGTCTTTGACGCAGGCAAAGGCGCCATCGCCGTGCTGGCCGCGCGCGCCGCAGCGCCGGAAGATGCGGTGCAGCTGGCGGCATTGATGGCCTTCATCGGCCATTGCTTTCCGGTCTGGCTGGGTTTCAGGGGCGGCAAGGGGGTTGCGACCTATCTGGGCATCCTGCTGGCGCTGGCATGGCCGATGGGCCTTGCGGCCTGCGCGATCTGGCTCGCCGTCGCGGTGATCACGCGCTATTCGTCACTGGCCGCCCTCGTCGCGGCAGGCTGGATGCCGGTCGTGATGGCGTTTGCGGGCTATGGCGCTAGCACCGTTCTTGCGGGTTGCCTTGGCCTGCTGATCTATGCGCGCCACTGGACCAACATCCAGCGGCTGCGCAACAAGACCGAAGGCAAGATCGGGGCGAAATAGCCCCATCTTCCGAGCCGAAATATCCCCGCCGGAGGCAGCAAGCGCGCAGCGCGCAGCTTTAATAGCTGTATTCTGCGTAGATCCGGTCCAGATCTCCGGCCCAGTCGCCGTGGTAATGATCCAGCAATTCATCCGCTGGTGTCTTGCCGGTCTCGACGGTTTCCTTGACCGCATTCAGGAAATGAGTCTCGTCCGGCACCAGACCACCGGCGCCGGGAAGGGCGCGGGCTTTCAGGCCAGCCTCGGAAATTGCCACGACCTCGCGCGCAAGGGCATGCATGTCGATCCCTTCGACCTTTGCCTGCAATCCGTCCACGGACGCGGCGACCCGCAAGGCATCGCGCTGTTCGGCCGTCCAGTTCTTGCACAGGTCCCATGCGGCATCCAGCGCGGTCTGGTCATAAAGCAACCCTGTCCAGAACGCGGGCAGCGCGCACAGCCGCCGCCACGGGCCGCCATCCGCACCGCGCATTTCGATATATTGCTTCATCCGCGCTTCGGGGAAAACGGTGGTCAGGTGATCGGCCCAATCGGACATGCGCGGCTTTTCACCGGGCAGGGCTGGCAATTCACCTTTCAGGAAATCGCGGAACGACATGCCCAAAGCGTCGATATATTTGCCGTCGCGATAGACGAAATACATCGGCACATCGAGCACCCATTGCACCCAGGCCTCGAAGCCGAAACCGTCCTCGAAAATGAAGGGCACCATACCGGTGCGCGCGGCATCAAGATCGCGCCAGATGCGCGCGCGCCATGATTTATGGCCGTTCGGCTTGCCTTCAAAGAAGGGTGAATTGGCGAACAATGCGGTCGCCACCGGCTGCAAGGCCACCCCAACACGCATTTTCTGGACCATGTCGGCCTCTGACCCGAAATCGAGATTCACCTGCACGGTACAGGTCCGGCGCATCATCGCGGTGCCCATGGTGCCGACGGATTGCATATAGCTGTCCATCAGTTTGTAACGGCCCTTGGGCATCAGCGGCATCTGGTCATGCGTCCAGACGGGGGCCGCACCAAGGCCGATGAATTTCACGCCGATCTCGTCGGAGACGGCCTTGACCTCGGCCAGATGGCTGTTCACCTCGTCACAGGTCTGGTGGATCGTCTCCAAAGTTGCGCCCGACAGTTCCAGCGCACCGCCCGGTTCAAGGCTGACATTGGCGCCATCCTTGGTCAGGCCAATGATCTTGCCGTCCTCTTCCACGCGGTCCCACGCAAACCGGCTGTGCAACGCCTCCAGCACCGCCTTGATGGAACGGTCGCCCTCATAGGGCAAAGGTTGCAGGGAATCGGCGCAATAGCCGAATTTTTCATGCTCGGTCCCGATGCGCCACTGGTCTTTGGGCTTGCAGCCTTTGGCCAGCAATTCGGCCAACTGGTCGTGATGTTCGATGGGGCCGCCGCCGGTTTGTGGGATGGACATCGGGAAGGCTCCGTTCAGGGATCAGGGGACGTATCCGTGACCTGCACCAGCGCATCTGTCAATGCAAGAGAGGACGCGCACGCGACCATATCACAACCAGCGCATCCGGTGTGCGCGAAAGCACATCCAGCACGGTGCCGGTCTTGATCCCGGGCAAGCCCGCAAAGACATCGAACAGCGCATCCGCACCGGCGGCGTTGATCGGAATGGCGATGCACTGGCCGCCGATGCCGGACAGGATCCAGCTCGGCTCTGGGTAGCTGCCGGGGTCAAGTGCCACCTCGGTCAGATCGTCCAGATCGAGGATACCCCCGTCGAGCGGGCCGAAATAGGCAAGCCTGCGTTCGCGCACCTGCACCACCCCCGGTCCTTCGCCATCCTGCGCAAAACGCGCGCGCTGGATGGCGGCAAAGGCCCAGCCCACACCGATGGCCCCCACCAGATAGCCAAGCCAGACCGTGACACCTGCCGCGTTCAGCCCCCACCACAGGCCGAACAGCGCCAGTGCGGCGGCCGCCAGCACCTCGCGCCAGCGCCAGAAAAAGGCCCGCGCCTCGGGGCGAAAGAAATCAGCCATGCACCACCTGCGGTTCTGCGTGCAGCACGATGGCGAAGGTGCCGATCCGGCGGAACCCGATGGCCTCGTAGGCCTTGCTGGCCGAGGCGGTTGCCGCAAACAGGATCGCACGGGTGACACCGGCCGCGCGCGCCTGCGCCAGATGCAGCGCCACCGCCCGCCGTGCAAGCCCGCGTGACCGCAAGTCCGGCGGCGTATAGACCCCGCCAACCTGCACCGCATCGGGCAGCAACGCGTTAAAGCCCGTCATCGCCACAGGCGTATCGCCGTCGCACAGCACCCTGTGGCTGTCCGCCGCAAGATAGCTGTCGATATCCCTGATCGCCGTTGCGTCCACGTTGGTCTCCTGCGTGAGCATCGTCTCCAACAGATAGGCACGCCGCCAGCCGATGACCAGATCGCGCGGCGCATCGGCCAGGGGCCGCAGGGTAAAGCCCGCGGTGTCCCGCATGACCAGATCGGCCAAGGGCAGGTCGTAATGCGGTTCCGTCGTGGCATGGCCTGCCGCGCTGTCCAAACCCAGTGCCGCGCGCAGGCCCGCGACCTGCCCGGCCTCGCCCAGAATCGCGGCAACCGTGCTGCCCTGCATCGCATCGCGCAGCTCGGCCCAAGGGTGCGTGGGGCAGACCGGAAAAAGAAAACCGGCCTCGGTGATCGCCGCGACATCGGTGATCGCGCCACCGTCCTTGCGCAGCCAGAACGCCATCGCGCGCGGATGGCCACCCGCCATGCCGTGGCGGTGCAGGTTCGCCAGCGGGAACATCGCAATTTGCAGATGGTGGCGCAGGAAGCCTTCAACCTCGGCCCTGTCGGCCAGCGTCGCGCGGATCATCCCCAGTCGCCCAAGGCCCGCTGCCACAGCGTCAGTGCCGCGACCGCCGCCGTGTCAGCGCGCAGGATGCGCGGGCCAAGGCTGACGGCATGGGCAAAAGGCAAGGCGCGCAGCCTGTCACGCTCGGCGGGGGAAAACCCGCCTTCGGGGCCAATCAGCACCGCCCAGGGGCCCGGAATTGTGGGCAGGCGCACCGGCGTGCCGATGGCGGTTTCATCACAGAACATCAGCTGGCGGTCCTTGGGCCATGCGGCCAGCAGCCGGTTGAGTTTCACCAGATCATCGACAGGGGGGACAAAGGTGCCGCCGCATTGCTCGGACGCCTCGACCGCATGGGCCTGCAATTTGTCCTGCCGGATGCGGTTGGCGGATTGGGTATAGTCGGTCTGCACGGGGATAATCCGCGCCGCCCCCAGTTCCACCGCCTTTTCCACGATAAAAGCCGTGCGCTCCTTGCGGATCGGGGCAAAGACCAGCCACAGGTCGGGCGGGGTCTGCAAAGGGCGCGTCTGCGCCTGACAGGCCAGAACGCCGCCTTTGTTGCCGGCCTTTTCGACCACCGCGTCCCATTCGCCGTCACAGCTGTTGATCAGCGACAGCACGTCCCCCATCCCCAACCGCATGACCCCAAAGAGGTAATGCGCCTGATCGCGGTTCAGCGGAACCGATTGCCCTACCCCCAAGGGGTGATCTACATAAAGCCGGACCTTGGATGCCATGAAGCAGAGCATATGACCCAAAACCCCCGGATGCCAGAGCCTGCGGGCACCGTCGCGGATGCCGTGCATGGCAACTGGGTGGACCGGCTGGCCCCTGTGCGCACGCGCCCCTACCTGCGGCTGTCGCGCGCGGACAGGCCTGTGGGCACGTGGCTGCTGTATCTGCCCTGCCTGTGGGCGTTGGCGCTGGCGGTGCTGGCAACTGACAGGTTCGACAGCTTTGCGGTCTGGATCGTGGCAGGTTGCGGGATCGGGGCGTTCCTGATGCGCGGCGCGGGCTGTACATGGAACGACATCACCGACCGCGACATCGATAGATCGGTAGCGCGCACCAGATCGCGGCCGATTCCCTCGGGGCAGACCAGCGTGAAAGCGGCGCTGATCTGGATGATCGCGCAGGCGCTGCTTGCGTTCGGGATCCTTGTCACTTTTCCGCCCGCAGCGATTGCGCTTGGTATCCTCGCGCTGCTGCCGGTCGCGGTCTATCCATTCGCAAAACGGTTCACATGGTGGCCGCAGGTGTTTCTGGGCCTTGCGTTCAACTGGGGCGCATTGCTGGCATGGGCTGCGCATACCGGCGGGCTCGGGCTTGCGCCGGTCATGCTTTATGGTGCGGGGATCGCCTGGACGCTGTTTTACGACACGATCTATGCCTATCAGGATGCCGAGGATGACGCGCTGATCGGCGTGAAGTCCACCGCACGGCTGTTCGGGGATCAGGCGCGCTGGTGGCTGCGGCTGTTCCTGACGCTGACGGTGATTCTGTTCGGCGCGGCGGTGGTTCTGGCCGCGCAGGACAGATCGATCCTGTCGCTGGTCATCGCCTTGGGCGGGCCATGGGCCTTGGGCTGGCACCTGACATGGCAGTTGCTGCGCTTTGATTCCACTGACAATCAGGCCCTGTTGCGGCTGTTCCGGTCCAACCGCGATGCGGGCCTGATCCCTCTGCCGTTTTTCGCCGTGGCGTTTTTCGTATGATTGAACACCCCCGCCACAGGGCCTATGCAGGGCCGGGACATAAGAAACGGAACTGAATGCGCCTCTCTGCCATCTTCATCAGGGTTCTTGCCTTTGCCGTCGCCGCCGGTGGGTCGGTCGCGGCGGCGCAGCTGACGGTTGCCACGGTCGAGGATCGGTCCGTCAGCGCGGTCAGGGAAACGCTGGTCGAAAATGGCCATGACTGGGCCGAAGTTCTGGGCGACGGCCTGCAGGTGATCCTTGAAGGGACCGCCCCCACCGAAGCCGTGCGCTTTCGCGCCATCTCGGCGGCGGGCGGGGTCGTCGATGCCAGCCGGGTGATCGACAATCTGTCCGTCGCGGATGCCGCCGATTTCGCGCCGCCCGAATTCAAGATCGAGATTTTGCGCAATGACAGCGGCGTGTCGCTGATCGGTCTGATCCCCGAGAGCATGAACAGGGACGCGCTGGCGCGGCGGATCACGCGGATCGCAGATGGCCAGAGCGTCGCCGACCTCTTGGACACAGGTGATTATCCCGTGCCCGAGACATGGCGCGCCGCCGTCGATTTCGCGCTTGTCGCGCTGGAGATGCTGCCGCGCTCGAAAATCTCGGTGACGGCAGATCGCGTGACCGTCAGCGGCATTTCCGACAATCTGGTGGAAAAGCGCAGGCTCGAGGCAGAGCTGGCCCGCAGCAGGCCCGAAGGCGTGCGCCTTGGGCTGGAGATCAGCGCACCCCGTCCCGTGATTTCGCCCTTCACTGTGCGGTTCATTCTGGATGACGATGGCGCGCGTTTTGATGCCTGCGCCGTCGATACTGTCGAAGCGCGCGAAGTCATTCTTGCCGCAGCCACCGCCGTGGGTCTGGAAGGCCGGGTGAACTGCACGCTGGCCCTTGGCGCGCCGTCGCAGGATTGGGGTGCCGCTGTCGCACTGGCGATCGCAGGGGTCGGCGAGCTTGGCGGTGGCACCGTGACACTGACCGATACCGATGTGATCCTTGTGGCCTTGCCCGGCACGGAACAGGCGATCTTTGATACCGCAGTCGGCACCTTGGAAAACAGCCTGCCCGAGGTTTTTGCCCTGACCGCCGAATTGCCCGCCATGCCCGAGGAGAACGCGGAAGGCCCGCCGCAATTCACCGCCACGCTCAGCCCCGAAGGGCATGTGCAACTGCGTGGGCGGATGCCCGACGACCTGACCAATGTGGTCGCCGAGAATTTCGCCACCGCCAAATTCGGCCAGCGCAACATCACGATGCGCACCCGCGTCGTCGAGGACCTGCCGGCAGGCTGGTCGGTGCGCGTGCTTGCGGGGATCGAGGCCTTGTCCGAATTGTCCAACGGTGCCGTCATCGTCGAACCCAAGACGATCACCGTGCGCGGCAATACCGGCAATGAAACCGCTGCCGCCGAAATCTCCCGGTTGATGATCGAAAAATTGGGCCAGGCCGCTGATTACAATCTCGACATCACCTATGTCGAGGAACTGGACTCCATCGCCGCCTTGCCGACGCCAGAGCAATGCATCGCGCAGATCATCGCGATGACCGAAGGGCGCAAGATCACCTTTGATCCCGGCTCGGCCAGCATCACCGCCGCAGCACAGCCCGTGATCGACGATATCGCCGAGGTCCTGCGGCTCTGCGGTGACCTGCGCATCCGCGTGGCGGGTTACACAGACAGCCAAGGCCGCGAGGAAATGAACCTGCGTCTGTCGCAAGAGCGCGCCGATGCCGTGCTGACGGCCCTGCGCGCGCGCCGCGTGCCGGTGTCCACCTTCGAGGCCGTGGGTTACGGCATCGCCGACCCGATCGCCGACAATGGCACCGAAGAAGGCCGCGAGGCCAACCGCCGCATCGAATTCAGCCTGATCGGGCCCGAGGACGAGGCTGCAGCAAGCGAGGAAACTCCACCCGAAGAGGCCGAAGCGCTTGAAACCGACGCCGAAACGCCCCAAGACGATGCAGGCGAAGACGACGCGGCAGAGGCAACACCTTGAACAGAACCGAATTCATCATCGCAACGGCAGTGATCCTGTTCGTGGCCTTTGCGCTGGGCTGGTTCGCCAGTTGGCTGGTGAACCGCTTTACCCGTGTGACCACGTCGGAAATCGGTGAGCTCGACAAGATGGCGCAAGCCCTGCACGAGGCCGAAGAAACCCGCGATCAGGCGATCACCTATCTGCAACAGCGCGAGGCCGAGATGACCAACCAGCTGTCCCAGACCGAGGCCGAATTGCGCGCCGCGATGGACGGCCTGCGCGAGGCCCGCCGCGAGGCCGAGGAATTGCGCGGCTATATCGAACGTCAGCACGCAGGCTGACCCTGATGCCCACCACCCTGATCGTTCTGGCCCATCCCGAACCCCGCTCTTTCAACGCGCAATGGGCGCAGGCAAGCGCAGAGGCGAGTGCGGCCCTTGGCCATGATGTGCTGTGGTCGGACCTTTATGCCTTGGGCTTTGACCCTGCCGAACGCGCGCAGCATTACGACCACCCTGCCGACGTGCCTTTTGATCCGCTCAAGGCGCAAGGCCATGCCGCCGAGACGGTCTTGCCCGCCGATGTCGCGGCAGAGGTGGACAAGCTGCGCCGTGCCGACCGGATCATCTTTCACTTTCCGATGTGGTGGTTTTCACCGCCTGCCATGCTCAAAGGCTGGTGCGACCGCGCCCTGACCCATGGCGCGCTGCACAGCACGGCGGAACGGTTCGACAACGGCATGCTGAAAGGCAAAAAGGCGCTGCTTTGCGTGACCACCGGATCAAGCGCCGATGAAAGTGCGCATAACGGCAAGGAAGGCGATGTGAACCTCCTGCTTTGGCCGCTTGCTTATACGTTGCGCTATCTCGGGCTGACGGTGCTGCAACCCGTCTGCGTGCATGGCGTGCATGGCTATCACCGCGGCGACCGCGCAACGGCTCTGGCGGACAGGCTGGGCAAGGCGCTGGAAGGTCAGGCGGAGCTGATCGCGGGTTTGGACGCCCTGCCGGAGATCGCCTTCAACGCCGATGACGTTTTCGACGCGCGCGGCAGGCTGCGCGCCGACAGACCCAGCGTGACGCCGTTCATCCGGCACACCCCGTAGGGTGGGCTTAAGCCCACCTTACCTTGGCGCCGCCGCCCGTTTCAGCCTGTCGTTGATCGCCCGTCCCAGCCCGTGATCGGGGATCGGGGCAACCGCAATCCGCGTCGCGCCCATCGCATCAAGCTGGTGCAAGCAGTCGAACAGCCTTGTCGCCGCCTCAACAAGATCGCCGGAGGGCGAGAGGTTCAGATCAGCCTCCATCGCACCAAAGCCCAGCATCACCTCGCCTGTCCGCTTGCCCGTCGCGTTCAGCCGGACCTGCCCCAGCGGCGCGTAATGCGACACCAACTGACCGGGCGAGACGGGGGCGTCGGCGTTTTCCGATGTGGCCAGCGCGCGCCCCAGACAGGCGGCAATCGCCTCGGCAGGGATGCCGCCCGCGCGCAGCAGGGTGGGCGCGCCAAGGCAGGCGATGATGGTCGATTCCAGACCCACGGCGCAAGGCCCGCCATCGACCAGCGCGTCGATCCGGTCGCCCAAGCCTTCGCGCACATGGGCCGCTGTGGTAGGGCTGATCCGGCCTGACAGATTGGCCGAAGGGGCCGCAACAGGTCCACCGAAGGCAGACAGCAAACCCGCAGCGACAGGATGATCGGGCACCCGCACCGCGATACTGTCGAGCCCCGCTGTGACCAACCGCGATATCCCTGCATCTGCACGCAACGGCAGCACCAGCGTCAGCGCGCCGGGCCAGAAGGCATCGGCCAAGCGTCGCGCGTCGTCGTTGAAAACGCAGATAGAACAGGCTGCAGCTACATCGCCCAGATGTACGATCAGCGGGTTGAACGACGGCCTGCCCTTGGCTGCAAAGATCGCGGCGACCGCCTTGTCATTGCGCGCATCGGCCCCCAGCCCATAGACGGTTTCGGTCGGAAACGACACCAGCCCACCCTGCCCGAGGATATCGGCGGCGCGCGCAAGGCCCGCCGCATCGGGCTGCAAAAGGGCCGCACCCTGCAAAGTCATGACGTGGCGTTCAGGTTGAAGGGTGTCATGGGATGGATAACTTTGCCATTATACTTTCTGCATAGCCGCAGCACCCGCTCTTGCCAAGCAGACCATTCAGTCGGAGATGTCCCAATGCCCTATCGCGCACCGATCCGTGATTTCCGGTTCCTTCTGGATCATGTCGTGGGCTTTGCCGAAGTGGCCGCCACCGACCGTTTCGCCGACGCCACGCCCGACATGACCAGCGCGATCCTGACCGAGGCGGGCAAGATGTGCGAAGACATTCTCGCACCCTTGAACCAGATCGGTGACAAGCATCCCGCGCATCTGGAAAACGGCGTCGTGCGCACTCCGCCGGGGTTTGCCGAAGGCTACCGCGCCATTGCCGAGGGCGGCTGGATCGGCATGTCCGCCCTTACGGAGAGCGGCGGCCTTGGCCTGCCGATGACGCTGACCACCACCGTGAACGAGATGCTGTCGGGCGCCTGCCTTGCGCTGCAACTGAACCCACTGATGACACAAGGCCAGATCGAAGCGCTGGAACACCATGCCTCGGACGCGATCAAGGCGGTCTATCTGCCGAAGCTGATTTCGGGCGAATGGTGCGGCACGATGAACCTGACCGAACCGCAAGCGGGGTCGGACGTGGGCGCCTTGCGCACCAAGGCCGAACCCAACGGCGACGGCTCTTATGCGATCACGGGGCAGAAGATTTATATCTCTTGGGCCGACAACGATTTCACCGAAAATGTCTGCCATCTGGTCCTGGCTCGGCTGCCAGACGGCAAGCCCGGCACCAAGGGGATCAGCCTCTTCATGGTGCCCAAGCTGATCCCCGACGCGGATGGCAATCCGGGCCGTAAGAATGACCTGCGCGTGGTCAGTCTGGAACACAAGATGGGCCTGCACGGCTCACCCACCGCCGTGATGGAATATGCGGGCGCGACCGGCTGGCTGGTAGGGCCGGAGCATGGCGGGATGGCCGCGATGTTCACCATGATGAACAACGCACGTCTGGGCGTCGGCACCCAAGGGATCGGGACCGCCGAACGCGCGCTGCAACACGCACTGGCCTATGCGCAGGACCGCAAGCAAGGCCGCGCGGACGGCACAGGTGCCATCATCGAACACGCCGATGTGCGCCGGATGCTGACCACGATGCGCGCCGATATCTATGCCGCACGCGCCATAGCGCTGATGAATGCCGTAGCGATCGATATGATGACCGCGACAGGTGATCGTGCTTGGGACGCCCGCGCCGCCTTTCTGACCCCGATCACCAAAGCCTTTGGCACCGATGTCGGCGTCGAGGCCACCAATACCGGCGTGCAAATCCACGGCGGCATGGGCTTTATCGAGGAAACCGGCGCGGCCCAGTTCGTCCGCGATGTCCGCGTCAGCACGATCTACGAAGGCACCAACGGCATTCAGGCGATGGATCTTGTTGCGCGCAAGCTGATGGATGGCGGCGATGCCGCGTTCCGCCTGCTGGATGATGTGGTGCGCGGCGCCGAGGCCGCCAAGGCGACCCATCCCGATCTGGCCCATGCCGTCTGGGAAGCCGCCGAAACCCTGCGCGAAGCGACCGAATGGCTGGTTGGGCGGCCCGACCTGAACGACCGTTTCGCCGGTGCCGTGCCGTACTTGCGTGCCTTTGCGCGGGTGCTGGGCGGGCATGTGCATCTGGCCAGCGCCGTGGCGGGCGATGCGGGCCACCAGCGGCTGGCGACATTCTATATCAAGCGGATGATGCCGGAATACGCCGCTCTGCTCGCCCATACCCGTGAAGGTGCCGCCGATCTGGCCGCGATCACGCCGCAAGATCTGGCAGCGGCCTGATGCCCGACGGCGCAGGCGGAATCCGGTATCCCTATCCTGATCCGCCCGCGACCGGCACAGCAATCGAGATTGCAGAGGGTATCCTGTGGATGCGCCTACCGCTGCCGATGGCGCTGGATCATGTGAATGTCTATGCGCTGGATGACGGTGACGGCTGGACCGTGGTGGATACGGGTTTCGCCAGCACAAAGTCCAAGGCGATCTGGCAGCGCCTGCTTGACGGACCGCTGGCAGGCAAGCCTGTCACCCGCGTGATCGTCACGCACCATCACCCCGATCATGTGGGGCTGGCGGGCTGGTTTGTTGCCCAAGGGGCCGCGTTGCACATGCCGCGCACCGGCTGGCTGATGGCGCGGATGCTGACGCTGGATGTTCAGGACAGGCCGACGCCTGAAACCATCGCCTTTTACGAACGCGCGGGCATGGCGGCGGACGAACTGGCGCGGCGCAAGGCCGAACGCCCGTTCAACTTTGCCGATTGCGTCACCCCCCTGCCGCTGGGGTACCAGCGGTTGCGCGACGGCGGCATGATCCGCATGGGCGGGCGGACATGGGATATCCGCATGGGCGACGGCCATGCGCCGGAACATGCCACCTTCTGGTCGCGCGACGATGCGGTGGTGCTGGGGGGCGACCAGTTGCTCCCCTCGATCAGCGCGAACCTTGGCGTCTATCCGACCGAGCCCGAGGCCGACCCCGTCGCCGACTGGATCGCGTCCTGCACGAAATTCCAGACCGTCGCGCAGGCCGATCACCTGGTGTTGGGCGGACATAAACTGCCCTTCACCGGCCTGCCGCTGCGGCTGACGCAGATGATCGACAATCATCACGGCGCGCTGGACCGGCTGCTTGCGCATCTGGACCAACCGCGCGCGGCAGGCGAGTGTTTCCTGCCCCTGTTCAAGCGCCAGATCGGTCCCGCCGAATACGGGCTGGCGCTGGTCGAGGCGGTGGCCCATCTGAACCACCTGCACCAGACAGGCCGCGCCCGGCGCGATCTGCGCGACGACGGCGCTTGGATTTTTTCCGCAGTCTAGGACTGCAGACCCAGCACCATCCTGCCGCAAGGCCTGACCTGCCCTGATTACACCAGCTATGTCAGGACTTATTTTACCAATTCCTGCGACCTTTCTTCGACCGACACCGCGCAATCCGCGCCGGTCGGCGGGCATGTTTGCACCGGCCTGCCGGCGACATGCAGCACGAAACAAAGGAAGAACGCATGAAACCGACATCGTCCGCCTTTCTGCCCAGACCGCAAACGGATGACGATTCGGCGCGGGCCCATCGGCAGCCAATTGTGCCCCGCCTGACGGATGCGGCCTCTTTTATCGGGCGGCTGTCGGCGCAGGACGAAAAGCGCCGTATCTTGCTGCTCCAAGGGCCCGTCGGACCCTTTTTCGGGGAATTGCAGGATCAGCTGGTGCGGGACGGCTTTGCAGTTGACCGGGTCGCGTTCTCGCCTGCGGATCGGTTGTTTGCAGGCGGGGGCGCGGTGACACGCTTCAGCGGTGATCTTGCGGCTTGGCGGGACTGGTTGCAGCAGCGCATTGCGACCAATCCGCCCGAGGCGATCATCCTTTTCGGATCCAACCGGCCTGCCCATGCCTGTGCGCGGGCCTTGGCGGCGGAAAACAGGATCTCCGTGATCAGCCTTGAAGAAGGATATCTGCGGTCGGGCTACATCACCTGCGAAACCGGCGGTAACAACCAGCATTCGCCCTTGGCCTTGTGGTCCTTTCGCCGCTCTGTCCGGATTGCCTTGCCCGCAGCGCAAACGCCACCCCCCGGAACGCGCGGCGGATTTCTTGCGATGAGCCTGTGGGGCGCCGTGCATTATCTGGTCCGCGATACGCTGTCGCAGGCCTCTGACAGGGCCCTGTTTCACCGTGACCGCGCGGGCCTGTTGCCATTGTGCCGGCTATGGGGGCGTCATGTCGTGAACCGCCTTGCCGCGCGCTGGATCGAAAGACCCACATTGCGCCGTCTGCGCGGCGCGGATGGCTATATCTTGGTTCCGTTGCAGGTTCCGGCGGATAGCCAGCTTGCGGTGGCCGCGCGCGGCTGGACCTCGGCCGCCCTGATCGAGACTTGTCTCCAGACGCTGACAACGGCGGGTCCGACGCAGCGGCTGGTTTTCAAATTGCACCCGCTTGATCCTTTGGGGGGGCAGGTCAGGCGGGCAATACTGCGCCGCACGGCCGCCCTCGGATTGGACACCTCCCGCGTCATCGTGTTGCAGACCGGGCGGATCGGCGAACTGGCGCGGCACGCAAGCGGCATGATCGTGATCAACTCGACCTCGGCCTTTTCGGCGTTGCACCACAACGTGCCGGTCCTTGTGCTGGGTCAGGCCGTCTATCGGCACGACTCCATCGTCACCACCGGCAGCACACCGGCGGATGTGGCGGCCTTCCTGCACGACAGGGCCGCTAAACCGCGTGCCTTCGTCGATGGTTTTCTTGCCGATCTGAAGGCAGAAGCCCTGCTGCCTGGCGATTTCTATTTGCGCCGCGGACGCAAGACGGCAATTGCGGGGATCATTGCCCGACTGAACCAGGGCGCCACGGACCAGCGCGCGGTGCGGCGATGACAGGCTTTGCCCGCTTGATCCTGCGGTTGCTGGGCGTCCTGTTGCTGGCGGGCTGTGCAACCTTGCCGGCCTTTGGCCCCAGCGCCGCCGCAATCGACGAGGCTGCGGCTGACGTGGTGGCACAGGATCAGGATGTGCTGCCCTACCGGATCGTGGAAATCTCGCCCGCGACCTTGCCGCAAACCGAAGATGTCGCGCAGAGGTTTCCTGCCGTGCTGCGGCAACAGACATTGCGCACCACGGACGCGCGGATCGACGTGGGTGACCGTCTGGACATCCGCATCTGGGAAATCGCCGAGGATGGCCTGTTCGCGACAGCGGGGCGGCGGGAAACGTCGCTGCCGCTGGTGGTCGCGGAATCAGGCACGATCAGCGCCCCCTACGCCGGCACCGTCACGGCCAGAGGGCTGACAGCCCCGGACCTGCGCGCGCTGTTGCTGGACCGCTATCGCGGCCAGGCGATCGAGCCTGAAATCGCCGTGACCATCGCAGAGACGCCATCGCGCAGCGTCACGATCCTTGGCGCAGTCAACGCCCCGGGGCGCAGCATGATCCCGTCGCGCGGGATCCGCCTTCTGGATCTGATCGCGCAGGCCGGAGGCACGCCACATGCCCCTTGGGAAACCATGGTCACGGTCAGGCGCGATGCGACAACCGCCACCCTGGCGATGTCCGATATCCTGCGCAGTGCTGCCAACAACATCGTCATCCTGCCACAGGATGTGGTCAGTCTGGCCCATGTGCCGCGGCGCTTTGCCGTTTATGGCGCGGTCAACCAGCCGGGCAATGTCGAAGTTCCGCTTGAAACGGCAACGCTGGCCTATCTTCTGGCCGAAACCGGCGGGCTGAATGACGGCGTAGCCGCGGCCACATCGGTCTTCGTTTTCCGGCCGGTTGCCGCAGGCGGGTCCGACGACGCGGTCCGCGCCATCGCCTACCGGTTCGATTTCTCGGTGCCGGATGCGTTCTTTCTCGCGGGTATGTTCACGCTGGCGCCCACGGATATCGTCTATGTCACCGCCGCGCCGGTGGTCGATTTTCAGCGGTTCATGTCGCTTGTGCTCTCACCGGTGACCGGGACCGTCGCCGCGGTACGCAACTGACATGTCTCATAATCCCCTATCCCCGAGGTGCCAAAGATGAACCTGCGAACCCAATCCGACAAGGCCAGTTTTGAAGCGGTCTTTCTCAAGCAACCTGCGCTGTCCGTCATCGTCCCGTTTCGCGACGAAGGGCGTGCTGCATGGTTTCTGAGCCGGCTGGAGGAGTTGTGCCGGTCTATGCCCCGCCGCGAGGATATCGAATTCATCGTGGTCGATTCCGGATCGGTGCCCGAAGCGCGCAAAGCCTGCCGCGCCATCTGCACGCGGGCCGGTGTCAGCTATCTGTACCATGACAGTGCTGGATCGGCGTTTTCGATCGGTCAGGCGCGCGATTTCGGCGCCATCCACGCTCATGGTCAGGCAATCACCTTTCTGGATGTCGATTTCCGCGTGCCGCAGGATTTCTGGGCGCGCTTGCTCGGCTTTATGAAAAGCTTTGGCATTTCCGACTATAAAAAGCGGTTCTTCGTCGTGCCCGCTCTCTACCTCACCGAAGAAGGGACGTCCGAATTCTGCGCAGGCGACGATGACGCGCGGTTTCAGGATTTCTATCTGCGCTGGATGCATGGCGACCTGCGCGCCGTGCAGAACCTTGCGCCCTGTTCGTCGATCATCGTCGTGGACAGGTTCCATTACCTGTCCATCGGGGGGCACAATCCGGTATTCAAAGGACATGGGTTCGAGGATTTCGAACTGCTGCATCGACTGGCAGAGGATGAGGGTCGCATTCCGCAGCCCGATGTCTATCTCAAGGACACCAAGTCATGGGACACGGCCACCTATAACGGGTTTCGCGCGCGACTGGCGCTGTTCGGGCGCCCTGCCCTGTTGTCCAATCTTTTTGTCGTGCATCTGTGGCATCCGCGCCCCAAGACGCTGTCGTTCTATGACCAGTCCCACATGAAATCGGCGCGGGACATCGGCCCGCGGCTTTTGGCCGAATTCGACAAGTCGCGCGAACATCCGACCCCCATCGTGCCGGTCATCAACACCCATCAGAAAGTTCTGGTTCTGGGCGAGCCGCGCACGAATATCACGCGCTGCATGCGTGATGCCTATCCGCACATGGGCAAGCCCATGTTCATCAAAGAGACGGATATCGTGACGCCGGACGACGATCTGGAAAGCCTGGATATGTCCGCGTTTCTTGGGTCGCATGACATCAGCACCATCCTGATCAGCAGTCCCTATGCCAACCCCGTCCGCAAGGCGATCTATGACTGGTGCAGGGCGACGGGATTTCCCTATTTCGCTTTCGAACGCGGGGCTCTGCCCGACAGCTGGTTCTTTGACCCCAATGGTTTCAACGCTGATTCGCGCAGCTACCACCGGCGCAACTGGGACAAACGCCTCGGGTCCGAGGATCGTGCGGATGCCATCGCCTATATCGCGCGCACCCTGACCGGCGAAGAAACGCTGGAACGGCAGGGCGACCCGATCGGCGGCGAGGCGCTGGCCGAAAAGCTGCGGATCGGCGGGCGTAAGGTGCTGGTCGTGCCTTTGCAGCGTCCCAGCGATACGGTCACGATCCATATGGCAGGCCCTGCCAAAAGCTGCGGCGATTTCCTGCAGGCGATCGATGATGCAGCGGGCTTGCTGAAACGCGCAGGCTGGGTTGTCCTTTGCAAACGCCACCCGCTGGAAACGGCCAGCCCGGCGCTGGTTCATGCGCAATATGTCCCCGACGATACCCATTTCATCGACCTTCTTGAACTCGGCGATGCGGTCGCGCTGATCAATTCCGGCGTCGGGCTTTATGCGATGATGATGGGCAAACCCTGCTATGTCTTTGGTGACGCCTTTTATGCCTTTGACGGGATCAACACCCGTGTCACCGACCTTGATCCGGCGGCAATCCGCGACACTGTGCTGGCGGGGTCCAGCGTGGACAGGGAAAGCGTGCTGCGCTTCATCCATTACCTGACCAAAGAATTCTACAGCTTCGGCACTGCCAGAACCGCCCCCCGGGTCGAGGCTGACGGTTCGCGCCGTATGGCCACCCGCGAGATCGACTTTTACGTGCTGCAAGTGCCGGGGCATGTGCGGCAATTTTACAAGAAAGAAGTCTGGCCGCGGCTGCAACTGACCGCGCCGCTGTTCGAACGCTACAAGCTTGATATCGTGCAAAAGAACAATGCCAAAAAGGTCGCGCCTGCCGCCACTGCTGCCTCTGCCGTGGTGCGCCCGCCCGCGCCCGCGCCTGCCCCGCCGGTCGTGCAAGCCCTGCCCAAACAGGACAAACGCCTTGCAAAGCTTGCCAAACTGCGGCGGTCCCCGCGTGCGTTTTTGCGCGACGCACGGCACCCCGCGCTCCGGCAGCTTGGCCGCATTTTCAGCCGCCGCTGATGGTCTGGCGCGCTGACGGACATCCGGGCGGACGCGTTCGTTTGGCGCAATGGGCGGGGACCTGGACCGCCCGCTTGTGCAGCCTGCCTGTCTGGTTTCAGGAAGCCGCCCGCAGTGCTTGGGCAGGCCGCAACGTTGCCTATGCCTGCACCAGCCTTGCGATGGCACGGTCGCGGGGGTTGGCCATAGCGCTTGGGTCGCGCCCCGTGTTCTACAGCCGGGTCTTGCCGCTGCGGGCGGCGCATGTCGCGGGATGGGGGCGCAAATGGTCGGGTCGGCGCGCCCAGCAGATCGCTGCGCGCAGCGGCGCAAGGCTTTGCCTGATCGAGGATGGTTTTCTGCGGTCGGTCCGCCGGTCGGCTGCCAGCCTGTCCTATGTTATCGACAACCGCGGGATCCACTATGACGCACGCGAACCCAGCCTGTTCGAAGATCTCGCCCGGCAGTCACTGACCGCCGCAGCGACGCAGCGCACCGATCAGATCATCCGCCTTTGGCGTGATCTTGGTGTGTCGAAATACAATGGATTGCGCGATGCGACAGAACCGGTTGGCAGGCCCTACGTCCTCGTGGCTGACCAGACATTGGGCGATGCATCTGTCGCGGGCGGCCTTGCAGATGCGCAAAGCTTTCAGGACATGCTGGCGGCAGCCTTGCACGACAACCCCGACCATCTGGTCGTGGTCAAGACCCATCCCGATAGCCATAGCCGTGCAGCGCGGGGCTATTTCGACATCCCTCGTCTGCAAGCCCATCATCGGATCCGCACGGTCACAGCCCCCTGCCATCCCGCAGCCCTGATCCGTGGGGCCGATGCCGTCTATACCGTCACCTCCCAGATCGGGTTCGAGGCGCTCATCTGGAACAAGCCTGTCCACACGTTCGGGATGCCGTTCTATGCAGGCTGGGGCCTGACCGAGGACCGGCTTGCCTCGCCCGCCCGCCGCCGGCCGATCAGGCTTGACCAGTTGGTGCATGCCGCCCTTGTCGGCTATCCGCGCTATATCGACCCGCTGTCCGGCACTCCTTGCGAGGTCGAGCGTTGCCTTGCCCATGTCGGGCTGCAACGCCGCCACCGCACGGCCTTGCCACCGGTGATCCATGCAAGGGGTTTTTCCAGATGGAAGCGGTCGTTCATGACGACCTTTCTGCAAGGATCACAGGTGGATTTCAGCAAGTGGGGCCTGTTGCATGGCGCCGTCGCGGTCTGGGGCAGCAACGAGGCACCAGCCGCCACCACCGTCCTGCGGATCGAAGACGGGTTTCTGCGGTCCTCCGGGCTTGGGGCTGATCTTGTGCGTCCGCTGTCGCTGGTGATCGACGATGTCGGGATCTACTACGACGCGACACGACCCTCGCGGCTGGAACAGATCCTTGCCACGACGGTTCTGTCCGCCGCCGACCATGACCGCGCGCGCAACCTGCGGACGAAGTTGGTTGCGCAGGACGTGACGAAATACAACCTCGGACATGCGCGGTGGGAAAGGCCCCGCACCGACCGCGCCGTGCTGCTGGTTGTCGGACAGGTCGAAAGCGATGCGGCAATTGCCTTGGGCTCGCCTGTGATCCGCACCAACATCGCCCTGCTGCAGCGCGTGCGCGCCGAAAACCCCGAGGCCTATATCGTCTACAAGCCGCATCCTGACGTGCTGGCCCGTTTGCGCCACGCAGGCGCGGGCGAAGATGCGGCGTTCAAGATCGCAGATGAAGTGCTGACAACGCAAGTGTCGCTGAATGACCTGCTGGGCGGTGTTGATACGGTGCATGTGATGACATCGCTTTTGGGATTCGAGGCGGTGATCCGCGGGAAGACCGTGGTCTGTCACGGCCTGCCGTTCTATGCCGGGTGGGGGCTGACGCAGGACAGGTTGACCTGCCCACGCCGGATGCGCGCCCTGTCCTGTGACGATCTCGTGCATGCGGCGCTGATCGCCTATCCGCGCTATGTAAACCACGACCAGCGCTGCTTTGTCACCCCCGAAGAGGCTGTGGATATGCTGGTCGCGCAATCCGCCCAAGGCCCCGCAACACGCCGCTGGCATCGCCGCCTGCTGCGGGCGGGGATTGTCGGCTGGCGCGCCGTGTCGGGGGCAGGCCGATGACCCAAACCAAAGAGGTCAAGTCCAGTGGCCAGGTTCTGACGCTCAGCACATCCAGCCCCGCCGATCAGCCACGCCGGGCGCGCAACCGGCACGCGGGGCTGCGCGCGTCCTTCGTCCTCTGCGTGCTGCTGCCACTTGTCGCGGCGGGCGTCTATTTTGCCACCATCGCCACCGATCGCTATGCCGCTACGGCGGGCTTTGCGATCCGCGGGATCGACACGGGCGCAGGCGTAGACGGCATCGGTGCCCTGACCGGACTAGCAAGTTCCGGGTCCACGACATCGGACTCCTATATCGTGCTGAGCTATCTTGGCAGCCGCCAGTTGCTGGAGGAACTGGATGCGCGGCTTGACCTGCGCGGCGCCTATGCGGGGGCAGATGTCGATCTGCTGTCGCGGCTGCGCCCTGACGCCAGCGTCGAGGATTTTGTCGCCCATTGGAACCGCCGGATTCACACCGCATTCGACCCCGCATCCGGGATCATCACTGTCGAAGTGCAGGCCCCCGACCCTGACCATGCCCGCGCCATCGCAAGCGCGGTGCTGACGCTGACGCAGTCGCTGATCAACGACCTGTCCGCAACCGCCCGCGGCGACGCCTTGCGCTTTGCCCAAGAAGAGGTGGCCGTTCAGGAAACGCGCCTGCGTGACGCGCTGGCCGCGATCCGCAATTTTCGCGCGGCAGAGCAATCGGTCGATCCTGCGGCTGCGGCGGCCCTTGATATCGAACTGATCGCGCGGCTGGAATCGCAACTTGCGGATGTAAACACGCGGATCTCGGCCCTGCGCCAGTCGCTTGACGCGGATGCGCCAAGCCTTGTCGCCCTGCGGCGCGAGGCAGAGGCGCTGGATGTCCAGATCACCGCCCGCCGTGATGCTATCGGGACAGCCGCGCCCGGACAGGGAGGGCAGCGCGACATGACACGACAGCTTGCCCTGTATGAGGAGTTAGAGGTTGACCGTGGGTTGGCACAACAAGGCTATGCCTCGGCCTTGGTGTCGCTGGAACAGGCGCGCCGTGATGCCGACCGACAGCAACGCTATCTTGCGATCCACCAGCACCCGCAAACCGCCGAAACCGCGCAATATCCGCGCAGCCTGCGCAATATGTTGGTGCTGGCCTTCGGGCTGGTGGCGGCCTGGGGAATCGGGGCCTTGCTGACCTATTCGGTACGGGACCACCTGACATGATGCGCGCGCACCCTGCCGATCTGCTGGCGCTGCAGGCGCGTGTCATCGCAAGCCTTGCGTTGCGCGAAACGCGCGCGACCTTCGGCGCTTCGGCCTTTGGCTATGTCTGGGCGATCATCACGCCCACGGCCAGCGTGGCCCTGCTTGTCTTTCTGTTTTCCATCATCGACCGCCAGCCGCCGTTTGGGTCAAGTCTTGCACTGTTCTTTGCGACAGGCATCCTGACGCTGCAATTCTTCACTGAACTGTCGTCCAAGCTGATGACGGTGTTCGATGCGAACCGCGCGCTGCTGACCTATCCGATCATCAAGGATGTGGACACGCTGATCGCCCGCGCGCTCTTGATCGCGGCGACCTATGCCGTGATCATGGCCATCTTTTTCGGGGCGTTGATCGCACTTGGCCTTGCGCCATGGCCTGCCCATCCCGGCAATCTCGTGCTGGCGTTCTTGGCGACGGCCTTGCTGGGGCTTGGGCTTGGCACGCTGAACGCGGTCATCATGTCGCTGTGGGACACATGGGCGCAGATCGAAAAGGTGCTGACGCGTCCTTTGTTCTTTGTGTCCGGCATCTTCTATGTCCCAAGCCAGTTGCCGCCGCAGGCGCGCGACCTGCTGGTCTGGAACCCTGTGCTGCATGTCGTGGAATGGGTCCGCCATGGCATTTATCCCAACTACCATTCAACGGTGCTGAACCCATGGTATCCGGTCGCTGTCGGCGCGGGGCTGCTTTTGCTGGGGCTGGCGGGTGAACGGTTGTTCCGGCGGATGCGGTACTAGATGCTGGCGTTCGAGCATGTCAGCAAGACCTACCGGATCAAGGGCGTCACCAAGACGATCCTGCAGGATTTCAGTTTCCGGTTTCCGGATGGCCGCAATATCGCGATCATGGGCCAGAACGGCGCGGGCAAATCGACCATGATGCGCTTGCTCGCGGGGATCGAACCGCCCGACCTTGGCCGCGTGCACCGCACATCGCGCGTCTCTTGGCCACTGGGTTTTGCCGGCGGGTTCAACGGCAGCATGACGGGGCTGGAAAACCTGCGCTTCGTCTCGCGCATCTATGGGCAGGACACCGACCGCGTGATCGCCTATGTCAAAGCCTTTGCCGAACTCGGACCATCGTTGCGCCTGCCGATCAAGACCTATTCCAGCGGCATGAAGGCGCGGCTTGCCTTCGGGCTGAGCATGGCGATCGATTTCGACGTCTATCTCATCGACGAGATCACGGCCGTCGGCGACGAGGATTTCAAGAAGAAAAGCAAGGCCGTGTTTCAGGACAAGCTGGCGAAAAGCCAGATCATCATGATTTCCCACGCACCAAGCACGATCCGCGATTACTGCGATTGCGGGCTTTTGCTTGATGGCAACGGCATCCGGTTTTTCGACAGGGTCGATGACCTGCTGGACGCCTATGCCGCAATGACGCGCAGGTAACCCGCGATCACGCCACCATGGCTTGCGAAATCGCGAGGGTCACATCCTCGGTCTGCAGACCATCTGCCGAAATGCGGCAAAGCACGTTGCAGGGCAAGGCCGTCCAGCGTTCGGTCACACCGCAAAGCGGTTCTGACGCCACCGCCCGCCCGCCATTGTCCAGCACGCCGGACAGATAAAGCGTCGGGCTCGCCCCGCTCGACGCGTGGCGGAACGCGAACAGCGACTGCCCGTCCGAAAACACGCAGGTCAGCTTGACCGGCCCGGCATCGCTTTCAGGGCCGATGTCACGCAGGGTCGCGGCGATCGCTTGGACAGGATCAGTGTCGAGCCCATGTGCCTGCAAGGTCAGAAAGATCATCTCGCTATCGGTGGTGCCGCGCCGTGCATCGAACAGCGCATCGGGCAGTGCGGCCATCATCCGCCGCTTGATCTGGCCGAAATGCGGGATCTGGCCGTTATGGCAGAACGACCAGCGATCCAGCGCGAAAGGATGGCAATTCGCGCGGCTTGTCTCGCCCACGGTCGACGCGCGGATATGCGCGATGAACAGATGCGACCGCACCATCCGGCACAGATTCGTCAGGTTGTCATCGGCCCATGCGGGCAGCACGTCACGGTAAAGGCCGGGCCTGTCATCCTGCCCATACCAGCTGATCCCGAATCCGTCG
This sequence comes from Yoonia sp., assembly GCA_036825855.1. GTDB lineage: Bacteria > Pseudomonadota > Alphaproteobacteria > Rhodobacterales > Rhodobacteraceae > Yoonia. The sequence continues at coordinate 23,962 of DAISXL010000001.1, forward strand.
CCGTTCACCGCAAGCTTGGCCTCGTTGGCGTGTTGGCTTTGTGTCAGCAACGAATGACGCGGCCGCACGATGATGTTTTCCAGCGGAATGGCCGGACCCGTATAGGCGGCGATGCGACACATCAGTGGCGGTCCGTGATCCGGGCGTGCAACCGCTTGAGGATGCGGCTCGCCGTTGTTTCACACAGCGCAGGGATGAACGCATGGACCAGCGCCGCAGATGCCGCCACCCCCAGCCAGAACGCAAACCCCAAGGCAAAACGCATATGCCCGAAATAGGTCTCGTTCACGCTGGCCGGATGATCAAGGAACAGGCTGGCGACCAAGGTGCTGCGGGTGGAATTCTGGGATGCGTCTGACATGGAAACCTCTGGTGGTGGCATTTGTAACACCCTAGCGACAGATGCACCGAATCCGGTCCCAAATTCCATTGCAAATGCAGGATACCGTGGGATAAAATCCCGTCCATGGCCCATATCATCGACGAAACAGACCGCAGCATCCTGCACTTGCTGCAAACCGACGCCAGCCTGTCCGTCGATGACGTCAGCGCCGCTGTGCATCTGTCCCGCAACGCCTGCTGGCGGCGGATCAAGGCGCTGGAATCGGCTGGCGTGATCCGCGCCCGTGTCGCGCTTGTCGATGCCGCAAAGGTCGGCATGCCGCTGATGGCGATGGTCCTGATCCGCACCAACGCGCATGACGCGCACTGGATGGACAAATTCCAGACCGCGCTCCGCAGCCTGCCCGAGGTCGTGGGCGCCTACCGTATGACCGGCGATCTGGATTACGTGCTGCGCGTGCGCGTGGCCGATGTGCCCGCCTATGACGCGTTCTACAAACGGCTGACGGCACGGATTTCGGTCTCCGACATCTCGGCCAGTTTCGTGATGGAAGAGATCAAGGAAACCACCGCAGTCCCGCTGTAGCGGATGACAAAAAGTGACCACCGCCCCACGTGACACCCCTGTGCAAATCGGGTAAGCGGGACCAAATCACCAATGAGGGAGCCCGCGATGGCCAACAACGACCACGAGAATGGCAAAATGGACATCTCCGAACAGGAAAAGACCTTTAACGGGTTTGTCAGCCTGTCCGTGAAAGGTGCCGCGATCTGCATCGGCCTTTTGGTCTTTCTGGCCCTCGTGAACGCCTGATCCCGCGTGCAGCGCCGTTTTTTCCTGATCGCCGCACCTTTGGCGCTGTCTGCTTGCACGGGCCAAGAGGTCTGGGCGCCCGATGACATCGTGTCGCGCGCGATTTTTCGCGACCCCGACAACAGCTATCTGACGCTGTACACGATGAAGAACAACGGCTCCGGCAATGGGGCCCATTCCGCGCTGCTGATCAACGCAAGCCAGCGTGTGCTGTTCGATCCGGCGGGGTCCTTCGTGCAGAACCGGATGCCCGAACGCAACGATGTGCTGTTCGGCGTGACGCCAGAGCTGGAACAGTTCTACGTCAGCTACCACGCCCGCGTGACTTATCACGTGGTGGGTCAAAAGGTGCGGGTCGCACCAGAGGTTGCCGAACGCGCGCTGCAACTGGCACTAGCGAATGGCGCTGTGCCACAGGCGCATTGCGCGCGCGCCACCTCGCGGTTGGTCCGCCAACTGCCCGGCTTCGAAGGCGTCAGGCAAACCTGGTCCCCGAACCGCCTTTCGGGTGATTTCGCAAACCTGCCCGGCGTGGAAACCCGCGAATACCGCGAGGATGACCCCGACGACAAGGGTATCGCTGCCGCGCAGATCAACGCGGCCCTCAGCGAATAGCGAACACCCACAGCGCAAGATAGAGCGTGCCGATCCCCGCGCCGATCCCCCAGATCGCGCTGCGGGTGCGGATGCCCACGGCGACCGTGACAATGGCCGCGATCATGCGCGCGGGGTCAGGCACGCCTTGCGTCGCCGCAGGCCACAGAACCAGCGGCGCGACCATCCCCGGCAGCACGGCGACCGGTGTAAAGCGCAACAGCTTCAGCACCACAGGCGGCATCGGCCGATCCCCGATCAGCCCCAGAAACGAAAACCGGATCAGGAACGTCCCGATGCCAAGGATCGCGATGATCAGCCAGATCTCGAACGTGGTATAGGTCATGCCTTGCGCCTTTCCATCCATGTCTCGACCAGCGCCCCTGTCACCATCGCCGCTGCCGCCGCGATCAGCAATCCGGTGCCCGATGGCAGGCCGACCAAGGCCAGTGCCACGATCACCGACACCGCCGCCGCCGCAACATGCGCCAAAGATTTCAGCATCGGCGACACCATGGCCAGAAACATGATCGGCACGATGAAATCCAAGGCCCAGGCCTCGGGGATGGCGGACCCGACCATGATCCCGACCAGCGTCATGATGAACCATAGGGGTGTGATCGGGGTCGCCACCCCCAGAAAATAGGACACGCGGTCCTGCACGCTCATCGCGGGGCGGGCCTCGTAGCGGGCGACCGAGGTGATATAGGTCTGGTCGAAATTCAGATAGGCGACCAGCGCGCGTTTCCACAAAGGGGCCGCCCCCAGATAGGGCACAAGCGACGCCGAATACATCGCCATCCGCAGATTGACGGCCAAAGCCGCCAGCAGCACAAAGGCGATGCCCGCATCCTCCATCATCATCTGTACGGCGGCGAATTGCGCGGCCCCTGCGATGACCAGCACGGTGAACCCCATCGCCTGCGCCACCGTCAGACCGGCATCGGTCGCCACCACGCCGAACAGCGTGGCGAACGGCACTGCCATCAGGATGAACGGGCTGCCGTCGCGGACGCCCTCCCAATAGGCGGATTTGGCGGGGGATTTGACGGTAGAACTTGTCATGGCTTTGGCCTAGCTTGGCAGCGGTGCGGCAGGCTTAACCCCGCAGACTGGAAATGACAATTGGCACGGCTTGATGATCTCTCGTCCTATCTGATCGCGCCTGATCCGGCGTCGGAAAGGCTCACCCGCGCGGTCACCGGCACCGACCAGACCGGCGCGCCCGTCGCCTTGCGCGTGACCGAGGAACGACCGCTGACGATCTACCTGAACGCCCAGGAAATCGTCACCGCCATGACGATCGGAGATTATCCGCACTACCTCGCCCTCGGCTTTCTGCGCAATCAGGGGATGCTGCGCGACGACGACACCGTGACCGGCATCGACTATGACGAAGAACTCGACACCGTGGTCGTGCGCACGGCGTCCAAGACGACGTACGAGGACAAGCTGCGCAAGAAAACCCGCACCAGCGGCTGCGCTGTCGGCACCGTCTTTGGCGACATGATGGAAGGGCTCGCAGGCGTGACCCTGCCCGATCTGGCGCTGCGCACCTCTGACCTTTACGCGCTGGCGGCCACGATCAACCGCACCCCGTCGCTTTACCTAGAGGCGGGTGCCATCCACGGCACGGTCCTTTGCCAGGGCGACCGCCCGCTTGTCTATATGGAGGATGTCGGCCGCCACAACGCCGTCGACAAGATCGCAGGCTGGATGCTGCATCACAGCGTGCCAGCAGGTGACAAGCTGCTCTACACCACCGGCAGGCTGACCTCTGAAATGGTCATCAAGACCGCGCTGATGGGCATTCCGGCCCTCGCCTCGCGCTCGGGCTTCACCGCTTGGGGGGTGGAAATCGCGCAACAGGTCGGGCTGACGCTGATCGGGCGGATGAAAGGCCAGCGCTTCGTTTGTCTGGCGGGCGATCACCGCCTGATCCGCGACGCCGACCCCAGCCTGATCCCGGATGAACCCGCGCGCATCGGGCGCAAGGCCGCCCCATGATCCTTTCAGCTTCTTTTTTCCAAAAATACTCCCGCCGGAGGCTCCCAAGCCCGCCACACAGGCAGGTGGCGCGGTGAACGCGCCTTTGGGGGTGATCCTTGCAGGCGGGCTTGCCACGCGCATGGGTGGCGGCGACAAAGGGCTTTTGCCCTTGGGCGACAGCACGATCCTCGGGTCCGTGATCGACCGGCTGCATCCGCAGGTGGCGGACCTCGCGCTGAACGCAAACGGCGACCCCGCCCGTTTCGCGGCCCTTGGCCTGCCCGTGATCGCGGACAGTGTTGCAGGCTTTGCGGGGCCATTGTCCGGCGTGCTGGCCGGTCTTGACTGGGCGGCGGCACAGGGGGCCAGCCATATCGTCACCGCCGCCGCCGACACGCCGTTCCTGCCCTGCGATCTGGTGCCGCGCCTGCAACTGGCGGGCGGCGATCAGGGGCTGGCACTCGCGGCAAGCCCGGGTGGCAGGCAGCCGACCTTTGGCCTCTGGCCTGTCGCGCTGCGCGATGACCTGCGCACGGCTTTGCAGGACGGGCTGCGCAAGGTCGTGCTCTGGACCGAAAGGCATGGCGCGGGCACGGCGGAATTCCCCGATGATCTGGCATTTTTCAACGTCAACACGCCCGATGATCTGGCCCGCGCGCAGGCGATGCTATGAAGATTTACGGCATCGTCGGTTACAAGAACGCAGGCAAGACCGGGCTGATGGAACGGCTGGTCACGGACATCACGGCGCGCGGGTTCAGCGTCTCAACCCTGAAACACGCGCACCACACCTTTGACGTGGACCAGCCGGGCAAGGATTCCTTCCGCCACCGGCAGGCGGGCGCAAGCCAGGTTCTGCTCGCCTCGCGCGACCGCTGGGCGCTGATGACCGAATTGCGCGGTGCGGATGAACCGCCGCTGGCCGATCTGTTGCGCCTGTTGTCCCCCGTCGATCTGGTGCTGGTCGAAGGCTACAAACGCGACGCCCATCCCAAGGTCGAAGCCTTCCGCGCCGCCACCGGCAACCCGCTGATCGCACCTGACGATCCGACCGTGCGCGCGGTGGCAAGCGACACGGCCCTGACGCTCGACCGGCCTGTCTTTGATCTGGACGACACCCGCGCCATCGCCGATTTCATCCTGTCCGAGGTTGGCCTTTGATGTGGGACACGGTGCTGATCGTCGATTGGTCAGGCGGCAACGACCGCGGGGCCAGCCCCAAGAAAGACGCGATCTGGACAGGTGTCGCCCGCGCAGGCATGGCCGAGGACCCCGTTTATCACCGCAACCGCCAGGTGGCCGAGGACCGGATCATCCGCTTCCTGACGGCGGAACGCAAGGCCGGACGGCGCGTGCTGGCAGGGTTCGATTTCGCCTTCGGCTATCCGGCGGGCTTCGGGAAGGTGCTCACCGGATCGGACGATCCTTTTGCGATCTGGGACTGGTTCGCAGCCCATGTGCAGGACAGCCCCAATGCCAACAACCGTTTCGATCTGGCGGGGCAGATCAACGCGCTTTTCCCCGGGATCGGGCCGTTCTGGGGCAATGGCCTCGCCCGCGACATTCCCGACCTGCCGCGCAAGGGGCTGGCGCGACACGGGCACGGGATGCCCGAAAAACGCGCCGCCGAACAGAACGCCAAAGGGGCCTTTCCGGTCTGGCAACTCTCTGGCGCGGGGGCTGTCGGCAGTCAGGTCATCATGGGGCTGCCCGTGCTGGCGCGGCTGCGGCACCGCTTTGGCGCAGAGCTTGCCGTCTGGCCGTTCGAACCGCTGACGCCACCGATCGCGCTGGTCGAGGTCTGGCCCTCGCTGATTGCCAAGACCATTGCCGCGACCTGCCCGCAGGGGGCGATCAAGGACGCGCATCAGGTGCGGGTTCTGGCGCGCGCGCTCTCGGCGCTGGCACCGGACGATCTGGCCCGCATGCTCGCCGTGCCTGCAACTGCCGAAGGGTCGATCCTCGGGCTGGGGCATGTCCCGCTTCTGGAACAGGCCGCCAATGCGCCCACGCTGCGCAACGATTGCTTTGCCTTGCCGCAAGGCGTGCATTGGACGCCGGTCGATCAGGCACTCGCCCATCTGCGCCAGCATCTGCGGCCTGTGGCCGAGGTTGAACTCCATCCGCTGGCCTCAGCATCAGGCCGGTATCTGGCGCAGGATGTCACGGCCTTGCGCGCACATCCCCCGAGACCCAATGCGGCTGTTGATGGCTATGGCATCGCCGGACCGGCAGGCACCGGCACACAGACCTTGACGCTGGTGCAAGGCCGCGCCGCCGCTGGCCAGCCATTTGCCGGCGCCGTCCCCGCAGGCCATGCGATCCGCATCCTGACGGGCGCAAACCTGCCGCAGGGCGTGGATACGGTCGTGATGCAGGAAGACGTGCAGGCGACGGGCACCGCCATCACCTTTCAAGGTCCGCTGAAACGCGGCGCCAATGCGCGCGCGGCGGGCGAGGATATGACCGCAGGCCAGACCATCGCGCGGCAAGGCCGCAGGCTGACCCCCGCCGATCTGGGCATGTGTGCGGCGGTTGGTATCGGTCAAGTCATGGTCTATCGCCCTTTGCGCGTTGGCATCCTGTCCACCGGAGATGAATTGCGCGAACCGGGCAGTCAGGCCGCCGAGGGGCAGATTTTCGATGCCAACCGCCCGATGCTGACCGCCCTAGTTCGGCAATGGGGCCACGATGCCATTGATCTGGGGCGCGCGCCGGATGACCGCGATGCCTTGCGCGCGATGCTGGACGAAGGGGCTGCGGACTGCGACGTGATCCTGACCTCGGGCGGGGCGTCCGGCGGGGACGAAGACCACATGTCCGCCTTGCTGGCTGGCACGGGGTCGTTCGCGCTGTGGCGGGTGGCGATGAAACCGGGGCGGCCACTGGCCATGGGCCTCTGGGGCGGCAAGCCGGTGCTGGGCCTGCCCGGCAATCCGGTCGCGGCGATGGTCTGCGCGCTGGTGTTTGCGCATCCGGCACTGGCCTTGATGGCAGGCGGCGACTGGCCCGACCCGCAAGGGTTCATCGTGCCCGCCGCCTTTGCCAAGTCCAAAAAGGCAGGCCGCCGCGAATACCTGCGCGCGCGCATCAGGGACGGCAAGGCCGAGATTTTCGCCTCGGAAGGGTCGGGGCGGGTCAGCGGGCTCGCTTGGGCCGAAGGGCTGGTCGTGCTGCCGGACGCAGGCTTGACGATCACCCCTGGCGATCCTGTCACCTATCTCCCGTTCGGCAGTTTCGCATGAAGATCACCGTCGGCATCCCAGATGCGAACCGTGCCGAGGTGGCAGCCCTTTACTGGGAAGCCTTCGGTGAAAAGCTGGGTTTTGTCATGGGGCCGAAATACCGCGCGCTGGTGTTCATCAGCCGCGTGCTGCGGTCCGATCACGGCATCTGCGCGCATGACGCCAATGGCCGCCTGCTGGGGGTGGCGGGGTTCAAGACGCATCACGGCGCGCTGGTCAGCGGCAATTTCACCGACCTGCGGCGCGTTTACGGCTATGTCGGCGCTGCGGTGCGGATGGGCCTTTTGTCGGCGCTGGAACGGGACACCGACAACGACCGTTTCCTGATGGACGGGATTTTCGTGGCCCCCGAATATCGCGGGCGCGGCGTGGGCACCGCCCTGCTGAACGCGATCACGGCAGAGGCAAAGACACGCGGCTATCGGCAGGTCCGGCTCGACGTAATCGACACGAACCCGCGGGCGCGCGCGCTGTACCTGCATCTGGGCTTTGTGGAAATGCAGACACATAAGCTGGGCATCTGGCGGCATGTCTTTGGCTTCAACGCCGCCACGACCATGGTGCGCGACATCTATCCCGAACCGATCAGCGCCCCCGCCGCAAAAACCAAGGCCCCGCCCAGAACCACCTGAAAGATCGCCCGCCCCCACGGTGTCTGCATGTATCTGTTCTGGATCCATGCAATCGCCCAAAGTTCGACGACAACGACGATCAGCGCCACGGTGGTCGCGGTCCAGAAATCGGTGATCAGGTAAGGCAGCGCATGGCCCAGACCGCCGATAGTTGTCATCACCCCAGCCGCCAGCCCGCGTTTATAGGGCGATCCCCGGCCCGAAATCTTGCCATCATCGGATGCCGCCTCGGTAAAGCCCATCGAGATGCCAGCGCCCACAGATGCCGCCAGCCCCACAAGAAAAGTCGTCCACGTATCCTGCGTGGCAAATGCCACCGCGAAAATCGGGGCGAGCGTGGAAACAGAGCCATCCATCAGCCCTGCTAGCCCCGGCTGCACCCATGTCAGCACGAACTGGCGATAGGCGGCGGAATCCTCGGCGGTTTTGTCATCATCGCCCAGATGGGTCGCGGATAGCTTGGCCGCCTTGTCGGTGTGGCCAGCCTCGGCGGCGGCCAGATCGCCCAGCAATTTGCGGGTCGCGGCGTCACGCGCCTGCCCTGCGGCCAGTTCATAGAACCGCTGGGCGTCGCGTTCCATACGCGCGGCCTCGTCGCGGATCCGCTCGAGGCTCAGGTTCTCGACAAGCCAGACCGGACGGCGGGCATAGAACCCCGCCACATGCTCGCGCCGGATCAGGGGAATCACGTCGCCGAACCGCGCGACATGCAGGTCGATCAGACGACGGCGATGGTCGTTTTCCTCGGCGGCCATGCCGTCGAACACGGCGGCGGATGCCGGATAGTCGGCGCGCAGTTTGTTCGCATAGACGCGGTAGATGCGCGCATCGTCCTCTTCCGAGGATATGGCCAGCGCCAGAATATCCTGTTCCGACAAATCGTTAAAGCGGCGGCGCTCTGCAAAACCGGGAATCATCTTTTACCCTCAATTTAGAATAATTCTAATCTACGCCGATCGTGGGATCAGGCAAGCGCCAAAATTGAACCGAACGGTTCACTTTTTTCTTGCAAAAGTGAACTGAACTGTTTAGTTAAATTATTGCAGTCATCAATGGAGTTGTCCCATGACCCGCCTGATCCTTGCCTTTGCGCTTTGCGCTGCTGTTGCGGCACCCGCCAGTGCCTTTTCGATTTCCATGACCCTGCCGACATTGACCTATCCGCCCGCTCCTCTGCCTGACGTCAGCCAGTCTTGTGGCGGTATCACCGCACCTGTGGCCGATGCCTGCACGACCCCTGCAAAATAAGGCGGGTCACCATCTGGTGTTATCGCCTTGCCCGAAGTGAACTGATCGGTTTATGATGGCACACAAGGGGAGAATATAATGCCAGATGGTGCGATTGAGCCGAAGAAGGGCCGCAAATTCGATCAGGTTCTGGAAGGCGCGCGGCAAGTCTTCATGTCCGACGGATATGAAGGTGCCTCGGTCGATGACATCGCGCGCGCGGCAGGTGTATCGAAGGCGACGCTTTACAGCTATTTTCCCGACAAGAAGTTCCTGTTCATGCAGGTGGCGAAAACGGCCTGTCAGCGGCAGACCCAGCACGCCATCGAAACCATCGACTTCAACGCGCCGACCGTGCAGGTATTGCACCGGATCGCGACCGAGATGGTGGATTTCATCACCTCCGAATTCGGGACCCGCGTGTTTCGCATCTGTGTCGGCGAAAGCGAACGGTTTCCCGAACTGGCCCGCGAGTTTTATGAAAGCGGACCGATGCTGATCCGCGAACGCCTTGCCGATTTCTTCCGCATGGCGATGGACAGAGGCGAATTGCAGATCGACGATGTGCTGTTGGCTGCCGATCAGTTTCACGAATTGTGCAAGGCAGACCTGTTCCCGCGCATGATTTTCAGCATGTCCGACCCGATCACACGGGCCGACAAGGACCGCACGATCAACGGCGCGGTGGACATGTTCATGGCGCGTTACGGGGTCAAACGCTAGTCCAGCCTGCGGGCTTCAAGGTGGTTGCCTTGGCCTTTGCGGACCTCGAACCGGCCTGATTTGACCAAGAGATCCGACAGTTTCGCGCTGCCATAGGTGCGCGGGTCGAAATCAGGTGCCGCGCGCGTGATGTACTGGCCCAATTGACCCAGCGAATACCATTCGCCTTCGGCATCGATACTGTCCATCGCCTTGATCACCATGGGGATCGCGGCGGAGGGCGGATTGCGGGTCGGCGCCGTCGCAGGCGCGGGTTTGGTGGTTTCGCCTTTCACCGCGACCGGCTGATCCTTGTCCTGATCCACAAGGTTTTCGATCAGGATGAACCGGTTGCACACATTGCGCAGGCTGACGGGCGCCTTGCCTTCGCCGATCCCGATCACGACCACGCCGTTTTCACGTAGCCGGTTGGCAAGGGCCGTGAAATCGCTGTCAGAGCTGACCAGAACGAACCCGTCGAACCGCCCCGAATGCAGGATATCCATCGCGTCGATCACCAGCCCGATGTCGCTGGCGTTCTTGCCACGGGTGTTGGCGGTTTCCTGATTGGCCACAAGGCCCAACTCAAGGACCTCTTTCTTCCAGCCGCCCAAGGCGGGGCTGGACCAGTCGCCATAGACGCGACGCAAGGCCGGTTCGCCATAGGTCGTGACCTCGCGCAGGATGGGGCCTGCGTATTTGGCGGGGATGTTGTCCGCGTCGATCAACACGGCCAACAACATGCGATCCTTGGCCATGTCGATCCTTTCTGTTCCGCTGTTGCGGCTTAAAATTCCACGACTGCGCGGATGCTTTTGCCTTCGTGCATCAGATCGAAGCCATGGTTGATGTCCTCAAGCTTCAGCTTGTGGGTGATCATCGGATCGATCTCGATCTTGCCCTGCATGTACCAATCCACGATCTTGGGCACGTCGGTGCGCCCGCGCGCGCCGCCAAAGGCGGTCCCCCGCCAGCTGCGGCCCGTCACCAGCTGGAACGGCCGGGTCGAGATTTCGGCCCCCGCAGGCGCCACACCGATGATGATGCTTTCGCCCCACCCTTTATGCGCGGATTCCAGCGCTGTGCGCATCACGCCGACGTTGCCGGTGGCGTCAAAGGTGTAATCGGCCCCGCCTTTGGTCAGCGCGACCAGATGCGAGACCAGATCGCCCGTCACTTTCGACGGGTTCACGAAATCCGTCATGCCGAAACGGGTCGCCATCTCGATCTTGCTTTCGTTCAGGTCGACACCGACAATCTGGTCGGCCCCTGCCAGACGCAGGCCCTGGATCACGTTCAGCCCGATGCCGCCCAGACCGAACACGATCGCACGGCTGCCGATCTCGACCTTGGCGGTGTTGATGACCGCGCCGATGCCGGTGGTGACACCGCAGCCGATATAGCAGATCTTGTCGAAAGGCGCGTCCTTGCGGACCTTGGCCAAGGCAATCTCGGGCAGGACCGTATGGTTGGCGAATGTCGAACAGCCCATGTAATGCAGGATCGGCGTGCCATCGAGCATGGAAAACCGGCTGGTGCCGTCAGGCATCACGCCTTTTCCCTGCGTCGTGCGGATCGACTGGCACAGGTTGGTTTTCGGGTTCAGGCAATATTCGCATTCGCACATTCGGGCGTGTATAGCGGGATCACGTGGTCGCCAGGCTGCAATGAGGTGACGCCTTCGCCCACCTCGATCACGACGCCTGCGCCTTCATGGCCCAGAATCGCGGGAAAGATACCTTCGGGGTCGGCGCCAGAGCGGGTGAATTCATCCGTGTGGCAGATGCCCGTCGCCTTTATCTCGACCAGAACCTCGCCAGCGCGGGGACCTTCGAGGTTGACGTCCATGACCTGCAACGGCTGCCCTGCCGCCATTGCCACTGCTGCTCTTGTGCGCATGTCGACCTCTCCTTCATGTTGTGCCATGTTGATCTGCGAAACTGGCAGGGAATTCAACCTCCCAGATGCCCACGACCATCACAGGACACCACAACCATGCGCATTCTGATCCCGTTGCTGCTGCTGGCCGCTTGCGCCACCGTCGAAACCCCGTCCACCGCGCCGAGCCTGCCCGATACCTGCGGGGCCACAGACTATCGCTATCTGGTAGGCCAGCCCGATACGGCGCTGCAACGGGTGCTGATCATGGACGAAGTCCGCATCATCCGCCCCGAGACGATGGTCACGATGGATTTCCGGCCAGACCGGATCAATTTCAGGATCGACGGCGCCGGTCGCATCAGTGACGTCACATGCGGGTGAAACCGCGAAAGTCCTCGATGCCGCGAACTGGGTGGGGGCTGTTGGCCGCGACATCGAGGTAGCATTTCGCTATCCGTTAACTATTGCGGCGAGATGTGTCCCAATTGGGCTGTTGGCAGGGCATTCCGGCGGTATAATTGCGGCGGAAGGATGGCCGCATTGTAACACGGCTTGATTTCACAGGCAGACGGGGTGAAGATTCGTCATGACCATTCAGACCCCTTCCCCGTTTCACCCCCCCGCACAGGTGGCGTTCCACCGCACCGAGCTTGGTCTGATTCTCGGGCTTTACGGACGCATGGTCGCGGCCGGTGAATGGCGCGATTATGGCATTTCCAACCTGCGCGACATGGCGGTCTTTTCGATCTTCCGGCGGACGGCGGAAAATCCGCTGTACCGGATTGAAAAGAATCCCCGCCTGCGCCTGCGCCAAGGGCAATATGCAGTGATCGGCATGGACGGGCAGGTGCTCAAGCGCGGCAATGACCTCAAGGCCGTGTTGCAGGTGCTGGAACGCAAGCTGATCCGGCTGGTCGACAAATAATTTATTCCTGACAAAAAAACTCGGATTGACATTTGCGCCGGTGAACCGGATGATATGCCCGTGTCCAGCCAGCCTGTCCCCCCGTGCAGGCAAGCCCGATCAACCCATCCGAAAGGTCCGTGGCAAATGACAGTGCACACTCTTCCCCCGTCCGAGACGCAGGCGACCCGCGTCTTGCCCGCGCATGACGCCGCCAGCCTGACCGAAGGCGGCAATCAGGCGTTGATCGTGCTGGGCGATCAGACCTATACCCTGCGCATCACCCGCGCCGGCAAGTTGATCCTGACGAAATGAGCTTGCATGATCCGTTGCTGGGGCTTCAGACGGCCGCGCGTCTGTCCCAGCTCGATGATCTGGAAGCCTGCGTCGTGATCTATCTGAGGCTGTGGTGTTCCGGGGCCGAGGGGCGCTGTGCCATGCGCGCGGATCTGGCGCATGGTCTGGGTGAGGCCCGCGCCATCACGGCGACTGCGGCGTTTTCCGAGTTGGTCGACTTGGTGACCTGCCACCCGCAACGGACTTTGCACCGTTATCCCCTGCAATCGTCTTGCCTGCACCCTGACGAGACCTGTTTTGCGCATTTCGTGGCCAGTGCGGCAAGCGACGACCGCGAAGATGCGCTCTGGATGGCGATGCTGCTGGTGCAGGCTGATCTTGCCCCGCAACTGACGGCGGCGGCTGGGGCCTTCGGCTTGCGGATCCGGCAGATGCTGCTGCGCTGCCCCGATCCAGCGGCCTATCTGCACTAGATCCGGCGGCGCGCGGTCACCGGCCCGCCGTCCTGTGCGGCGATCCGCAGGGTCGCAGCCTCCAGCGGTTCATAGGCGGTGGCCATGTGATGCGCATTGGCATGGATCAGCGTCGCCTCGTCCACCATCATCGCGACATGGCCGCGCCAGAAGATCAGATCGCCACGCCGTGCAGGCCCCGTGAAATCGGCCCCCAGCCCCGCGCTTTGCAGGTCGCTGTCGGCAGGGCACGGGATCGCACAGGCCCCCAGCGCCGCCGCCACAAGACCCGAACAGTCAATGCCGCGCGTGGAATTGCCGCCCCACAGATAGGGCACCCCGTAATGCAACTGCGCGACGGTCGCAGGATCGGAAAAAGGCCGGTCGAGCGGCCGCAGGTGCTTTTTCGGGATATAGCCCAGCGTCGTTTCAAAGAACTTTGCCCGTTCATCGACGACGGTCACACGCGCTCCGAACGGCAGCGCCATCACATCGGGCGATTTCATGTCCTCGGCCAGATAGGCATGGGTCGCCATTGTGCCGACCATATGGGTCGCCGCCTGCACCGTGCCCAGCCGGTCGGACGCGACATAGCCGACATAGCCATCCGCGCCTTGCACGAAAGACCAGCCGTCCCGATCCTCGAACACGGTGACAACGGCACCCAGCAGCAATTGCCGGTCGCGCGCGCCCGCAGGTGCGGCACACAGATCGCTGACAGGGCGGACCAGCATCATCGGGTGCCCTGCCAGATAGCGGTCTGCCGTGACCTGCCCTGCCAGATGCAAGGCGGCGACACGGCCGTTCGCGGGCGTCAGGCGGCGGTCGGTCACAGGTTCAGCAGGCCCGGCAAGGCCGCCAGCACCGCGCGCGCGCCCATACCGACGCCGCCTTTTGGGCGCGATGGCGCGGCGGATGGCTGCCAGCCGTAGATGTCGAAATGCACATAGGGGCTTTGCACAAAGCGCCGCAGGAACAGCGCCGCCGTGATGCTGCCCGCCATGCCACCGCCCGGCGCATTGTCGAGATCGGCAATACCGGGTTCGATCAGTGCCTCGTAAGGATCGTGGAACGGCATCCGCCAGACAGGGTCGGCCACCTGCCGCGCGGCGCGCGCGATGGCGGCGGCATGATCGTCGCTGTCGGTGTAGAACGGCGACAGGTCCGGCCCTACCGCAACCCGTGCCGCGCCCGTCAGGGTCGCCATGGAAATCACCAGATCGGGCGTTTCCTCATCCGCGAGCGCCAGCGCATCGGCCAGCACCAGCCGGCCTTCGGCATCGGTGTTGTTGATCTCGACCGTCAGCCCCTTGCGCGACGGCAGGATGTCCTGCGGGCGGAACGCATCGCCCGCGATGCTGTTTTCGACGGCGGGAATCAGCACGCGCAGCTGCAGCCTGACGCCCAGCGCCATGATCATCTGCGCGAGCCCCAGAACCGTCGCGGCGCCGCCCATATCCTTTTTCATCAGCCCCATGGACGCATCGGATTTGATATTCAGCCCGCCGGTGTCGAAACACACGCCCTTGCCGACCAGCGTCAGCGTTGGCCCTGCGTCCCCCCAACGCATGTCGATCAGGCGCGGCGCGCGGGTGCTGGCGCGCCCGACCGCGTGGATCAGCGGAAACGCCCCGATCAGGTCGTCGCCTGTCGTGACGGTGATCGCCGCGCCATGCGCCTGCGCCAGATCGCGCGCGGCGTCCTCAAGCTCCTGCGGGCCCATGTCCGATGCTGGCGTATTGATCAGATCGCGCGTCAGCGCCTCGGCCTGCGCGATGATCTGGATCCGCGCCGCGTCGATGCCATCGGGGGCCACCAGACCTGCAATCGGCTCGGCGGGTTTGCGGTAGCGGTCGAACTGATACCCCGCCAGCAGCCAGGCAAGCGCCGCTTCTTCCAGATCAAGACCGGACAGCCCCGAGGCGATCCGGTAGACGCCCTTGGGCAGCTGCCGCGCGACGGCCCCCAGATGGAACCGTCCGCGCGCCCGCGTCTGCGGCGTGCCATAGCCCACCAGCACCTGCGCGATCCCGCCTTGCGCATCGGGCACGACCAGCACCTGCCCCAAGCCTCCTTTGAACCCCTGAAGCCCGGCCCAGCTTTGCGCCGGCGCTGGCAGGTCGGCGACAAAGGCTGCAGCCTCGGCGGTTTGCAGAACGTGAATGGGGATCGCGACAGCATCGGCGGCGGCAAAGGCAAGGGGCATGGGTCATCCAGTCAGGTCATTCGCTGCCAGACTAACCGCCCGCCACGGCGCTGCAAGGGGCATCCCGGAACCCGACCGCGTCAGGGATCGTGGAAATCCCACACCTCTGTCACGGCGATGTCAAAAGCGCGTTCCAGCCGCCCCAGCGTGGCCGCCAGCGCATGCGCATCCTGCGCTGTGGCGCAACCGGCGACATGCCCCGCCGCCGTGGCCACATCCGTCAGCCCGATCTGGCCCGCCACCAGCGCGATCCGGCGCGCCGGTTTGGCCATGACCGCGTGATTGCCTGCCGCCAGCCCCTGCTGCAACTGATCCAGCCATTCGGCGATCCCTTCCAGAATGCTGCAAAGCATCTCTTCCGCCTCGTGGCGGGATCTGTGCGCAAAAGCCTGTGCCAGAAGCACCTGATCCTGCTTGTGATGATCCAGAGGGCGCAGAATCACGACCTCGCAGTCGGGACGGGTGAGGG
Source organism: Yoonia sp. (assembly GCA_036825855.1). Lineage (GTDB taxonomy): Bacteria > Pseudomonadota > Alphaproteobacteria > Rhodobacterales > Rhodobacteraceae > Yoonia. The sequence continues at coordinate 39,716 of DAISXL010000001.1, forward strand.
CCGCAAGAAAGGGGAGGGTCTTGTCCATATTCCGACATCTACGCGGCCAGTCTTCCCATAAGGTTGACGGGCGCACGAAAAATAGCTCGAAATTCCCGAAAATGCCACGTATCTCAAGACCATGTCCAAAGGAGTGACGCATGCAATACGCCCGCCCGCTTCCGGCCTATCTGACCGCGCGGTTCCACACATGGAAATCGACCGTCTTTGAAGACAACAAGACGGTGTTCGGCGATCTGGCCGCGCAGGGCCAGCGCCCGCGCATCATGGTTGTGTCCTGCTGCGACAGCCGTTTGCACGTGACATCCATGTTCGGCGCGGATCTGGGCGAATTGTTCATCCACCGCAATATCGCCAATCTGATCCCGCAATACGAACCCGACGGATTGCATCACGGGACCTCGGCGGCTGTCGAATACGGGGTGCGCACGCTCAAGGTCGCACATCTGATCGTGCTGGGCCATTCGGGCTGTGGCGGCGTGGAAGGCTGCTACAACATGTGCGCAGGCCATGCGCCCGAACTGGAAGAACAGACCAGTTTCGTGGGCCGCTGGCTTGATATCATGCGCCCCGCCTACCGGAGCCTGCCCGCAGGCGACGATGCCAGCCGCAAGACCGCGCTGGAAAAATCGTCGATCCTTGTGTCGCTGCAGAACCTGATGACCTTTCCGTTCATCCGCAGCGCGGTCGAGGATGGCAGCGTCACTCTGCACGGCGTGTGGAAGAACATCGGCGAAGGCCGGCTAGAAACCTATGACCCGGATCACGGGCGTTTTGTCCCGTTGTGAAAGCCTGACATGACCGAAATCCTGTCTCTTGCGGGGTCGAACCTGATCTCGCCGATCATCCTGAGCTTTGCCTTGGGGTTGCTTGCCGCGCTGGCGCGGTCCGACCTGACCATCCCCGAGGCAATCGCCAAAGGCATGTCGATCTATCTGCTGTTTTCCATCGGGTTCAAAGGTGGCGTCGCGGTCAGCGCGCATGGCATCGACCAGACGCTGGTGCTGGCGCTGATCGCGGGTCTGGTCTTGTCCTTCGTGCTGCCGCTGCTGGCCTTCGCCATGCTGCGGGTGATGACGGGGTTGTCGGCGGTGGATGCCGCCGCGGTTGCGGCGCATTACGGCTCGATCAGCATCGTGACCTTTGTTGCCGCCACCTCTGTCCTGAATGGGCGGATGATTTCGTCCGAAGGCTATATGGTCGCGGTCGCCGCCGTAATGGAAGCCCCCGCCATCCTGTCCGCGCTTTGGCTGGTCGCGCGCTCGGGCGGCGAGGCGCGGATGGAACCCGGGCTGATCCGCGAATTGCTGCTGAACGGGTCGATCGTGCTGCTGGTGGGGGCGTTTTTCATCGGCGCGATCACGGGCGAAAAAGGATTTGATGAAATCAGCGCCTTCATCGAGGCCCCGTTCAAGGGCGTGCTGTGTCTGTTCCTGCTCGACATGGGGCTGATCGCGGGGCGCGGATTGCGCCAGTCGCGCGGGGTGCTGGGCCTTGGCGCTGTCGGCTTTGCGATCCTGATGCCACTGACAAGCGCGATGATCGGCCTTGGTGTCGGCGCGCTGATCGGGCTGTCGCTGGGTGGCGTGGTGCTGATGATGGTGCTCTGCGCCTCGGCAAGCTATATCGCCGTGCCCGCCGCCATGCGCGTCGCCTTGCCAGAGGCCAATCCGGCCGTCTACCTGACCCTGTCGCTGGGCGTGACCTTTCCTTTCAACCTGACGCTGGGCATTCCGCTCTACCTCGCCATTGCCCAAGCCGTGACCGGAGCCTGACATGCAGACCCATATCGCCAAACGCGTCGAGATCGTGATCGAGGCACCGCTGGAACGCCGCCTGACAGATGCGCTGACCGCTGCCGGCGTCACCGGCTATACCGTGCTGCCGGTCTTGGGTGGGTCGGGACGGTCAGGCCAGTGGTCGCGTGACGGACAGGTCGGGCGCGCGGGCATGGTCAGCGTCGTGTGCTTGATCAAACCCGAACGGTTGGACGGGCTGCTCGATGCGATCTTTGCCGTGGTCAAGAAACATATTGGTGTCGTCAGCGTGACAGACGCGCATGTGCTGCGCGCCGAACGGTTCTGATCCACACGGACGCGCGGAAAGACTTTGTGCCTCCGGCGGGGATATTTGGGCTCGAACGATGGGGGTTTTGCCCTTTCATCTTTGGAGTAGAAATATCCCCGCCGGAGGCCAGAAAGTTTCTATCCTGCCGCCTGCCCCCATCCCGCAGATTGCATTTCGCGCAAGCGGCTGGCGGTGCGGGCGAATTCGAACGTGCCTTCACCTTCGAGATACAGCATCTCGGGGCTGGCGGCGGCAGAACAGATCAGCCGCACCTTGGCCTCGTAAAGCGCGTCGATCAGCGTGACAAAGCGTTTGGCCTCGTTGAAATTGCTGCGCGACAGGGCGGGAATATCCTCGAGGATCAGCACGCGTACGGCATCGGCCAGCGTCAGATAATCCGCAGGGCCCAGCGGGCGGCCACAAAGGTCATAAAATGTCGCCCGCGCCACGCCGTTGTGAAACCGCAGCAGCGTCACCTGCCGTCCGTTGACATGCAGCACCAGCGCCTCGGACTGGCCCAGGCTGAAATCATCCCAGATTGCGTTGATCGCGGCACGGGCCTCGGCGTTGATCGGGGTGAAATAGCTGGGGCTGCCAGCCAGCCGGTCCTGCCGGTAATCCTGCGCGCTGGCCAGTTCATGCACTACCATCCGGTCCTTGAGAAGCGCGATAAATGGCAGGAAAAGCTGGCGGTTCAACCCGTTGAGATAGAGATCATCGGGCGGGCGATTCGAGGTGGTCACGACCACGACCCCCGCCGCCATCAGCGCGGTGAAAAGCCGCCCCACGATCATCGCATCGGTGATGTCGCTGATCTGCATCTCGTCAAAGGCCAGAAACCGTACGCGTCCCGCCAGTTTCGCAGCCACGGGCGCAATGGCGTCATCCACCCCGTCCTTGCGCGCCACGGCGATTTCGGCATGGACCCATTGCATGAAAGCATGGAAATGGCGCCGTTCCTTGGGCACGTCCACGGCCGCATAGAGCATGTCCATCAGCATGGATTTGCCGCGCCCGACCCCGCCCCACAGGTAAAGCCCCTTTGCGGGTGGCGGCAGCTTGCGGAAAAAGCCGGTTTTAACAGGTTCGGCCAGAGCGGCCCTGATCCGTTCCAGCTCTGGCAAGGCCGCGATCTGCGCCGGATCGGGCGTCAGTTTGCCCGCAGCGACGGCGGCCTCATATGCCTGTTGGACTGTCATCCGCGCTGCATAGACTGACCGCCGTGCCTTGAAAAGGACCGACCTTCGGGTCAGTCGCGCAGGCCGACACGCAGGGCCTTCATCGCCTCGGCGGGGTGGCTGTAGGGCATCGCGTGGCCTGCCCCCGGTACCACCTCCTGATGGGCGCCGCGGTTCCATTGCGCGAGTAGCCCAAGGGCAGACAGCGGAATGACCTCGTCCTTTTCGGCCCAGATCGCGACCACGGGCAGCGCCATCTTGGCGATCTTGCGATGCTCTTTCTCCAGCCGCTCGGACAGGACGCCGCGCCTGCTGGACAGGATCGCACGCAGATAGCCTTTGCGGTTCAGTTCCGCCCGTTGGGCATAGCGCACGATGTTGAGGTTCAGGTTCGGCCCGTCTGCGGGGATCGCGGCGAGTATCCGGCGGCGTCCGAACATGCTGTGCACCCAGTCGCCGATCACAGGCAAGCGCCGGCAAAAGCGCGCGAAATCATCCTCGGGCGTCAGGATGCCGGCCGTCGCGAACAGGATCAGTCGCGTCACGCGGTGCGGGTTTCGCGCGGCGAACAGCGTGGCGATGGCACCGCCCATCGAATAGCCGACCAATGTCACCTCTTCGGGGACATCCTGATGGTGCAAAAGGTCCGATAACTGTCGCAGAAAGAACGCGCCGTTCTGCCGCCCGCGCGGCGCGTCCGACAAGCCCCGCCCGTAAAGATCGTAGATCAGCACGCGATAGCCCATCCGGCCCAGCCCTTCGGCCAGATCATGCATCGCGACCGAAGGCGTGGCGATCCCGTGGACCAGCACTGCGACAGGGCCACGCGCCGAGCCCAGCCAGCGGTAATAAGTGACACCTTGGGACAACACGGCGAATTCGCCCTTGGCAGACTGGCGTTCCGCAGGTCCGATGGTCGTCCGCCGCCGTTCCAGCAGGATGGGCAAGGCCGCGACCGCGCCCAGCACCCCCAAGACCAAGAAACCGATGTACCACATACCGCCCGCGTCCTTTGTCAGCGCCGCGCCTGCCAGACGTCCAGAATGTAGCGGCACGTCATCAGGTCGAGATGCGCGCCGCCCCCGTTCTTGAACAGGGTAATCTCGTCGGGATTATGGCGCGTGAAGCGATCCAGCGCATAGAAATCGGCGATGACATCCTCTGGCGTGATGACACCTGCGGCAATCGGGATCTTCAGCTCGCCGATATGGTGGGTCGTCGTCTCGCGGCTGTCGACGAAAATCCGCGCCTTTTGCAGGGCGGCGTCATCGACCTCGCGCATGTCGGGGCGGTAGGCGCCGATCAGGTCGACATGGGTGCCGGGGCGCAGCCAGTCGCCTTTTATCAGTGGGTCGGTGGACATGGTGGCAGAGGTCACGATATCCGCGCGGCGCACCGCCTGTTCCAGATCACCCGCGACGGTCACATCGGGAAAGGCCTGCCGGAACGCCTCTGCCCCGTCTGCCGAGCGGTTCCAGACGGTGAAGCGCGCCTCCGGAAAGGCCGCGCCATAGGCTTGGCGCAGCGATTGCCCCACGGTGCCTGCACCCACGATCAGGATGTTGCGGCTGTCAGGGCGCGCAAGACGGCGTGCGGCCAGAAGACTGTCACCGGCGGTTTTCCATTTGGTCACCAGATGGAAATCAAGGATCGCCTCCAGCGCGCCGTCCTGCGCTGAAAAGAGGTTCACCGCCCCGCCGATCGCAGGCTTGCCCAGCGCCTTGTTACCCGGAAAGATCGTCGCGCATTTCACCGCAAGCCCCAGTCCCGCGATCCAGGCGGAACGGTTCAGCAGCGTATTCGCCCCTTCGTAAAGGAACACATCGGCGACATCGGCCTTGGGGCCTTGATGCCCTGCGGCCAGTGCATCGGTCAGAGCCAGCCAGTCGAGCATGGCATCGGCTTCGGCGAAGGGGATCATCACGGTCATCGGGCTTGGCTTTCTGACAAGAGCCCCGCCCCGACAAGGCGGTCGGCCCAGCCTTGCGGATGCGTGAACAGATGGGTCTGCCATCCGCGCGCGGCGGCGGCGTTGATATTGTCGATCCGGTCGTCGGCAAACAAAAGCGTTGCAGGGTCCAGCCCGCAATCTTCCTCGACCATGGCATAGATCGCAGGGTCGGGTTTGATGACCGCCATATGGCCCGAGATGTAGCGCCGGTCGAATTCGCGCAGGAACGGATAGACAGGTTCGGCGATCTCGAAGGTCTGGATGCCAAAATTGGTCAGAGCAAAGACCGGCACACCGTTGGCGCGCAACGCGCGCAGCAGGCGCACGGAATGGTCGATGGCGGGGGCGGCCATGTCGATCCAGCGGTCGTGCCACATCAGCACCTCGTCGCGCCAGTCGGGGTTGGCCTCGGCCGCGGCATGGATCGTGTCACGGAAATGCCCGCCACGGTCCACGACATCGTTGATCCCGTGCAGGTCGATGGCGGCGAACATGGCCTTGCGGCGGTCCGCGCCGATCACGCTGTCGAAGAACCGTTCCGGCTGCCATTCGATCAGCACATTGCCGATGTCAAAGATGACCGCGTTGATCTGGGACATGGATGCTCCTGCCTTGGTTGTGCGCAGCTTAACGCCGCAGCGGGCGCTGTAAACTGGCTGGCGGCTCTTGCGCATCACGCCACAGCATGAACAGCCCCGCCGCCATGATCAGCGCCATGCCAAGGTAATCGGTCAGCGCCGGATATTCGTCGAACACCACCATGCCCCAGACCACCGCCATCGGCAGGGCGAGGTATTCGAAGGGGGCGACAAACGACGCCTCGGTCACGCGGTAAGCCTGCGAAATCAGGTATCCGGCAAAGGCCGTGCCTGCCCCAATCACCAGAAACACCGGCATATCCGCCATCTGTGGCCAGTCCCATGCGCGCAGCAGGAATGCGAGCGAGGGGTCGGACTGGTCCGCAAACTGGCCCCAGCCCACGCTCAGCCCCATGGCGGTGCAGACCACGATGAATACGATCTGGATATAGAACGCCATCGTCGCCGCACTTTCCGTGCCGCCGATCCGGCGCGTCAGCACATGCATCGCGGCATAGCAGGTCGCCGACACCAGAGGCAGCACCGAGGCCGGTTGAAACGCCGCCGTGCCCGGGCGCACCATGATCAGCACGCCCGCAAAGCCCAGCGCAATCGCGGCCCAACGGCGCGGCCCGACCTTTTCGCCCAGAAACAGGACCGAAAAGATCGTGATCACCAGAGGGCTGATGAAAAAGATCGCCACCGCCTCGGCCAGCGGCATGGCGGCAAGGGCCAGAAAGAAGGTCAGGTTGGCAAAGACCACAAAGCCGCCGCGCAAAAGGTGCATTTTCAGTCGCTTGGTGCGCGCGATGGCAAAACCGCTCGTCATGGGGGCGATGATTGCAAGGATGAAGGCCACCCCGATGATGGACCGGATCAGCACCACCTGATGCAGGGCATAGCCATCGCTGAGCGATTTGATCGCCACGTCATTGGCCGAAAAGAAAACCACCGCCAGCACCGCGCAAAGCGCGCCAAGCGCCTTGGGCGACAGCGGTGTCATGCCTTGGCCGCCGCCCGGACCATGCGTTCCAGCGCGTCAAGGAACCGCGCGCGGTCGGCCTTGCTGAACGGTTTGCCGCCGCCTTGGCGGAACGGGTCGGCGGCGCGCATGTCGGCCATCAGGTCACGCGTTGCCAGCACATTGCCGATATTGGCCTGCGTCAGCGGCTCGCCGTTGTGTTTCAGCACCAAGGCACCGTTTTCGATGCAGCGCGCGGCAAGGGGGATGTCGCCCGTGATGACCACATCGCCTTTGGTCGCGCGGTCCGCGATCCATATATCGGCCACATCGGGGCCGTCCGGCACCACCACCGTTTCGACCAGCGGATTGGCCGAAGGCCGGATGCCGCCGTTCGAGACGACGAACATCCGCAGCCCATGGCGTGTGCCGACGCGTTCCACCTCTGCCTTCACAGGGCAGGCGTCGGCGTCGATGTAGATCATGCGTAAAGCGCCTGCGCATGGAAATCGACGTGATCTTCGATGAAGGTCGCGATGAAGAAATAGGAATGGTCATAGCCCTTTTGCAGGCGCAACACCCCGTCCTGCCGCCGCGCGGCCATGGCACCGGCCAGATGTTCGGTGCCCAAAAGATCGCCGAACTGGTCTGCGGTGCCGGTGTCGATCAGCACGGGGCCATCGAAACCTTTGTCTTTCATCAGCAACGTGGCGTCATGCGCGGCCCAAGTGGATTCATCCGTCCCCAGATAGGCGGTGAACTGCTTGCGGCCCCAATCGCTCTGCGTCGGATGGCAGATCGGCGCAAAGGCCGACACCGACCGGAACCGCCCCGGCAGGCCCATCGCCAGCGTCAGCGCGCCATGTCCGCCCATCGAATGGCCGGTGATGGCTTGGCGGTCCATGTCGAGCGCGAAATTGGCCGCGATCAAATCGGGCAATTCTGCGCTGACATAATCCCACATCTGGAAATGGGGTTTCCAAGGGTCCTGCGTCGCGTTCACATAGAACCCCGCGCCCTGCCCCAGATCATAAGCCTCGTCATTGGCGACCCCTTCGCCGCGCGGCGATGTGTCGGGGAACACGACCGCGATCCCCTGTTCGGCGGCCCAGCCTTGTGCGCCCGCCTTGATCATCGCGTTTTCATGGGTGCAGGTCAGCCCCGACAGGAACCACAGCACCGGCACGGGGCCGATGGCGGCCTCTTCCGGCAGGAACAGGCCGAATGTCATGTCCACGCCGCAAGCGTCCGATGCATGGCTATAGACGCCCTGTGTGCCGCCAAAGCAGCGGTTTTCCGCGATTGTTTTCATCTGTCTGTCCTATCCCATAAATCCCGTGACCCAGCCGATCACCAGCGACACCGTCACCACGCTGCCCGCCGTCGATAACAGGATCGACGCCGACACGCGCGCCGGTGCCACGCGGTAATGCTGCGCCAGAATGAACACATTGCCCGCCACCGGCAGGGCGGCGGCCGCGATCATCACACCTGCAGCGTAGGGGTCGATTGTAAACACCAAAAGGGCGGCAATGGCCACCGCCGCAGGATGCAGCACCAGCTTGCAGAACGTCAGCCAGCCAGCGACCGCGACGCGTTCGGCCGATTTCGTGGCCAGTGATGCACCGATGGCGAACAAAGCGCCGGGTGTTGCGGCAGCCCCCAGCAGGACCAGAAATTCGTTCACAGGCACCGGAACAGCCCAGCCAAAGGACGACACCGTCAGCCCCAAGGTGATCGACACGATCATCGGGTTCTTGATCAGCCCGGTGAACACCGTGACAAGGATCACAGGCGACATGCGCCCGTCGCGCGATCCGGTGATCAGGATCACGATCAGACTGCCGAACACGATCAGATCGACGGCGAGCACCAGCATGATCGGGCCGATCGCGGCCTCGCCCAACAGCAGCACCAGCATCGGGATGCCAAGGAAACCGACGTTGCCGATCACGGCGCATTGCGCCTCGACCGCGGCTTCGGTCATGGGGCGGTTGCGGCGCAGCGCGACCAAAGTGGCCAGCACATAGACCACCGATGTCCCCGCCAGATAGGCAAAGACAAACTGCCAGTCGAGGATTTCATCAAGCGACAGGTTGGCCGAAAACCGGAACAGCATTGCCGACAGGGCAAAGTAAAAGACGAATTTCGTCAGATAGGCGGTCGCTTCGGCGGAAAAGAACTTGGTCCGGCCTGAACCATAGCCAAGGGCGATCAGCATGAAGAACGGCAACGTCTTGAGAAAGATATCCCACATGCGCCTAGTCGAACGTCCGGCTGGCGCGCCCAAGCAGCATGAAGGCCCGCGCGGTGCGTGTTTCGGCCAGTTCCAGCAGGTCGGTATCGGTGGCGTGTTCCTCGAACGTGACAAGGATTTCGTCGAATCGGCGCAGGAAATGGTGCACGGCGTCGCGGAAAATCGTGTCCTCGCGCATGCGGGCGGCCACCAGCGACAGCGCAGCATGGTCACGCACGGCGCCCAGACCGTCCATGCTCTGCCCGCGTTCCCCTTTGGCAAAACGCCGCCAGAGATCGGCGCTGGCAGGCTCGGGGCGCAAGTCGTCCATATAGATGCCGTCCTGCGACAACAGCGTCAGCACATCCTGACTGGCCTGCACCAGACGGCGCGCGCGCCTGTCGCGCAAGGCACGACGCAGGGCGGCGAACCCATCGGTGTCATCCTGATTTTCGGGAAAGTTCAGCGCGCGCACCAGATCGGGGCGTTCCAGCGGCGGATCGTCATCCTCGGGTCCGGGACCAAGGGCAAGGGCTGGCTGGTCGGGCTGGCGCTGCGGGGCGGCGCGCGGCACGATCAGGCGCGACACCTCGCGGCGCGAGGCAAAGCGCGATGTCGTGGAGTCGGGTTTGGGCTCTGCGACGGGGGGCGACAGCGGGGCGGCGGGGGCCGCCTGCGCGTCGATGATCGCCTTTTGCACCAAGGCGAGCGCCACCTGCAGGCGGTGTGTTTCAGACGCCATCCGCCGCGCGGCACGGGCGTTGACCAATGCGATCCACCCCATGCCGACAGGCACGGCCATCACCAGCAGCATCACGACGTGACGCAAACCCCCAGCCTGCGACGGCAGAAACCAGAACGCCAGCCCGACCGCTGCGACCCACAGCACGGACAGCCCGACAGCAGCGGTGTCTGTCAGGACGATACTCTGCGGTTGGTCGGTGTGCGGCCCCTGCGCCATGCAATGCCCGCTTTCTATTTATAGGTGATCTTCAAAATCTCGTAGCTGCGCACACCGCCCGGTGTGCTGACATCGATGCTGTCGCCTTCAACCTTGCCGATCAAGGCGCGCGACAGGGGCGATTTCATGTTCAGCTTGCCGCTTTCGATATCGGCCTCGTATTCACCGACGATCTGGTAGGTCTTTTCTTCGTCGGTGTCCTCGTCGACCAGTTCGACCGTCGCGCCGAACTTGACCGGACCGGACAGTTTCGACGGGTCGATCACCTCGGCCAGCGAAATCACGCCTTCCAGCTCTTTCACACGCCCTTCGATAAAGGACTGCTTTTCCTTGGCGGAATGGTATTCCGCGTTTTCCGACAGATCGCCATGTTCGCGCGCCTCGGAGATCGCGCGGATGATCGCGGGGCGCTCCACGGTCTTGAGATGCTTCAACTCGGCATCGATCTTGTCGAAACCCGCACGGGTCAGTGGAATCTTTTCCATTCGGCAGGCCCTCCCGGGCGAAAAATATCAGTCCGACGTTCATAGCCTATCAGGGCAGAGCAAAGTCAAGGCCTGCCGCGCTCTTGTCGGCGGTGGCACATTTTGACGCCGTGTCTTGATTGCCCCGTGGCTATGCATCAGGTAACGCTTGCCGGGACCGGATAAAAGGGGGTTGCCCCCGATCCTGACAGGCCCGTTTTCTAAAGGACAGACAATGACCCAGATTGAACGCGAAGCGATGGAATATGATGTCGTCATCGTCGGCGCCGGCCCTGCAGGGCTGTCGGCCGCGATCCGCCTGAAACAGCTTGATGCCGATCTGAGCGTGGTCGTTCTGGAAAAAGGGTCCGAGGTCGGCGCGCATATCCTGTCGGGCGCGGTGCTGGACCCTGTCGGCCTGAACAAGCTGATCCCCGACTGGAAGGAAAAAGGCGCGCCTTTGAACGTGCCTGTGACCGAAGACAATTTCTACATGCTGGGGCAAGCCGGACAGCTGCGCATCCCCAATCTGCTGATGCCGCCCCTGATGAACAACCACGGCAATTACATCGTCTCGATGGGCAATGTCTGCCGCTGGATGGCCGAACAGGCCGAGGCCTTGGGTGTCGAGATTTTTCCCGGCATGTCCTGTTCGGAACTGGTTTACGGCGCGGATGGCGAGGTAAAAGGCGTCGTCGCGGGTGAATTCGGCAAGAACCCCGATGGCACCCCCGGCGACGGCTATGAACCCGGCATGGAACTGCACGGCAAATACGTGTTCCTTGGCGAAGGCGTGCGCGGATCCCTGTCCAAACAGGTGATCGCGAAATACGATCTGGATGCGAAGTCCGACGTGCAGAAATACGGCCTCGGGATGAAGGAAATCTGGGAAATCGACCCCGCCAAGCACAAGCCCGGCACGGTGACGCATACGATGGGCTGGCCGCTGGACAGCAATGCAGGCGGCGGGTCTTTCATCTATCACCTTGACAACAATCAGGTTTATGTCGGTTTCGTCGTCCACCTGAACTATAAAAACCCTTATGTCTTCCCCTACATGGAATTCCAGCGGTTCAAACATCACCCGATGGTGGCAGAACTGCTCAAGGGCGGCAAACGCGTGGCGTATGGCGCGCGCGCGATTTCCGAAGGCGGCTATCAGTCGATGCCGCAACTTGCCTTTCCGGGGGGCGCACTGCTCGGCTGTGCGGCTGGCATGGTCAACGTGCCGCGCATCAAGGGCAACCATAACGCCATGCTGTCGGGCATCGCCGCCGCCGAGGCCGCCGTTGCCGCGATCAAGGCAGGGCGCAGCGGTGACGCGCTGGACGATTACAACAGCGCCGTGCGCAAGGGCGAGATCGGCAAGGATCTGAAAAAGGTCCGCAATGTCAAACCGCTCTGGTCGAAATACGGGCTGATGGCGTCGCTGGGCATCGGCGGCGCGGATATGTGGATGAACACGCTGGGAATCGGCGTTCTGGGCACGCTCAAGCACGGCAAATCCGATGCTTTGGCGACTGAACCCGCGGCCAAGCACAAACCCATCGACTACCCCAAGCCCGATGGCAAGCTGTCGTTCGACAGGCTGACCAATGTCGCCTTCAGCTTTACCAACCACGAGGAAAGCCAGCCTGCGCATCTTAAACTGATCGACCCGACGATTCCGGTCGCTGTAAACCTGCCGAAATTCGCAGGGCCATCAGCGCGCTATTGTCCGGCGGGGGTCTATGAATTCGTGGGCACGGGGGATGACACGCGGTTCCAGATCAATTTCCAGAACTGCGTGCATTGCAAGACCTGCGACATCAAGGACCCCAGCCAGAATATCGTCTGGACCGTCCCGCAGGGTGGCGACGGGCCGAATTACCCCAATATGTGATCGCGGATCAACGCGCCAAGGCGGCTGATCCCTGTGTCAATCGTCGCCTCGGAGGCCAAGGAAAAGCTCAGACGGATCGTGTTGCCGCCCGATCCGTCCGCGTGAAACGCGCGACCGGGCACAAAAGCCACCCGCGCGGTTTGCAGCGACTTCTCCAGCAACGCGGCCCCGTCAACATGGGCCGGCAGGGTGATCCAGACAAACATGCCGCCTTCGGGTTTGGTCCATGTCACACCTGCGGGCATGTTCTCGGCCAGTCGTTTCAGCATATGATCGCGCCGCGCGCGATAGGTTGCGCGCAAATTCGCCACATGATCGGCGAAAACGGTTTCCGCCACCCGCGCGATGGCCATCTGGTTGATCGTTGAGGAATGCAGGTCGGCGGCCTGTTTCATCAGCACCAGCTGGCTGATCACAGGCTTGGCCGCCACGACCCAGCCCACCCGCAACCCCGGTGCCAGCGTCTTGGAAAAACTGCCGCAATAGATCGTGCGGCAAGCGTCGATATCGCCTTTGGCCGCAATTTCCAGCGCAAGGATCGGCGGGATCGCGTCGCCGTCATAACGCAGCGCCTGATAGGCGGCGTCTTCGATCACGGCGATATCCAGCGCCTCGGCCAGCGCCAGCACGTTGTCGCGGCCCGCACGGTCGATTGTCTCGCCCGTCGGATTGGCAAAATCGACGGACATATAGGCGAATTTCACCGCCCCGCCCTTGTCCGCCGCCGCCTGCGCATAATCGGCGGGCGCGCGGTTGCCATGGGTATACAGGCGGTCGTAATGCGGCTCATAGGCGTTGAACGCGCCCAAGGCCCCCAGATAGGTTGGCCAGCTGACAAGGGCGGTATCGCCGGGCGACAGGAACAGCTTGCCCAGATAATCCAAGCCCTGCTGCGACCCTGATGTGATCAGGATATTGTCGATCCCGCAGGGCACGCCCAGCCCCGTCATATGATCCGCCAGCCAGCGGCGCAGCGGTGCGTAACCTTCGCTGACGGAATATTGCAACGCGTCCTTGTGGTCGCCGGATGCAAAGATATCGGCATAGGCCGCCTGAAACGCCTCTGCCGGAAACAGAGCGGGATCGGGGATGCCACCCGCGAATGAAATGATGTCGGGCTGATCCAGCAGTTTCAGCAATTCGCGTATTTCGGATGCCTTCATCCGCGCGATCCGTGTCGCGAACACCTGGTCCCACTGCATGACGTTCCTCCCCCGCGACCGATCAGCCGGTCACAGGGAAGGATTAGACGTTGCGCGTTCTATGTCAACAATGCTGACATACCTGCGCAATCAGTTTCCGTTGGCAGCAGCCAGAGGTCCCAACGCGTTCAACCCCTTGAGAATGTCGATCGCATAGGCGAGCTGGTAGTCTTCCTCGCGCAGCTGCGCGGCGGTCTCGGCGCGTGCGCGTTCCTCCTCGACCTGCCGCAGCTGGTCTTCGGACAGGCCGTTGTTCAGCGCGCCGCGCAGATCGGCTTCGGACCGGGTTACTGGCGCCTCTTCTTCTTCGGCGCTGGCGGGTTCCGGGCGCGGCTGTTCCACGATGATGTCGGGCGAAATGCCCAAGGCCTGGATCGACCGGCCTGACGGCGTGTAATAGCGCGACGTCGTCAGACGCATCGCGCCTTCGCCCTGCAAGGGAACAACGGTCTGGACCGACCCTTTGCCAAAGGAATTGGTGCCCACGATGATCGCGCGGCGATGATCCTGCAAGGCGCCTGCCACAATCTCGGACGCGGATGCAGACCCGCCGTTGATCAGCACCACGATGGGCTTGCCTTCGGCCAGATCGCCGGGGGTGGCGTTGAAGCGGTCGCCATCCTCGGGGTTGCGACCGCGTGTCGAGGTGATCTCGCCCGCGTCAAGGAACGCGTCGGCCACAAAGATCGCCTGGTTGAGCAGACCGCCCGGATTATTGCGCAGATCGATCACGATGCCGTCGATATTGTCGATCCCGCCCGCAGCCGCGACCTGTTCGGCCATGCCGTCACGCAGATTGGGGAATGTCTGTTCGTTGAAGGTCGAGACGCGCAAGACCACGGCATCACCTTCGGTCCGGCTGCGCACGGCCGTCAGCTTGATCGTGTCGCGGATGATCGAGACATCGAACGGCTCGACCTCGCCTTCGCGCACGATGGTGATCACGATTTCCGACCCGACCGGCCCGCGCATCAGCGTGACCGCATCATCCAGCGTCAGACCCATGACACTTTCGCCGTTCACGGCCGTAATGAAATCGCCCGACATGATCCCCGCGGCATCGGCCGGTGTGCCATCCATGGGCGAGACGACCTTGACCCAGCCTTCTTCCTGCGTGACCTCGATCCCCAGACCGCCGAATTCGCCAGAGGTCTGCACCCGCATAGCGGCGGCATCCTCGGCAGAAAGATAGCTTGAATGCGGATCAAGCGATGTCAGCATCCCGTTGATCGCAGCCTCGATCAGCGCCTTGTCGTCGACTTCCTCGACATATTCGGCGCGGATCCGCTCGAAGATATCGCCGAACAGGTCAAGCTGTTCATAAACGCTGCCCGTCCCACTCTCCTGCGCCAGCAGCGGTCCCGCCACCTGACTTGTGACCAGAAGCCCCAGCACGGCACCGCCTGTCGCGGCCATCATCAGCTTTTTCATCGGTTTTCCCATTCTATTCCAGCGCGAACCATGCATCCGGATTGATCGAACCTTGCCCGCCCCTGACCTCAAGATAAAGGGGTTGCGTGGTTTGGCCCGCGTCAATCGCCTGATTGTGACCAAGCCTAGCGTCATCCATGCCCACGTCCCCCCCCATGAGACCAAGTGGCGCACCGGCATCGATGATCTCGCCCGGCTCGCCAAAGGCTTCGGCCATGCCTGCGATCACGAACAGGACATCTTCGGCCGGTTCCAGAATGACGACATTGCCATAATCCAGCAAGGGCCCACGAAACAGGACCGTGGCGCGCACGGGCGAGGTGACCAGCGCGCGCGGGGCTGCGGCAATGGTGATACCGGGGCGTTCGCGGTTGCCGGTGCTGATGATCCCCGCCACGGGCAAAGGCAGGTCTGCCGAAGGCTCCTCCGCCTCATCCCCGGGCAAACTGAGCGCCGCGAGTTCCGACGCCAGTGCCGCCAGCGTTTCGGCCGTCGCGACACGTTGCGCGCTTTGCGCCGGGTCCTCGGCAAAGCGGCGCGGCACATCCTGCCGTTCCGAGATCGCGCGCCCCAAGGCGGCCCGCGCGGTCTGGGCAAAATCCAGCCCCTCGCGCAGCATATCCGCCGCCGCGACCCGCCGGTCGCGCAGGTCGCGCAAGGTGTCAAGCTCGCCCTGCAACCGCGCCACGTCATCGCGCAAGGCAGGCGTCAGATCGGCGATCATCATGCCCGCACGCAAGGCGCCTACCGGCCCTTCGGGATTGGCCAGCATCACAGGCTGCGGGCTTTGCCCGATGCTGGCCAGCACCATCAACAGCCCCGCAATCTCGTCCCTGCGGGCGGTCAGTTCAGCGGCCAGCACAGCCTCGCGCGCGGTGAGGTCGCGCAGGCTCTGGCGCATCGCGATCAGCCCGGCCTCATAGGCCTGCACGGTCTGGGTCAGGGCTGTGACCTGATCGGCCGC
This sequence comes from Yoonia sp., assembly GCA_036825855.1. Lineage (GTDB taxonomy): Bacteria > Pseudomonadota > Alphaproteobacteria > Rhodobacterales > Rhodobacteraceae > Yoonia. The sequence goes on from DAISXL010000001.1 coordinate 55,591, forward strand.
CCCTTCCGCCGCGCCAAGCCGGGCATTGGCGGCGAGCAGTTGCTGCGCGGCATCATCGGCGGTTTGCTGGGCCGCGACAGGCAGCGCCAGCAGGATCAGGACTGCGGCCCATCTCATCGCTGAATCAACGTCCGGCCGGTCATTTCAGGCGGCAGGTCCAGCCCCATCAGATCAAGCACTGTGGGTGCCAAATCAGCCAAACGCCCGTCCCGCAGGGTCACGCCCACAGGCCCGCCGACCAGTGCCACGGGCACAGGGTTCAGCGTATGCGCCGTATGCGGGCCGCCCGTGACCGGATCAATCATGGTTTCGCAATTGCCGTGATCCGCCGTGACGATCATCGCACCGCCCGCCTCTTGCAAGGCCGCCAGCACCGCGCCCAGCCCCGCATCAACAGCCTCGCAGGCTTTGACAGCCGCAGCGATATCGCCGGTATGTCCGACCATATCGGGGTTGGCGTAATTCGTGACAATGAGGTCATAGCCCGCACCGATCGCCTCCACAAACGCCTGCGTCACGGCGGCGGCAGACATTTCGGGCTGCAGGTCATAGGTCGCAACCTTGGGCGATTGCGGCATATGGCGGTCCTCGCCGGGATAGGGCGCCTCAACCCCGCCATTGAGGAAAAACGTCACATGCGGATATTTCTCGGTCTCGGCCAGCCGGAACTGGCGCAGACCATGTTTGGCGACCCACGCCCCCAGCGTGTTCTGGATGTCGCGCTTGGGAAAGACGGTGTCAAACCAGCCGTCATGCCGGTCCGAATAGGACACCATGCCCAAAAGTGCGGCCAGCGCGGGCTGCGCGCGCGCAAACCCGTCGAATTCTGGATCGGCGATAGCCGCCAGAATCTCGCGCGCGCGGTCGGACCGGAAGTTCAGGCAAAACAGCCCGTCACCTTCC
>DAISXL010000002.1:0-45727 GCA_036825855.1 Yoonia sp.
ATCATGATCGCCGACATGACCGGCGTGCCGCTTTATATCGTCCACGTCTCTTGCGAAGAAGCGCACGAGGCGATCCGGCGCGCGCGGATGCAGGGCAAACGCGTCTGGGGTGAACCGCTGATCCAGCATCTGACCTTGGACGAAAGCGAATATTTCAATCAGGACTGGGACCATGCCGCGCGGCGCGTGATGTCGCCGCCGTTCCGCAACAAGATGCATCAGGACAGCCTCTGGGCCGGTCTGCAATCGGGCAGCTTGTCGGTGGTGGCGACGGATCATTGCGCCTTTACCACGGCGCAGAAACGCTATGGCGTGGGTGATTTCACCAAGATTCCGAACGGGACGGGCGGGCTGGAGGACCGGATGCCGATGCTCTGGACGCATGGCGTGCGCACGGGGCGGCTGACGCTGAACGAATTTGTCGCCGTGACATCCACCAATATCGCCAAGATCCTGAACTGCTATCCGCGCAAGGGTGCTGTGCTGGTTGGCGCAGATGCCGATCTGGTGGTCTGGGACCCTGAAAAGTCCAAGACGATCATGGCCAAGTCGCAGCAATCCGCCATCGATTACAACGTCTTCGAAGGCAAGGAAGTCACCGGCCTGCCGCGCTTTACCCTGACACGCGGCCATGTCGCGGTGCATGACGGCGAGATCCGCACGCGCGAAGGCCACGGCCAATTCGTCAAGCGCGCGCCCAACACGCCGACGAACACCGCCCTGTCGAAATGGAAAGAACTGACGGCCCCCCGCCCTGTCGAGCGGACGGGCATTCCCGCGACGGGGGTTTGATGACTGCCGATACCGTAATCAGCGCGCAAGGGCTGAACCTGACGTTCCAGACCAACGACGGTCCGGTCCATGCGCTGAAAGATGTCGATCTGGACATCCGCAAAGGCGAATTCGTCAGCTTCATCGGCCCGTCGGGCTGTGGCAAGACGACGTTCCTGCGCTGCATCGCGGGGCTGGAGACGCCGACGGGCGGCACCCTGACCGTCAACGGCATGACGCCGGATCAGGCGCGCCGTGCGCGCGCCTATGGCTATGTGTTTCAGGCGGCGGGGCTGTATCCGTGGCGCACCATCGGCGGCAATGTGAAACTGCCGCTGGAGATCATGGGGTTTTCCAAGGCCGAACAGGCCGAGCGGGTCGCGCGCGTGCTGGCGCTGGTTGACCTTGCGGGGTTCGAAAAGAAGTTTCCTTGGCAACTGTCCGGCGGGATGCAGCAGCGCGCCAGTATCGCCCGCGCGCTGGCGTTTGATGCCGATATCCTGCTGATGGACGAACCATTCGGCGCGCTGGATGAAATCGTGCGCGACCATCTGAACGAACAGTTGCTGGCACTGTGGGCGCGCACGGAAAAGACCATCGGTTTCGTCACCCATTCGATCCCCGAGGCGGTCTATCTGTCCACCAAGATCGTCGTCATGTCGCCGCGCCCCGGCCGGATCACCGACGTGATCGACAGCCCTTTGCCCAAGGAACGGCCGCTGGATATTCGCGACAGCAAGGAATTCATCGACATTGCGCACCGTGTGCGTGAAGGATTGCGGGCGGGGCATGTGGATGACTAGGCGCTGCCTCCGGCGGGGATATTTGGGCTCGGAAGAAACGGGGGGCCGGGGATGAAATCGGTTTTGCCGATCCTCACTATCGTGGGCGCGATCCTGTTGATCTGGGTCGTTGCGGTGATCCCGATGAACATGCATCTGACCGCCGATCAGGCCCAGCGCGACGGGTTGGACGTCACACCCGCCACACCTGTCGAACGGCAGGCCTATTCCGGGTTGGGGCTGAGTTTCGCGAACACGGGTCTGATCCCGTTGACCTATACTCTGGACCGACCGCGCCTGCCCTCGCCGCATCAGGTGGCGGGCGAGATGTGGGACACGATTGCCCTACGCAACGTGACCTCGCGCCAGTCGCTTGTTTATCACGGCTGGGTCACGCTGTCGTCGACGCTGGTCGGCTTTGTGATCGGGACCACGCTGGGGATCCTGCTGGCCATCGGGATCGTGCATAACCGCGCCATGGATATGAGCGTGATGCCTTGGGCGATTGCCAGCCAGACCATTCCCATTCTGGCGCTGGCGCCGATGATCATCGTGATGATGGGCCAGTTCGGCATTCAGGGCCTGCTGCCCAAGGCGGTGATCAGCGCTTATCTGAGTTTCTTTCCTGTGGTCGTGGGCATGGTCAAAGGGCTGCGCAGCCCCGATGCGATGCAGATGGATTTGCTGCGCACCTATCATGCCAGCGCCTCGCAGGGGTTCTGGAAACTGCGGTTGCCGGCCTCGGTGCCCTATCTGTTCGCCTCGTTCAAGATCGGGATTTCGGCGGCGCTGGTGGGTGCCATTGTCGCGGAACTGCCCACAGGCGCCCGGGCCGGTTTCGGCGCGCGGATGCTGGTAGGCGACCAGTATGGCAACCCGCTGGTGACATGGGCGGCACTGTTTGCGGCGGCGATCACGGCGGCGGCGCTCGTCGCGATCTTTACCGCGATGGAACGGCTGACGTTGCGCCGGATGGGGATGGCGGCAGCATGACGGGACCGGCGCTGATTTCTGTTCTGGCGGTCTGGGCTTTGGGTTGGTTCATCAATATCCGCCTTGCGGCAAGCCGCGCGGCCGACACGCGCCTTGTCCGCCTGCTGGTGCCGGTGATCTTCGGGCTGACCTTGCTGGTGATCTGGGAACTTCTGGTGCGGCTGACGGGCGTCAGCCCGATTGTCCTGCCGCCGCCCAGCATGATCGCCGACCGCTTTGCCAATTCGCTGCCGATCCTTTGGGCGGATTTCCAGCAGACGATCATCAAGGGCGCGATGACCGGCTATGTCATCGGGATGGTCTGCGCCTTTGCGGTGGCGATTCTGGCTGACAGGTCGGATTTCCTGACGCGCGGCATCTTGCCCGTAGGCGGGTTCATGGCGGCGCTGCCCATTGTCGGCATCGCGCCGATCTTTGTGCGCTGGCTCGGCAGCGACTGGCAGTCCAAGGCGGCGGTTGTGGCCGTGATGGTGTTTTTCCCGATCCTTGTGAATATCGTGGCAGGCCTGCGCGATACATCCGCCATGCAGCGCGACCTGATGCGCACCTATGGCGCAGGCTATTGGCAGACGCTGTTCAAACTGCGCCTGCCCGCGGCGATGCCGTTCATCTTCAACGGATTGAAAATAGCGACAACTTTGGCGCTGATCGGGGCGATTGTTGCTGAATTTTTCGGCTCTCCCACGGTCGGCATGGGCTTTCGGATATCCACATCCGTGGGACGGCTTGCGCTGGATATGGTCTGGGCCGAAATTGTCGTCGCAGCGATTGCTGGCAGCGCGCTTTATGGGGCTGTCGCATGGGTCGAGGGGCGGGTGACCTTCTGGCACCCATCGCAACGCAAATAACAAGCCCCGGCAAGAGGGCATCACACTGACTTGGAGGTCAAAATGAAGAAAACGATGATCGCGGCGGCCCTTGCTGCCGGTCTGGGCGGCGCGGCTCAGGCGCAAGACAACGACGTGACGCTGCAGTTGCAGTGGGTCACGCAGTCCCAGTTCGCGGGCTATTATGTCGCCCTCGATCAGGGCTATTACGAGGAAGAAGGGCTGAACGTCACCATCCTGCCCGGCGGTCCCGATATCGCGCCGCCACAGGTGCTGGCCGGTGGCGGTGCCGATGCGATGCTGAACTGGATGCCATCCGCCTTGGCCGCGCGCGAACGCGGTCTGCCGGTGGTCAATATCGCGCAGCCGTTCAAGACATCGGGGCTGATGCTGACCTGCTGGAAAGACACTGGCATTGAATCCGTCGAGGATTTCCGTGGCCGCACCATCGGCGTATGGTTCTTTGGCAATGAATATCCGTTCCTGAGCTGGATGGCGCAGGCCGGTATCCCGACCGATGGCGGCGAGGATGGCGTGACCGTGCTGCGGCAGGGTTTCAACGTCGACCCATTGCTGAACCGCGAGGCGGATTGCATCTCCACCATGACCTATAACGAATATGGGCAGGTGCTGGATGCAGGCGTCGATCCGGCGGAGCTGGTGACATTCATGTATGAGGATCAGGGCGTCGCCACGCTGGAAGACGGGATCTGGGTGCTGGAACAGAACCTCGAAGATCCTGCCTTCGTGGACAAGATGGTCCGCTTCGTGCGCGCCTCGATGAAGGGCTGGAAATGGGCCGAGGAAAACCCCGAAGCGGCAGGTGCCATCATCATCGAATACGATGAAACCGGCGCCCAGTCCGAAGCGGCCCAGATCCGGATGATGCAGGAAGTCGCCAAACTGACCGCCGGATCAAACGGCGCACTCGACCCTGCGGATTACGAACGCACCGTGGCAACATTGCTGGGCGGCGGGTCCGACCCGGTTATTTCGGCAGAACCAGAGGGTGCATGGACGCATCTGATCACGGATCAGGCGCTGCAGTGATCTGACGGCTTAGGCGGGAATGAAGCGGGCGCTGGTGTGATGCCAGCGCCCATTTTTGTTTGCCGTGGTGTGATCATTGCTCTGTCGTGATTGCCGCTGCGATGGCATGCACAGTTGTCATTTGCATGAAGGCATAGCCATAGGGCTGGCCATCATTCTTGAGAGGTGTGAAGCCTACCTTTTGAGTGAAAAACCGCCAGCGACGTTCGCACGCGGACATATCGCCACAGTTCATGCTGTCGATCAAAAGCCCCTTCGCCGAGGCCGCTTTAGGGTCTTTAGCGATTCGGAGCAAAAGACGTAATGTGAAGTCCAGCCCGGTTCCGGGGGCTGCGGTTTCACTTCGGGCAATGAACTGGATCTGCACGCAGGGGCGAATGGCGTTCATCGAACCAGCGTTGGCGAAACTATAACGCCCGAACGCCAAGATACGGCGGCCTTCCGTCATTACAAGGCAGCGGTTTCGTAGATTGCGTGACTGGCGCACGAGATCATGGTCACAGGCCATAACGCCCGAGGAAAAAGTTGAGACCTCGTGAAGTGACCTATCAAGAGGGACTAGCACAGGCGCTGTCTTAATCAGTAGGAAGTATTTTTACGATAGCGTTCAATCGCGTCGCGCATTGAACTTGTGATCATTGCAGGCGATGCGCAAATATCATCGATCTTTGCAATTTCTTCTTTCGTCAATGACACAAAGGGGACCGAATTAGCATCATGCGTTGCGGACGTTTTTGGATGACGAGCAAGTTTACTCGAGACAAAGGCACTCTCAGCGATCCGCGAGGTGCGATAAGACACAACTTTCCAACCACCTTTTCGGCGTTCCTTTTTCGCTAGATCATCGGATTTTCGATTGGCCATTTTTGTCTCCTAGGCCAGATATAGGCACAGTCGTCATAAGAAACAATGAAATTGCCGGCCGTCCCCGCCCTACCTTTCCGTCAGCTTCAACTCGATCCGGCGGTTCTGGGCGCGGGCCTCTGCGGTGTCGGCGGGGTTCAGTGGCTGGTATTCGCCAAAGCCGTTGGCGGCCAGACGGGTGGGCGGGATGCCCAGATCCTCGGCCATGAACCGGACAACGGACAGCGCGCGGGCCTGGCTCAGTTCCCAGTTGTCGGCAAAACGTCCGCCGGGCGTGATCGGGATATCGTCGGTATGCCCGTCGACGCGGATGATCCAGTCGATCCCGTCGGGGATGTCGTCGGCGATATCGTTCAGGATGCCCGCGACATTCGCGATTTCCGCGCGGCCTTGCGGGGACAGATCCGCGCGCCCGACCTCGAACAGCACTTCGGAGGAGAAGACAAAACGGTCACCTTCGATCCTGATGCGGTCCTGCCCTTCCAGCACCTCGCGCAGCTGGCCAAAGAAATCCGACCGGAACCGTTCAAGGTTTTCAGCCTCGGCCAGAAGCCGCGCGGCCTCTTCTTCCAGACGGATACGTTCGGCCTCTTCCAAGGCAACGCGCTGCCGTTCTTCGGAGACGACCCGCGCCAAGGCGGTATTGAGCTGCGCGCCCAGCGTTTCGATTTGCACCTGTGCCTGGCGGTCGGCGTCTTCGGCAAGGTTCAGCAAGGATTGCAGGTTGCCGACCTGATTGCGCAACTCGAGGATCTGTTCGTTCAGCACGGCGACCTGCCGTTGGCTGGCCTCTGACTGCGCCTCCTGTTCCGACAGTGCGGCATTTGCAGTGGCCAGCAAGGCGGCCTGCCGTTCGGCTTCGGTCAGGGCCTCGACGCGGGCCGCCTCTAGTTCGGCCTGCGCGGCACGGGCGGCGGCGAGAAGGGTCAGCGTCTCTTCGGCCTCTTGCCGCTGGCGTTCAAGGTTCAGGGTCATCGCGGTCAGTTCGGCATCCGCGTTTTCCAGCCTGTCGCGCAAGGCCGCGGCAGCGGCGGCATCTGCAAGGCGTTCTGCTTCCAGCGCGCTGATCTGGGCGGTATTTTCGTCCCGTGTGGTTTCAAGATCGGCGACCAAGGCTTCCAACGCCTCGCGGCGGGCGGCGGCAAGGCGCGCGGCCTCGGCCCCCGCGTCGATTTCGGTGCGGGCTTGCGCGAGCGCAAGGTTCAGCGCCTCTTGTTCGGACAAAAGCTGGTCCTGCGCAGCTTCAAGCCCGGCAATGGTATCGCGGTTTTCCCGCTGGTCGGCGATCAGACCTGCGACCTGCGCCTCGAACCCGGTGATCTGTTCCTGCGCCTGTGCCAGCGCCTGATCCTGCGCCTCGCGTTCGGCGATCAGACTGGCGATCTGGCCTGCCTGCCGTGCGGCCTGTGCGTTGGCCGCGTCCAGATCGGCGGAAAGCGTGGCGGTCCGTTCGCGTTCCAGCCCTAGCGTGGCGGCAAGCGCCGCCATTTCGCCCGACAGCACGTCAAGTTCGGATTCCTGCCCGGTGATCGTCTCGCGCAGGGTAAACTGGATCACCATGAAGATGCTGAGCACGAACATCAGCACCAGCAGGATGCCGGTCATCGCATCCACGAACCCCGGCCAGATCGCGTTCTGAAAGCGGTTGGATGATCGCCGGCTCAGCGCCATGGATCAGCCCCGGTTCCGTAGCGCGCCGGCAAGGGCGGCCAGATCCTGCCGCAGCGCGCCGATGCTTTCCTGCCGGCCGGCGGAAAGTTCTTCGAGGATCCGCAGTAGCTGCACATCGATCGACCGCAGCCGCATCCGGCTTTCGGCGTCGATCCCGTCCATCCCGCTGTCGTCGAGTTTCTGGATCAGGGCGGCTTGCCCGTCGGCGACCCGTGCCAACTGGGCCGAGGTGTCGTTCATCGTCGTCGCCTGCGTCAGTGTTGCAATCGCCTCGGCCAGCGATTGGAACCTGCTGTCGGTGGCGGTGCGGTCGGCCTCGGTCTGCGCCAGAAGCAGCTGGATCGTGTCCATCAATTCGCCCATCTGCTCGACCATGGCCGAAAAGGCCGCGCCGCCGCTGCCTGCGCCTTCTTCACCGTCGATGCCGACGCGGGTGATGGTGGACATCCATTCTTCGAGTTCGCGGTAGAAGCGGTTTTGCCCGTGCCCTGCGAAAAGTTCGAGCAGGCCAACGACCAGCGACCCCGCCAGACCCAGCAAAGAGCTGGAAAAGGCCGTGCCCATCCCGCCCAACTGGTTTTCCAGCCCGTCTTGCAGGCGGCCAAAGATATCGGCCCCGGATTCGCCCTCGGTCGGATTCAGCGACCGGATCGTTTCGACCAGCGCGGGCACGGTTGTGGCAAGCCCATAGAACGTCCCCAGAAGCCCCAGAAAGATCAAGACGTTGCCGATATAGCGCGTGATCTCGCGGTCTTCGTCAATGCGCTGGGCCACGGAATCAAGGATCGAGCGTCCGGAACTCGATGAAATCTGCGTCCGCGCGCCGCGGGACCGCAGCAATGTCGCCAAAGGCGCCAGCAAGGACGGGGCGGCGGTGAAGTTATGCCCGCCGGTTTCGCGTGCGAAATGTTCGATCCAGCGGACCGAATTCATCAACAGGAAGACCTGATTGAAGCAGGACAGCACCCCCAGCACGAAAACGCCAAGGATCACCCCGTTCAGATAGGGGTTCGACAGGTAGATCGCGGTGATCTGTTCAAGCCCGAGGTAGATTCCCGCGCCCAGCAGCCCGATCACGGTCAACATGAACAAAAGCTGGCGGATCGGCTGGGAAAACTGCGGCGCTGCCTTGGCTACCCGTTTGTCTGACACGCAGGTTCATCCTTATCTGGTGGTCGTTCACTGCACCCATAGCAGCATATGGCGGTATAGGGACCAACCCAAACAAAATCGCGGCAATCTTATGTTGCCGTCAAGGCACGGACCCTGTCCGCCAGCCACGTCATGTCGGCGTCCTTGATCCCCATCTCGGTCAGATGGGCGGCGGTGTTGTAAAGATATTCGGTATTCGGGCCGCGCCCGCCCACGGCATGGGCGATCATCTGCGCCTGCCGTTCCAGATCGAACTGGCAATACTGGATATGGTTGCGGTCCACCACATAGGCGAGCGCCGTGATCGCCGTGCCATCGTCGCAGATCAGCGGCACTTCCTGTTCAACATAGGCCGATGACACAAGCTCGCGTTCGCGCAGCATGGTCAGGACGGTGGCTTCGTCATCGGGGGCTACCTCGAAAGCGACACCCGTGCATTGCCCGCCGGGCTGATGATCCAGCGCCAGCACGAGGCCGGGGTGGTCGGGTGTGCCGCGATGGTGGATCGAGAGCATGCAGAAACTGCGGTGGTAATCGGGCAGGCGCGCCTTGACGCGGCGCACAGGCGCAAAGCCGGGGTTCCACAACAGCGACCCGTATCCGAAAACCCACATAGCTTCGTCCTTTCCTGTCGCGCCCATAAACACGGTTTGGGCGCTGACGGAAAGGGGTCAGACCGCGCGCATCAGATCGCCAAAGATCGCATCCTGATAATCGCGCAGGTAAATCTGCAGCCACGGGGTGTAATGTTCGGGGTGGCGGGTCACATCCGCCGAAAGGTCGTAGAAATCCACCCAACGGGTCGCCATAACCTCGGCGGGGTTCGGGGCGACGCGCAGGTTGTCGGGCGCGTCGGCCACGTAAACCTCGACCAATTCGTGTTCGATCAGTCCACCGCCCACCTCGGCGCGGTATTCGATCTGGTCGCGGTGCGCGGGATAAAGGCCGGTGATCCCCAATTCCTCGTCCAAACGGCGGAGCGCACAGGCGGCGGGGTCTTCGTCCCATGCGGGATGGGTGCAGCAGGTATTCGCCCAAAGCCCCGGCGTGTGGTACTTTTCCAGCGCACGTTGCTGGATCAGCACGCGCCCGCGGTTCATCACAAAGACGCTGACCGCCTTGTGTTTCAGCCCGCGCTGGTGCGCTGCCAGCTTTTCGACAGGTTGCAGTTTGCCGTTTACCCAGGCCGGGATCATGACCGTCACGTCCGCAACGGCGACACCAGTCGCGTCAGATGCGCCAGATTCTTCAGGCCGATTTTCAGATGTGCCATGGGGCGGGCTTTCACCAGTTTCTTGTTCATATAAGCCTCGAACGTCAGCTTTTGCACGTCGACATCATGACACAGGGACACAAAGCGTTCGCGCCGCTCATCGCTGCGGTAATAGGCGTTCTGCATGGCACCCAGAACGCGGAAGACCTGTTTATGTTCCCGCATGAACAGCTTACGCGCCAGTTGCAGGTCCTTGACCCTGCCAGAGGCAAGGCAGGCCGCTGCCGCCGTCGCCGCCACACGCCCGCCGACCATCGCGTAATAGATGCCTTCGCCCGAGGATGGCGCGACGACACCCGCCGCATCGCCCGCCAGCACCACATCGCGCCCATTGTCCCAACGGTCCAGAGGCTTGAGAGGGATCGGCGCGCCTTCGCGGCGGATGGTCTTGCAATCGGTAAGGCCGGATGCCGCGCGCAGATCGGCGGTGGCCTGTTTGACATCGACGGATTTGAGCATCGACCCCATGCCGACACTGGCCTGCGCCCCGTGCGGGAAAACCCAGCCGTAAAAATCGGGCGAGATGCGTCCGTCATAGACAACATCGCAGCGCATCGGGTCATAGGTCGCGTTGGCGGCGGGGGCCTCGATGATCTCGTGGTAGGCGATCACATAGGGGATCTTGTCGCCATCCTTGATTTCCGCGCGCGCGACGTTGGACCGCGCGCCATCGGCACCGATCACCAGTTTTGTCGACAGGCGCTGGTCATTGCCGCTGATCTTGTCGCGATAGATGACATGGGTGCCGTCGCTGTCGCGTTCGATCCGGGTAAAGGTGCCCGCATAGCGGTGCGCGCCCGCAGCCTTGGCCCGTTTGCGCAGGAATTCGTCGAAATGTTCGCGGTCGACCATGCCGACATAGCCGTTCTCGATCGGGATATCGACCTGCCGTCCGGTAGGCGAGATCATCCGCGCGGTGTTCACCTTGGCGACGATCTGGTTGTCGGGGATGAAGAAATCCGCGATCAGGCGCGGCGGGATCGCGCCACCGCAGGGTTTGATCCGGCCTTCGCGGTCCAGAAAGGCGACCTTGTGGCCTGACCGGGCAAGATCTTCGGCAGCAGTAGCCCCGGAAGGCCCAGCGCCTACAACGATGACATCATATTGCATTGGCTATTCTCCCGGAACGAGGGTTGCGGACGGCATTTTGCGATCCATGATTTTGGCGGCGACAAGGGCCGCAGCGATAAAAAGACTGGCTTCGAAAAGGAACACGGCACCAAAGGCCTGCGTATCGGTCAGGGACAGGCGCAGGACATCGGCCATTGCCGCCCCCAGCAGCCCGCCGAAACCGGCCGCGATAGCCTGCGCCGCGCCCCACAGGCCCATCCGCGTGCCTTCGCGCCGCTCACGGCCTTGTCCGGCCAGCGCCATCATCGACCCGATGGCGGCGACGGCGAACATGCCGTTGAAAAAGCCCAAGGTGACGACAGCAGGCAGGATCGGCGCGCCCGGCCCCACAGGCCCCAGCAGCGTGATGATGGCCAGCGCACCTGCCGACCCAAGGCAGCCCGCGACGACCCAGTTGCGCAAGGCCCCGATTTTCAGCCCTGTCGCCATGATGCCCACGGTCAGCATGCCGATGAACACGCCGCCATTCTGTGCACCCGACAGTGACGTGGTCTGCCCCGGTGTCAGGCCAAAGACCAGCCCGGCATAGGGTTCAAGGATCAGCTCCTGCATGAAATAGGCGGTCATCGCCAGAAACACGAACAGGGTGAAATTGCGTGCGCGTGGTTCGGCCCAGACCTCTGCCAGCCCTTCGCGGAAGGGGGTGGGGTCGGGTTCGCGGGTGACTTTCAGGCCGCCTTCGATCCCCCAGACCGCCAGACAGGTGACGGCGATGGCGATACCCACGACGGCGGCCACGATCTCGATCAGGCGCAGCGGGGTGTAGGGGTCGATCAGCGTGCCGACGACGCCCGCTGTCATGGCGATCCCGAAGATCATCATCAGCCAGGTGATCGTTGCCGCGGCCGCGCGCCGGTGCGGGGCGGTGGTCGTCGCCAGCAGCGCCAGCAGCGACGTGCCCGACGCGCCGACACCCACGCCGATCAGCGCGTAGGCGGCGATGGATAGGATCATGCCCCACACAAACGAAGCCTCAAGCACCATCAACCCGACCGTCGCAGCCAAGGCGCCAGCGCCCAGCGCGACCATCCCGCCGATGATCCAGCGCGTGCGCTGCCCGCCTGCATCAGAGGCATGGCCCCATTTCGGCCGCGACATCTGCACACCATAATGCAGCGCCACCAGCAGGCCAGGGATCACCGCAGGCAGGGCGAGTTCAACGACCATCAGCCGGTTCAGTGTCGAGGTCATCAGCACGACAATCGCGCCCAGTGCCATCTGCACCAGACCCAGCCGAAAGATTTGCACCCATGTAAGCGTCATGCCATCGCCCCCAAGGCTGTCGCGGCGATCATCATGCCGCTGATGTAGAACAGGATGCCCATGCCCTGATACCATTGCGCCTTGCCCAAAGGATCGCGCAGCAGCACCCGCATCGCGGCCAGTTGCACGGCCAGCATCGCGACGATCCCCAGCGCGTGCAACGGGAAGCCCCAAGTGGCCAGCAGCCCGATCACCGCGACTTGCGGCACTGCCATCACCCAGCAGGCGACACGCGCTGCGCGGTCAGGCCCCAGCGTGACCGGCAAAGACCGCAAGCCCATTGCACGGTCGCCCTCGACCGCCTTGAAATCGTTCAGCGTCATGATCCCATGCGCGCCCAGTCCGTAAAGAACGGCGATCACGATGACGGAAATGCTTGGCGCGCCGGATGTCAGGATCGCAACGCCCGTGATCCACGGCAGTGTCTCGTAGGCCAGACCGCACAGCGCAGGCCCCCAAAGGCCCGATTTCTTGGCGCGCAGAGGCTCTGCCGAATAGGCCCAAGCGGCAATCACCGCGAGGATCGTTGCGCCAAAGACCCAAGGCCCCAAACTATAGCCGACAGCCAGCCCCAGCCCTGTCATCGCCAGCGCGATCCACAGGCCCCAGCGCCCCGGTATCCGGCCAGACGGAATAGGGCGGTCCGGTTCGTTGATCGCGTCCACGTGCCGGTCGCACCAGTCGTTCGCCGCCTGTGACATGCCGCAGACGATAGGCCCCGCCAGCAGGACACCCATCAGGACCAGCGTCCAGTTGCCGGCAAAGCCGACGCCCGACGACACGACGCCGCACAGCAGCGCCCACATCGGCGGAAACCATGTCACAGGTTTGATCAGCCGCACCATTGCCCGTGGTTCGGGCCAGCGGCGTGTACGATAACTTGGGACTGGATCTGTCACTGCGGTCATGGTGTAAGTTTAGAGTGACATATGACCCCAGAGCAAGTGTAAACTAAGACTGACACTGCGCCAATCGGTCGCGTGCAGTTGCCCTTAAACCCGGTCACGGGTGGCGCGGCTTGCACAAAACCTTTTTGCGATCAATCCCCCCGGGGACCCACCGTACGGTGGGTATTTTGACAACATTATTGGTTTACGGTCTTGTCGCTATGCGGGGCCTCTATCCGCCGAAACTGGAACATCACGCGATCCAAAGTGGAAAATCTCCGATGCACGACATTCTTGTCCCGGCCGACCCTGCCGATCTGATCGACCGGATCATCGTCCTGCAACTGCGTATCGAAACGACCGATGACCCTGCGTTGAGATCCGACCTGACCGGAAAACACGCCGTGCTGGTCCGTCTGGCCGACCGGATCATGCCGCCCGATGATGAATTGGCGGGCTGGATGCTGCAACTCGGCGCGGCACGCCGGGATCTGCTCAGCCTTGGGCGGGACCTGCGCGCCTGTGATCGTCGACATGATTATGGAATTGCTTTTGTCGCCCTGTCGCAGGCCATGCTTGCCGCAATGCAGGCCGCCGATGATGCGCGCGACGGGATCAACGACTGGTTCGTCCGCGCAGGCGTTTCCGCAATACCCGCTGATATCCGGCGCGAACCCGAAGGCTGATCCGGCGCTTTTGAGACAGATTGAACCTTTAATCCGGTCTTCACATCTGTCGCGCTAAGGCTCTTGTGGGGTGGCAAGGGTGTGACATGGCAAAAGGTACGAACGGGCCAACGATTATCAAGCGCAAGAAAGTGATCGCTGGGGGTGGTCACCATGGCGGCGCATGGAAGGTGGCCTATGCTGACTTTGTGACTGCGATGATGGCCTTTTTCATGCTGATGTGGCTGTTGAACGCCACAACCGAACAGCAACGCAAAGGGATCTCGGATTATTTCGCGCCAACAATCCCGATCAACCGAATTTCGGGTGGCGGCAGCGGCGCCTTTGGTGGCGACAATATCTTCACCGAGGAAACGCTTGCGCAAAGCGGGACGGGTGCGGTTCCGCCAATGCCTACACTGGCGCAGGACGCCGCCGATCAGGACGCCATCGCCGCACAGGTGGCGGCGCTTCGCCAGATCGAGGCGATCCTGCTCGGGCAAGGTGGCGAGAGCCTGATTTCCGAACAGGCCCTGCGGCATGTCGTGACGCGCCTGACAGATGTAGGTCTTGTGATCGAGATTTTCGACCTGCCTGACGCGCAACTGTTTGTCAACAACAGCATCGACCCAAACCCTGTCCTGCAAGAGATTGCGGCACTGCTTGCCCGCCTGTTCGCAAGCGTCGGCAATCCTGTCACTGTTGGCGGCTACATCAGCGCGCGTCCGGTTCCGATGCGTGACAGCGGTGTCTGGGATTTGTCGGCAGGACGCGCTGCACAGATGCGCCAGATGCTGGAAGACGGCGGTCTCAACCCCTTGCGGGTTGTCCGCCAGATTGCAGCGGGTGATCGCCAGCCGGCGGTGGCTGACCCGACAGCGCCGCGCAACAACAGGATCGAGGTTGTGCTGCTGCGTTCTGACATCTGACGGAATGCCGATCGCATTTTACGCGTTAGGGGCATGTTAAGCCCGGACCGTTATGGATGGTGGTCAATATGTGCAATGTGTCGGAAAGGCCCCTGAATGAGCATATCCTCTTCCATGAACGCGAGCGTGTCTGGCCTTGCCGCGAATGCATCGCGCCTTGCCACGATTTCTGACAACATCGCGAATTCATCGACCTTCGGCTATAAACGCGCCGTGACGGACTTTGAATCCATGGTCATCGAAAGCGGGCGTGGCACCTATTCTGCGGGTGGCGTTCGGACGAGCGTATCGCGCCTGATCGACGAACGCGGCGCGCTTGTGACCACCACGAATCCAACCGATCTTGCCGTCCGCGGGCGGGGTATGCTGCCGGTGACAACCGCGACTGCCGTGGCTGTCGGCAACGGTGAAAACCCGCTTTTGCTGACCACGACCGGATCGTTCCGGCCAGACGCCCAAGGCTATCTGGTCAGTCCCGGGGGGCTGGTCCTGTTGGGTGTGCCTGCCTTGGCTGATGGCACGATCCCGAATTATCCGCGCGATTCGATCGACGGGCTGGTCCCGGTGCAGATCAACGCCAACCAGTTCGCCGGCGAAGCAACGACGCGAATCAGCCTTGCCGTGAACCTGCCCGCCACTTCGACAAGAGAGGGAGCACCCGGTGATTCCGAAACCCTGTCGGTGGAGTACTTCGACAATCTCGGGGCCTCATCAAACCTGACCTTCAATTTCACACCGACTGTGCCGGCAAACGGCGCATCGAACACCTGGACAATGCAGATTCGGGACAGCGAAAGCGACACTGACGCCAACGGGATCCCCGATCTGGTGGCAGAATACACCCTTGTCTTCGACGATTCGCGCGGCGGCGGTGGCACGCTTGCTTCCGTCGCCAACACGGCTGCTGCACTTGGTGGACCATATGACCCGGTTTCCGGCAGCCTGACGATTGCCGTCAACGGGGGCCCCATGGAGATTGTTGTCGGAGAGTTGGGCAGTTCAATCGGACTGACTCAATTGTCTGATGCCTTTGCGCCGGTTTCGATTTCCAAGAACGGAACGCCGGTTGGCAGCCTGACGTCGGTCGAAGTCGACAGAAACGGTTTTGTCCGCGCGTCATTCGACATCGGGATCAACCGGGTACTCTACCAAATTCCGTTGGTGGACGTGCCAAATGTGAATGGTCTTGAAACCCTCGACCAGCAAAGCTTTCGCGTCACACCGACAAGCGGCACATTCTTTCTATGGGATGCAGGCGATGAACCAACCGGCGATATCGTCAGCTATGCAAGAGAAGAATCCGCAACGGATGTCGCTGGTGAGTTGACTGCCTTGATCCAGACGCAGCGTGCCTATTCGTCGAACGCAAAGGTCATCCAGACCGTTGACGAAATGCTGCAGGAAACCACCAACATCAAACGATAACCGACGGGATCGATCCGCATGAGCATTTCAAGCGCCCTCAACAACGCCGTAACCGGGCTGAACGCGTCTGCGCGCATGGCAGAAGTGGTGTCATCCAACCTGTCCAATGCCCTGACCGAAGGTTACGGGCGGCGGGAAGTTGCGCTGTCAGCGGCACAGGTCGGTGGCAAGGGTGGCGGCGTGCGGATTGACGGTATCACGCGGTTCTCTGACCCTGGTCTGCTTGCCGACCGGCGGCTTGCGGATGCGGAATTGACAGGCGAACAACGCAGTGCCAATGCACTGGTCCGCCTTGAAACCAGCTTTGGCGGCGTCGACGGCGTCACCGGTCTCGCGGCGCGCTACGCTGCGTTTGAGCGGGCTTTGATCAGTGCCAGCAGCGACCCAAGTTCGGAAACGCGGTTGACAGCCGCTGCGTCCCGTCTTTCCGACGTCGTTTCAACCTTGCAGTCGCAGACACGCAGCGTCCAAACGCTGCGGCAAGAGGCGGATGCAGCAATCGCCAGCGATATCGATCGGCTCAATAGCGGGTTGCGTCAGGTCGCTGATCTGAACCGGGACATTCTGCGCATCAGGGCTTCAGGAAATGATCCCTCCGGCCTGTTGGATACGCGCCAGCAGATCGTCGATGACCTTGCGACGATCGTGCCTCTTCGCGAATTGCCCCGCGATAATGGCACGATCGCCCTGATGACCAAGAACGGCACGTCATTGCTCGACGGACGACCGGTCCAGTTCGGATTTGTTGCAACCCCTACGATCACAGCAGACATGACCTTTGGCTCCGGCGCCCTGTCTGGACTGACATTGGATAATGTCCCGCTTGATCCGAACGTTGCTGTCGGACGCCTTGGTGGTGGATCGCTTGGTGCCGCCTTCGAAATGCGCGACACCACCCTTGTCGAAACCCAATCTGGTCTCGACCATATTGCGGCCGATCTGATTGCGCGGTTTCAGGATCCTGTGAATGATCCGACGATCCTGCCCGGCACGCCGGGCGTCCTGACCGATCAGGGCAGCATTTTGAACCTGACCGACCTTGTTGGTCTTGCTGGACGCATAACACTCTCAGCCGCGATCGATCCCGCCCAAGGCGGCAACCCCGCCTTGTTACGGGACGGACTTTCCGCTGCGGCGCCCGGTCCAACCGGGAACAGCAGCCAGCTGGACCAATGGTTCAGCGCCTTAACCGTTCCACGGTCCGACGTTCCTGGTCTTGCGACGCGGTCTGTCGCCGGACGGGTGGCGGATTTCATGGCCGATGTCGGCATGCGGCGACTTGCGGCCGAAGAATCTGTCAGCTTCGCAACGGCGAAATGGGACAACCTGCGCTTGGCGGAACTTTCCAACGGTGTCGATACAGATGTCGAGTTGCAGGTGCTGTTGCGCGTCGAGCAAGCCTATGCGGCAAATGCGCGGGTGATCGAGACTGTTAACGCGATGATGCAACGGCTGATGGAGATCTGAAGATGTCAGTGACAAGCGTGGGCGACATGACGCAGCAATTCCTGTCAATGCGGGCTGGCGGCACGATCAAGTCAGATCTAGCGCGCCTTGCCAACAGTTTGTCGTCCGGGCGTGTTGCGGATATCCCGCGTCATCTGAACGGAGAAACAGCCCGCTTTACCGGGATTACGCATAAACTGGCGCAACTCGAAGGCTTTCGACTTGTTGGGCGCGAAACGAGTCAGATGCTTGACGGAATCCAATCCATTGTCGGTCGTGTTGATACCGTTCGCTCGCAACTTGCCGGACAGGTGTTGCTCGTCAGCGATAGCAGTACGATGGCGCAGGTTGACGAAGCTGCACGTCTTGCGGTCGGTGCCTTTGAAACCATGGTCAGCGCGTTGAATACGCGCGTGGCCGACCGCGCGTTGATGAGCGGCCGCGAAGTCGAGACAACCTCTTTGATCCCTGCCCAGACGATCTTGGCCGATCTGCGCACTGCTATCGGAACAGACCGAACGGCGACGGGCATTTCCGCGATCGTCTCGGCGTGGTTTGACGATCCTGCGGGTGGATTTGTCATGACTGCTTACCAAGGTGACGCCGGCGACGACATTCAACGACAGGTGTCGGAAGATCGACGCATCGATGTTTCGGCGCGCGCCGATGACCCGGCTATCCGACAGACACTCATGGCCGTAGCCCTCGCTGCAGTGACCGCTGATTTGCCGGGACTCGGAGGCGAGGCGAAAATGCGCCTTGTCCAAGAGTCTGGGTCCGAACTCTTCGGCGCGGCGTCGCAGATCGTCGCGATGCAGGCGCGGATCGGGTCAGCGCAGGCGGTTCTTGCTGAGACGCAAGCAGAGATGTCGGCACAAGAGACGGGACTTAAGATGGCATCAAACGACCTCGTCAGTGCCGACCCTTTCGACACGGCAACGCGGCTGCAAAGTGTGCAGTTGCAATTGGAGACCCACTACAGTGTTGTCGGACGCCTGTCGCAACTCAGTTTGTTGAGGTTCATCTGATGCGATTTTGGCAGATACTTGTAGCAATCCTCTCGGTCGTCATACCTCTCACGGTAAGCGCGTCGCCGATCCGTATCAAGGATTTGGTCGAATTTGACGGGGTCCGATCAAACGATCTTGTTGGCTATGGGCTGGTCGTCGGCCTGAATGGCACCGGTGATGGGCTTCGGAATGCTCCATTTACAGAGGAAATTCTCAGCAACACGCTTGAACGGCTTGGGGTCAACGTATCTGGTGAGCAGTTTCGGCCAAATAACGTCGCTGCTGTGCTGGTGACGGCAAGCCTCCCCCCGTTTGCGCGGGCTGGAAGCCCGATGGACGTCACCGTTTCCGCGATTGGCGATGCCAACAGCCTTCTTGGTGGGACGTTGATCATGACCCCGCTCAACGCCGCCGACGGTGATATCTACGCCGTCGCCCAGGGAACGATCATAGCCGGAGGAGCGTCCGCCACCGGCGACGGGGCCGCTGTCATTGAGGGAGTACCAACGTCGGGGATCATCCCCTCTGGTGGAACTGTCGAAAAAGAGGTGGCATTCGATTTCACCGCGATGACGCGGTTGCGACTGGCACTTCGGACGCCCGATTTTACCACGGCTGGAAGAATCGAACAGGCCATCAACCATGACTTTGGCGGCCATGTCGCGCGGATGACTGATTCCGGTACGGTCGAACTTGATATCGCCGCCACACGCATGTCGTCGCCCGCCCATGTCTTGGGGAGGATCGAGAATATCCTTGTAGAGCCTGAACGGCGCGCGCGCGTGGTTGTGGACCAGCGGTCAGGAACGATTGTCATGGGTGAGGACGTGCGTATCAGCCGGGTCGCCGTCAGCCAAGGCAATCTGACATTGCGCATTCAAGAAGCGCCGTTGGTCGTGCAGCCCAATCCATTTGCCGCAGGCGAGACAGTGGTCGTTCCCCGCACCGATGTTGAGCTCCAGCAAGAGCCTGGGATCGGCCTCGCCGAAGTGCCGGGCGGCACGTCGCTCAGCGAGGTTGTGGCCGGTTTGAACGCGCTTGGCGTTGCGCCACGTGACATGATCGACATCCTGAAAAGCATCAAAGCGAGCGGGGCATTGCACGCCGAGTTTATTGTCCGCTAGGTGTCTGATCCCACGCTTTGGTGCTGCAATCACCTCTCAGGAATGGAAGAAAGCATTATTGGACAAGGTCATCACGGGAGCACTACGACCACGCATGCCGTCAGAGCGGAATTCAGCGATTTCAACTTTTACGCGCGCACCTCAGCAAGGCAATTGGCATGAACCCCAAGGCTGTGGCGAAGTGGCGTAACCGCGAGACGGTCAAGGATCGAGCCAAAGGAGCCACAATCGAAGGTTCTGACCGATGCCGAGAGGGTAATCATCGTGTCGTTCAGACGGGACACCTTGTTACCGCTGGACAATTGCCTCCATACGCTGGAACCGACGATGACACATCTGACGCGTTTGGCGCTACATAGCGTCATGGCATCTCTCGACTGCTTGCTTTGGACGATGACACATCAAAACGCCAGACGTTCAAACGCTACCCGATTGGGTCATCCATATCGACATCGCCGCGGCTCTGACCGCTGAAGGCAAGCTCTACTTCTTCGTGGGTATTGACTGGGCCCGTAGAGTCGCGGTCACCCGATTCATTGACGAGGCAGGCCGCAAGGTTGCTTGAGCGTTCATGCAGCACTTCCTCGAAGCCCTGCTCGATTAGCTCCACGTCATTCGCACCACGCGGCCAGAGTGGCGCCATCGGTTCAAACCCGATGGCGGCGGCATTCCGGCGCTGACCAACTGCGCAATCGCAACGCCGAGATTTCAAGGCCGATATGCATGGACTTGATTGGCGAGGGCGAGCCAGTGTCGGCCATCGGTCCGAGGAAAATGGCGATCGGCATCGAGCATCGCCTGACCAAGCCAAACCATCCAAGGCCAACGATCAGGTGGAGCGCATGAACCGCTCCATCAAGGCCGCGACGGTCAAGCGTTTCCATTGTGATCACCACGACCAACCGCGCTCTCGCTCGTTCCAGCGGACATCTTCGTGCGCGGGATCAAGACCGTTGGCGGGTTCACGCCCTACGTGTACTGCTGCCACATCCGGATATCAAAGCTGGAGAGATTCATCCTGAATCCGATGCACCAGTTCCCGCGAATGAACACATAAAAAATTTGGTTCGACGATGGCCGGGCAAAGCAATTGTCCTGCTAATCCGTCGGCGAAAAAATGAAAGCGGTAATCCAGTCCAGCAGCACTACATATGCCGGTACCAGCGGAACACTGTCGACGGCTATTGATTGCAGCCTTTTGCCCCAATCTGCCGTTTTTGATGGGAAACTGGTGTCTGCAAGATCGCAAGATTGGTCCGGCGGCCTCTTTCAGCGTGACAATCCCAGAGATCTGTCTGGCTTTGCGAGGCTTGCACCATTGTTCAGCTATAGCTGCGCACGAGGCTGGATGCGATCAGCCCCCAGCCATCTGCCACAACAAAAAAGGCAAGTTTGAAAGGCAAGGACACGATAGCAGGGGGCACCATCATCATCCCCATCGACATAAGGACGGCAGCGACGACAAGGTCGATGATCAGGAAAGGAATGAAGATCAGGAAACCGACTTGGAATGCCCGTTCCATTTCGCTCAGAAGAAATGAAGGAATGAGAATGGATAAAGGCGCATCACCGGGTGCCACGGTGGGATCGACGTCAGGTCGCAAAGCGGCAAGCGTCGCGAAGGTATCGGGTTCGATCCGTGCAGACATGAAGCGCTGCAAAGGGTCCATCGTGCGTAGAAAAGCCTCTTCAAGAGGCAAGTCGTCGTTCATCAGCGGGGCAATCCCGCCTGTCCAGGCTTCGACAAAGACAGGTTCCATCACGAAATAGGTCAGAAACAGCGCGAGGCTGATGATCAACATATTGGGCGGTGATTGCTGCAACCCGATTGCTTGCCGCAGGATCGCGAAGACAGTCACGATGAAGGGAAAGCAGGTCACCATGATGGCGATGCCCGGAACAAGGCTGAGAACGGTGATAAGAACAAGTAACTGCACGGAACGCGTGACAAGCGAACCATCGTCAGCCAGCGTGACCGCGAATTCCTGCGCTTCGGCCGATGTTCCTGCAAGTGTCAGCAGCAGGACGGCCCACCAGATGTGTCGCATCTCAGGCGAGATCCCCGGCATCATGCGCGACCTCGGTCAGGCGCACCGCCAGTTGCCCAGGTTCGCCGCCACTGAGTTCTTGCAACTCGCCTCGGGCGATGAGCCGGTCTCCGATGTACAGTTCGACGGGATCATCAATGCGCTTGTCAAGCGCAAGGACGGCATTTTCAGTCAGCGACAGAAGGTCCTTGACCAAAGGCCTCGCCTTGCCGACCGAGACGGAGATCTCGATGGGAATCCGGTTGAGCGGATGATCATCATGCGCGGTGCGGTAGGTTTGGCTTGTGTCATCCATTCTGGATTTTCCTTTGATCATAATCTGTTAAAGACGTCAGTATGGCACTGATCTCGGCCAGCAGCTGGTCCATATCGAGATATGTCTCAGCCCCGGCTTGCCCGATCCAGGCTGCGTTGGGGGTCAATGAGGCATCGGTCATCACCGTCACGATTTCGCCGATCTCGGCCGTCGCCCCCTGCACGGCGCAAAGCTGGTCCGGGTGAACATGCACCGTGATCGTCTTTGAAGAGGTTGCCGTTTGCGTTGCCAGCACAAGGTCAACGATCTGGCGTGTGACACTTTCGGTGATGCAATGCGGCAGAATGGATTGGATCAGCGCGGTGATCAGCCCGCGCAAAGATTCCATGATATCCTGCTGGGCCTCTCTGTAAGTGAATGTCATGTCGGTCAGCGCCTGAACAAGATCCTGGCGCAGCCGTTCGTCCGCAGCCGCAGCCACGGTGGTTGCGTCGGCAAATCCCGCCGCATAGCCGTTTTCATAATCCGGGTTTGGCCCGGGATCGGCCACCTCGGCCATATCGAAGGATTCGAGCTTCATGCCAGCCTGCATCAGCTACGCCCCGCCGGCGCCGGATCTTCGATCCAGTCCTGCAGGATCTGGATCGTTTCCGGTTGTCGATCCGCAATCATGCGCCGCAATCGCGTGACCGGATCATCGGCAGCGGCCGGCATGTCGAAATCGCCGGACATGAAACCGGACATGGAATCATCGTTAACAGCCATTGCCATGGTCATCGGCATGTCCGGTTCCGTGCTACCTTCGATGAGGTTCATAGGGCGCGGGGGTGGCAAAAGCCGCGTTGGCGCAAGAATGGGCCGCACGACAAAAAGGCCAAGGATCAGTGCCACGACAGCCAGAACGCCGATCTGGATCAATTGCATCAAATCCAACGGAAGTCCCGCTCCTCCGGCTTCGGCGGTCGTGCCAAGCGGAACGATGGGGTCAAAAGTCATGGATTTCAGCGTGATGATGTCGCCGCGGGCCGTGTCCAGCCCAACCGCAGATGCCACGAGTTCCTGCAGGGACGCCAGTTCTTCGAGGCTGCGCGCTTGGGTGGTCACGGTGCCATCCGCTGCGGTGACGGACACGTCATTGATCAAGACCGCGACTGTCAGCCGCCGGATCGCGCCGGGTTGGCGCAAAAGTTGGCGTTCGGTTTCAGACACTTCGTAATTCGTCAGCGTCCGGCTTTCATTGTTTTCGTTGCTGGATGCGCCAGCACCACCTGCCGCATCGCCATCGGGCAGGTTCGAGGCAACCGTCACATCGCCGTTGCGACTGTCGGTGGAACTGCCGCTGGTTTCGGTGATATCCGTGCTGATGGCGATGCGGCTGTCCGGGTCAACCAGCCGTTCGACGATCGATTCGGATTCAGTCACTGTTTCGACCGCAACTTCGACGACGGCGTTGCCCGTGCCAACCCGCGCCGCAAGCAGGCGTTCGGCCCGCAAACGCAGATCTCCTGCACGGTCATCACCGGCAAGTGGCGCATCCTGCCCATCACTGTCCGACAAAAGCCCGCCGTTATCGTCAATTACCGCCACACGTTCTGGCGCAAGTCCGGGAACTGCCGCGCCGACAAGATATTGCAGCGCGCGAATATGCGACGCAGAGAGTGTTCCGCCGCTGGTGGTGACAGTGACGGCCGCTGTCGCTGTCTGCTCGCGATCAAAAGGGCGGTTGGACGGGGTAGAGATATGTACCCGTGCCGCCCGGATATTCGGGTTGGCCAGTATCGTCCGTGCCAGCTCGCCTTCTTTTGCGCGCCAATAGGCAGCGTCGAACATCTGCGACGTGGTGCTGAACCCCGACAATTGGTCCAGCAATTCATAGCCTTGGCTGCCTGGCGCTGGCAGCCCTTCTCCCGCAAGCCCCATGCGCAGGCTGTCACGCTGCGCGGTCGGCACATAGATCCCGGTGCCGCGCACCTCATAAACCACGCCGCGCTGGTCTAGGGCTGCAATCACGTCACCCGCCGCTCGGGGTTCAAGCCCGCCATAAAGCAGCCCCATGTCACGTGTCCCCGCACCCCGGGCCAGAAACAGAATCGCGACGAACACTGCAACGGTGGCGCCGATCACAAGGATGCGCCGGGAATTGTCGAGGGCGGACCAGACCGAGCCTAAACTTTGCAATGCGGTTCTCCAACATAAGGGCATTCTGCCGATGCCCCTGTTTGACCGATGAGCCTTAACAATCGGTTAGGGCTTCATGGGGTATGACAATTTTCGAACAGCCCAAGAGGATGCCCGATGACTGCCAGCGCCGATCCTGCCTCTGATCCGCCCCGAAAAGGTGGCAAGAAGCCCATGATCATTGGGCTTGTGCTCGCATTGCTGGGCGGGGGTGGCGGGTATTTTGCCGTGCAATCCGGGATCATTGCCGGCGGTTCGGCAGAAGAACCGCGAGCGAATCACGCAGCGACCGCCCCTGTCGCGCTTGATGTGGCTTTTGTGGCGTTGGACCCGCTGATCATTTCGCTGCCTGCGACGAACGGCCGTGATCATCTGCGTTTTTCTGCCCAGCTAGAGGTGCCGCTTGCCCATGTGGTCGAGGTCGAAGCGATCAAACCGCGGATTGTCGATGTTCTGAACGGATATCTGCGCGCGGTTGAATTGTCAGAGCTTGAAAACCCGGTCGCCCTGACGCGAATGCGCGGCCAGATGTTGCGCCGGATTCAGGTGGTCGCCGGTGAAGGGCGGGTCAGCGACCTGCTGATCATGGAATTTGTGCTGAGCTGAGAGGCAAAAAGATGGACCTGATTTCAGACATGCTGTTGGTCGCCGGTGCGTTTGGCGCTGGTTTCTATTGTCTTGTGCTTTCGCGGAGGTTGCGGCGGTTTACCGATCTTGAACAAGGCGTTGGCGGCGCTGTTGCGGTCCTTTCTGCGCAGGTGGATGATCTGACGGTGACGCTCAATCGTGCCCAGTCCACGGCGAAGGCATCGGTCGAAACCCTGGCAGAGGTCAGCCAGCGCGCCGAGGCGGCAGCTCAGCGGCTGGAATTGCTGGTCGCCTCGATGCATGATCTGCCAGCGCCGCCGCCGTCATCCCCGCCGCAAAACCCTGTCTTTGCGCGACGGGACGCATTTGTGCGGGGGCGGCAATGACACGCCGGACCCCGCGCCGACGCAACCGCGGCACGCTGCATATTCTTGCCAGTCTGCTGATGCTATCCGCAGTTTTTCGTGCGGGGGCACATATCGATCCCGCTTTTGCGCAAGATGCCACACCCTCCGAACCCGGCCTTGCTGTCGCAGCGCCCGCCCTGCAACCTGCTGAATTGCTGGCGGCATTCCAGGAACGCGAGGCGCGGCTTGCCGAACGGGAAGGGCAGCTGCGCGACCGTCTTCAAGCGTTGCGCGTCGCCGAGGCTGAGATTGCAGAAAAAATGCTGTCCCTGCGTGCTGCCGAAGAATCGCTCAACGCCACAATCGCAAGGGCAGAAACGGCATCTTCGTCGGATCTGGATCTTTTGCGCGCAGTCTATGAGAACATGAAACCGCAGGATGCGGCCGCCTTGTTCGTCGAGATGCCCCCTCCTTTTGCAGCCGGTTTTCTGGGCATGATGCGCCCGGAAGCCTCAGCGCTCATCATGGCGGAATTGCCCCCCGAAATCGCCTATTCTTTCAGCGTTGTCCTAGCCGGGCGGAATGCAAACGCACCAACCCAATAGGTGGTGAGGGAACATTAACATTTGGGTCTTAGACCCGACGCAACCATTGCACACATCTAAGGGACAGGCAGTTCATGATTGGTCTGATCGGCATCGTCATTGTCTTCGTTACCGTTTTCGGGGGCTATCTGCTTGCCGGCGGCAAGATGGGTATCATCATCAAGGCCTTGCCGTTTGAGATGTTGATGATTCTGGGTGCAGCTGTCGGTGCTTTTGCAATCGCTAATGACACTGGCACCGTAAAGGCAACAATCAAGGACATGGGCAAGGTGTTCAAAGGCCCCAAATGGAAGGCAGCCGATTACCGCGATCTGCTCTGTCTGCTGTTTGAATTGATCAGGGTCGCACGGACGAACCCTGTCGCGCTCGAAAGCCATATCGAAGCGCCTGAGACGTCGACCATTTTCAGCAAGTACCCGAAAATCCTCGGTGACCGCGAGGCGAT
This sequence comes from Yoonia sp., assembly GCA_036825855.1. Taxonomy (GTDB): domain Bacteria; phylum Pseudomonadota; class Alphaproteobacteria; order Rhodobacterales; family Rhodobacteraceae; genus Yoonia. Next base: position 25,731 of record DAISXL010000002.1, read on the forward strand.
TTCACTGATCTGCGACACGCTCCGGTCGGCGTCCATGAATTACGACGATCCGCATCAGGTCGAGGAAATCCTCGAAAAAAGGATCGAGGCGACGTTGCACCACAAGTTGCATTCGTCGCATGCGCTTCAGACGGTCGCCGACGGCTTGCCGGCGCTGGGGATCGTCGCTGCGGTTTTGGGTGTGATCAAGACGATGGCGTCAATCGATCAACCTCCGGAAGTTTTGGGCAAACTGATCGGTGGGGCACTTGTCGGTACATTTCTGGGCGTGTTTCTGGCCTATGGTTTTGTCGGGCCTTTCTCGAACAAGGTGAAGGCCGTCGTGGAAGATGATGCGCATTTTCATCAACTGATCCGCGAGGTGCTGATTGCCAACCTTTACGCCCACGCGCCCAACATCTGCGTGGAGGTAGGGCGACAAAACATGCCAAGCCATTACCGTCCGACTTTCGCCGAAATGGAAGATGCGTTGAAAGCGACCAAGCAGGACGCCGCATGAGACTGTTGATTGTTGCCTTGCTGATGGTGCTGTTGCCAGGATTACTGATTGCGCAGCCAGTTTCCGTGCAAACAGGAGAGCATTCAACTTTCTCGCGGGTTGTCGTTCGTCTGCCTGCTGGCGCTGATTGGCAGTTCGGACGCGATGCAGATGGGTATGTTCTGCGGATGCCGGTTTCGGATGGATATGACCTCCGTCGATTTTTTGATCTGATTCCCACTGACCGTATTGTTGCGGTTTCTCAGGACGCTGGTACAGGGACACTTCGCTTTGCGGTTGCGTGCCTTTGCCGGGCGGATGTAACCGTTCTCGATGATCGGTTTCTTGTGATCGATATTGGCGACGGAGCGCCGGATCCAACATCCGCATTCGAACGACCGATCGATGGAGTAGCCGTTTCAGTCTCCGCTGAGACCGGAGGGCCGGGCTTGTTTCCCGTGGTTTTTCCACGCGCCCTCGAACCGCGTTCGCAGACAGTTAGTTTGCTTCCGCTCCTCCCAGCGCCTGTGCCTCAGCAGCCGATCGCACCCGTTGTTGCACAAGAGCTTGACGCGCTGGAAAGGCTTGTCGTGGAAAGCCTTGGCCGCGGGCTGACGGCTGGTTTCCTTGAACGCGACGTGTCCGGGACCGAAACATCTCCACGCCAGCCGCCACAGATCATGCTTGATTTGCCGCTGCCCGGCATTGCCGTCAGCACCGGCATCGACCCGGCGGCAGTGCCTGTTCCGGACGCACCGGTCGTTGCGGCCGACGGGACAGACTGTGTTCCGGACTCCTTTGTCAGTATTGCGGAATGGGCTGATGAACGACCTTTTGTTGACCAACTTGGTACCAGCCGGTCTGCCTTGGTCGAAGAGTTTGACCGCTTTGCCCCGGATAGCGTTCTTGCGCTGGCGCGTCTTTACATACACTTCGGTTTTGGGCGGGAAGCAATCCAGACCCTAAATCTCGATGGGATCGGGTCCGCAGAACGCAATTACCTGAGGGTGCTTGCACAGATCATCGATAGTGACGCTGTCGACTTTGCTGATGCAGAAGTGCAGATCACTTGTCCTTCTGATATCGCCTTATGGGCGTTTCTCGCTATGCCTGTGGATATGCAGCAAAAATCTGTGGATCGGGTGGCAATCCTGCGTGCCTTCAGGGAACTTCCTGGCCCGCTGCAAAGCCACCTTGGTCCGCGTTTGGCAGAGCGTTTTGCAGCAGTCGGTGATGATGATGCCGCCGATCAATCGCTGCGCATGGCGCGACGCGATGCGCCTGACGCAATTGATACGCAGCTTGCAGCCGCGACGCTTGCCAACAGGTTTGGTGACGACAGCGCTGCACTGGAGACCCTGACAACGCTTGCCCGAACCGATGCGCGTATCACACCGGAAGCGACGATCAGGTTTTTGACTGAATCTGCCAGACTCCGGATCGCCGTAACAGAAGACGACATGACTGTTGCCGACGCGCTGCGTTTCGAACATGCGATGACTCCTGTCGCCGATGATCTTGCCGCCGCCCAGATCGCCGCATATCTCGGCGCGGATGATTTTGGAAACGCACTCCGACTATTGCAAGAGCAATGGGACGTTCTGACATCGGACCGCGCCGCCGCTTTGCAGGCAGATTTTGATCGCGCCGCCGTCGCACGTATGCCAGATGCGGAGTATCTGGCATACGTCTTTACGCAAGATCTGACCAAAGCCGATCCGGAGATTCGGCGCAGCGCGGCAGCACGCGTGATGGCGCTTGGCTTCCCCGAGCAGGCGTTGCGGTATCTCGACACACGTGACGCCACCCCGTCCGAGGATGACCTATACCTGAGAGCGGCTGCTTTTCTACAGTTGCGCGACCCTGATGCAGTCATCCGCGCTTTGGGCAACGTGCAATCAGATCAGGCCGACGCGTTGCGCGCCGCTGCCAGGTCGCAACTTGCCGGCAATACTGTTGCAACGGCCGACACCACAAATGATGTCGTCGCTGACTGGAGGCGCGGCAATTGGACGGACCTTGCGCAGTCAGATGATCCACTGATGCGCGATGCGGTCAGTGCCATCTTGAATTCCGACGATCAGGCCTTCGACGAAGGTGCGCCACTGGCCAGCGGACGGGCCCTGCTCGAAAGCGCGGCAGCGTCGCGCGCTTTGGTTGACGGGCTTTTGGAAAGATTTGTGCCCCCCGACGACTTCTGATCGGCGATACTCATCCTTTGGTAACCAATGCATCGCAGTCTGGCGATGACACCAAAAGGCGGATTGCTATGGCACCGTCCGATCCAGAAAGGACCGATAGAGTGATCGGCTTGACGCTTCGCGACATCTTTCAGCCAACGATCTTGCTAGCCCTCGCCCTGATGGCGATCATCGTCATGATGATCCTGCCGATGCCGGCCTGGATATTGGATATCGGGCTTGCCGCGTCTTTTGCATTGGCGATCTTGATCTTCACCGTCACGTTGTTCATCGACCGGCCCCTCGACTTTTCAGCTTTTCCGACGATCCTGCTTGCGTCACTTATGCTGCGCCTGTCGTTGAACGTCTCGTCGACCAAGTTGATCATTGGGGAAGGCCACACCGGCACTGACGCCGCCGGTGAGGTGATCGAAGGTTTCGCGATGTTCGTGATGGGCGGAAATGTCCTGCTCGGGCTTGTGGTGTTTTGCGTGCTTTTGATCGTCAACTTCGTCGTGATCAACAAGGGCGCAACACGTATGGCCGAAGTCGGGGCGCGTTTTGCGCTGGATGCCATGCCCGGCAAGCAGCTGGCGATTGACAGCGACATGTCCGCGGGCGCGATTGATCACCAAGAGGCAAAGGCGCGGCGCGAACGCGAGCAAGCGGAAACGACCTTCTTTGGCTCTCTCGATGGCGCGTCGAAGTTCGTCAAGGGCGATGCGATCGCGGGATTGCTGATCACCGCCTTGAACCTGATCATGGGTCTGATCATCGGTATTGTGGTCCATGATATGCCCATCGGGCTCGCTTTCGAAACTTATGCAATCCTGACTGTCGGCGACGGCCTGGTATCGCAGATCCCGGCGGTCATCATTTCGATCGCATCGGCGCTTTTGCTGGCCCGGGGCGGCGCCACAGGCGCGACCGACCTCGCGTTGGTGGCGCAACTCGGGCGGCATCCTGCAGCGCTTGCCACGGTTGCCGTCCTGATGGTCTTGTTCGCGCTTGTGCCAGGGTTGCCGTTCGTGCCGTTCATTATCGGCGGTCTTGTCCTTGGCGGATGCGCTTATGCCCTGTCCCGGTCTGCGCGACAAAAGGCAGCCCAAGCCGCCGGGCTGGCCCCGGTCCAAGAGCAGGCCAAAGTGACGGAATCGATCGGGGATATGCTTGATCTTGACGATATCCACGTCGAATTCGCGCCCGACCTTGTCGAGATGGTCTTGGATCCTGGCACAGGATTGGATGCCCGTATCGTCAATATGCGCAACCATATTGCGACCGGTTTCGGTGTGCTTTTGCCCGAGATCAGGCTGACAGACAATGCGGCACTGCCGCCTGGCAGTTACGTCATCAAGATCCAAGGTGTCGAGCAGGTCCGCGATATCCTGCGCCCCGGCCAGATCCTGGCGCTGCTCAATGATGCAAATGGGCCGGACATGCATGGAACAATTGTAAAAGAGCCTGTTTACGGGGCGCCGGCACGATGGATCGACCCCAGCCAGCAGGAAATTGCGGCGCTGAACGGGCTGACGACCGTGCAACCGACCGAGGTGCTGGCCACGCATCTGCTGGAAATCGTCAAACGGAATTTTCCGCGATTGCTGACGTTCAAGGCACTGCGCCGGCGGTTGGATGAAATGGTCAACCTGACCGATCGCGCGCGGGGTGACGCCAATCGCAAGATGCTGGACGAGCTTATTCCCGACAAGGTGCCAGTCGATGTTCTGTTGTCTGTTTTGCGTCTCTTGCTGGAAGAACGGGTGTCGATCCGCAACCTGCCCTTGATCATCGAGGCGACCGCCGAAGGCCGGCAGATGTACCCATCTGTCGATGGGGTGACAGAACATGTGCGACAGCGGCTGGGGTTCCAGCTTGTCGCCGCCCTGCGGCGCGCTGACGGTACGATCCCCCTGATCCAGCTTGCCCCTGAATGGGAAGATACTTTTAGCAGTTTTGAAATCCGGACAGACCGGTCCTCGGGCGACGTGGCCTTGCCACCAGACCGTTTCAACGAACTTGCTGACGGACTGGCCGAGAAGCTCGGCCAAGCTGCAAGCGCTGGTGCCTATGCTGCGGTGGTCACCACGATGCGACGGCGGCGGTTCCTGCGGACGGTCATGACAGCAAAAGGAATCATGAACCCCGTTTTGTCCTTTGAAGAGATCGGAATAGACGCGCGCCCCGCCCTGGTCGGGCTAGTACCTGCATGATCGAGGACTTGCTTCCACTTTTGCCGTTGTCCCAAGCCTATCTTTGGACAGGACTAGCGGTGTTTATCAGGGTCGGTGCGATGATGGCCGTCTTGCCCGCCTTCGGTGATCAACCGGTCCCGATCCGGGTACGGCTGGTGCTCGGGATCATGTTTACCTTGGTGATCGCGCCCGCTGTCAGCGTCGATTTTCCGGCGATCCCGCAGTCGTTGCCGACCGCGGTTGCCTTGCTTGCGCCCGAAGTTGTGACCGGGCTGTTCTTCGGCCTGTTTTTGCGGTTCTTCATATTGGCACTGCAGATCGCGGGGTCAATTGCAGCGCAGGCCACATCGCTTTCGCAGATTTTTGGCGGCACTGCGGGCGTCGATCCCCAGCCTGCAATCGGCCATATGCTTGTTGTTGCGGGCACGGCATTGGCGGCGTTGTCGGGTCTTCATGTGCAGGTCGCGGCCTATCTGATCCATAGCTACAGCTTGGTGCCGTTTGCGACCGCGCTCAGCCCCGAACAGGTCGCGCAAACCGGTGTCGAACAAGTCGCGCGCACGTTCAGCCTTGGCTTTTCGCTGGCGGCGCCGTTCCTGATCGCCTCCTTGATCTACAACGTGGTCCTTGGGGTGATCAACCGGGCCATGCCGCAATTGATGGTGTCTTTCGTCGGTGCACCGGCCCTGACGGCAGGTGGTTTGCTGTTGTTGCTTTTGGCGGCACCCTTGATGTTGGGCGTCTGGATCGTGGCCTTCACGGATTTCATGAATAATCCGTTTGGAAATCCGTGATGACTACGGAAGAAGAGGGCGGCGACAAACCGTTCGAGCCGACACAGAAAAAGCTCGACGATGCGCGTGAAAAGGGTGAATTCGCGAAATCCGTGGATCTGACGGCCGCCGCCGCCTATGTCGGGTTCCTGATCGTGTGCTTGTCGATCGGGCATGCGACGCTGATGGCCCTTGGCGATGTCATGCTTGTGCTGCTTGATCAGGCGGATGAGACCGCGACGCTGGTGTTTGACGGATCGGCCAGCACCATCATGGGCGGTGTGATCTGGTCATCGTCCCTGGCGGTTCTGCCCTGGTTCGCGGTTCCCGCGGCGGTAGCACTGGTGATGGTGATCGCACAGCGCGCGATGGTCGTGACACCGTCCAAGATTGCGCCAAAACTTGAACGCATCTCGCCCTTGGCCGGGATCAAAAACAAGTTCGGCCGGGTCGGACTGTTCGAATTCGTGAAAAGCGCATTCAAGCTGGTCATCTACACCGTGATCATGGGGGCGTTCCTGTATGCTCAGCTTGATGCAATCATCGGCTCTGTCCATCTGCCATCGGCGCTGGTGATGGCCCCCTTGGGGCAGATGCTGGTGCAACTGCTGGGCATCGTCTGCGTTGTCGCATTGGTGCTTGGGGGCGTCGATTACATGTGGCAGGCGGGCGAGCACACCCGCAAAAACCGGATGAGCCGCAAGGAAATGCTGGATGAAATGAAGCAATCCGAAGGCGATCCGATGATGAAGCAGCAACGCCGGATGCGCGGGCAAGAAATCGCCATGAACAAGATGCTGGCCGATGTGCCCAAAGCCGACGTCATCATCGTGAACCCGACGCATTACGCCGTCGCTCTGCGCTGGGACAGGCAGGCCGCATCGGCGCCTGTGTGCGTGGCCAAGGGTGTCGATGAAATCGCGGCCCGGATCAGGGAACTGGCCCACGAACACGCGGTGCCGGTGCATTCCGATCCTCCGACCGCGCGTGCCCTGCATGCGGCGGTGGCCATCGGTCAGGAAATTGCGCCTGATCATTATCAGGCGGTGGCCGCTGCCATCCGGTTCGCGGAAACCATGCGACAAAAGTCCCGTAAACGATGACCCGGCATCTTGAGCGCATCAAGGAATTGCAGCATCTGACAGGGCTGGCCCTGCATGCAGCCCGGTCAGAAATGGCGTCTTTGCGCGCGCGCGAGGCGGACCTGCGCGAAAAGCTGCTAACGCTCGCGGCACAAAAGCAGCGCGCTCCGCGCACGACAGATGATCCGGCTTTGGTCGCGGGGGCGGATCTGCGCTGGCAATACTGGGTCGACCAGCGTCGCGCCGCCATCAACGCAGAGCTTGCGCAGGTTTTGGCGCAGTCAGAGACCTGTCGACTGCGGTTGCGCGCGACATTCGGCCGTGATCAAGCGGCCAGCGCTTTGGCCGATCAGGCCCGAACCGTTGAAAAACAGCGCGCCGCGCGCACCGCCGATTACGAATCCTGACGTACGATATCGATGATCAAAACGTCGGTCACAGTCTCGCCGATGACGCTGCGGGCGGTTTGCAGCAGGTCGTTGCGCAGCGCCCGCATATTCGTGCCTTCGGTAAAGTTCCCGGAAAACCCACCGATGTTTGCGTGGTCAAATAGGTCCTGCAAAAAGCCGTCCCGCAGCTTTGGTTCGGCTGCGAAAACGGTGGCGGTGCTGCCTGGCACGACCTCGAGGTTCAACGACAGCACGACCATCGCCGAAACGCGGCCGTCGCTGAGGATGGGAACAACGAACTGGTTGTTCAAGCGGGCATATTCCCGCTCTGGCCCGATTTCGGGCGCAGGTTCTTCTGGCTCCGCCTCAATCTCGCCGCAGGGACCGGTATCCTGCAAGGCCAGATCGGCGGGGGCGGGGCGGAAAGTCAGACCTGCACCAACGCCTGCGCCAGTGCCTACCAGCGCAAGTATCACCGGGATTAGAAAGGCTTTCATCATCGCTCCTTAAAATGGCAGCAAGCGTTCCAGCGTCTGTTGCCCATAGCGTGGCTGCTGCATGTCGGTGATCTGACCGCGCCCGCCATATGAAATTCTGGCCGAGGCGATCTTGTCATAGGTGATTTCATTTTGGCGGCTGATATCGGCGGGCCGGACATAGCCGGTGACGATCAGTTCGCGCAGCTCGTAGTTCACACGGACTTCTTGCTGGCCGACGATCGCCAGCACACCATTGGGCAAGACATCCGTGACGGTCACAGCGACGCGCAGGGTCAGTTGTTCGTTGCGGCGCACCGATCCGTTGCCGGCGGCGTTGCTTTGCGAATTGAGATCGACAAGCGATCCGAAACTTGCCCCGTCCGGCAGGCGTGGCCCAAGCCGTTGGGGAATTCCCAGCAATTGCGGCACGCCTGCCTGCTGCGAGGCTGATCGCGACCGGTTCGATGTGTTGGTGATCGAGGCGCTGTCGTCGATCTCGATCACAACGGTCATGATGTCGCCGCGTTGACGCGCCCTGTTGTCCCCCAAAAGCGACCCCCGTTCGCCGGTCCAGAGCGAGGCTTGCGCCGTCGGGCCAAGTTGCGCGGTCGAGATGATCTCTGGCATGCCAGGATTGATCATCGCGTCGCGTTCCGCATTGAATTGCTGCGGCGAAAATGGAGGCGGTGACCCGATCGGCGTGGTGCTGCAGGCGGCGAGGCCAAAAAGCGCGCCACACAGGGCACCGGCAAAGTGATTTTTGTTCATTGCGATACATATCCGGCGCCATCGACGCCGATCCTTGCTGTGACCGTCGCGCGCGATGTCAGGTTCATGACGCGGATCAGGTCGCCCGGGCCGCCGCGGCCCAACGCGCGGCCTTCTGTCGAAATGGCCAGGCCGTTGTTTACATATGTCAGGATAATGATCGCGTTGCGTTCCACGACGGCCGGAAAGCCGACATCGCCTTGCCGGATCGGCCGCCCGGCATAAAGCGCCACACGGGTTTCCATGCCGATGATGCTGTCGGGGTCGGACACGCTGCCCGGGATGATCTGGGGTGAGGCCACGATGTCTTCGGCAGTGATGATCGATTGCGCGGGAATGGTTCGCGCGGCCAGCAGAGTGTCGGCTGCCGCAGGCCCAGCGAACAGCACAAGAAAAGCAAGGGCTTTCATCTTAGCTGCACCATGGAACCCAGCATCTGGTCGGCGGCGGAAATGACCTTGGAATTCAGTTCATACCCACGCTGCGCCTCGATCAGGTCGGTGATTTCGCGCACGGCATCGACAGAACTGTCTTCCAGATAGCCCTGCCGCAGCACGCCCAACCCGTCTTCGCCCGGGGTGGCGACCGCAGAAGGCCCAGAGGCCGGAGTTTCCAGAAAAAGGTTCGATCCGATCGCCTCAAGTCCCTTGGGGTTGGTGAAGCCCGCAAGGGTGAACTGGCCAAGCAATTGCGGTTCGATCTGGTCGTTGAAGAAACCGTAAACCTCGCCTTCGGCATTGATCGCAACCGACCGCGTGTCGCGCGGGATGGTGATATCGGGCACCACCGGATAGCCATCAGAGGTCACGATCAGCCCGTCGCCGGTCAGTTTCAGCCCGCCGTCGCGGGTATAGGCGGGCCGCCCGTCGGGCAAGGTGACCTCAAGATATCCGTCGCCTTCGATGGCAAGGTCCAGATCGCCGCCCGTCGCGGCCAAGGACCCTTGGCTGAGCATAACGGACACAGCGCTTGCGCGGACGCCAAGCCCCAGTTGCACACCCGTGGGCACGGCCGTCCCGTCTGACGCGTTGATCGTCCCGGGGCGCACAAGTTGCTGATAATGCAGGTCGGCGAATTCGGCGCGGCGGGCGTTGTAACCCGTCGTGTTCATGTTGGCGAGGTTGTTGGAAATCACTTCGACCCGCATCTGCTGGGCCGTCATGCCGGCGGCGGCGATCTTCAGGGCGCGCATCTCATCTCTCCTTTAGGACCGGACCGCTTCGATCACGCTGCGGATGCGGTCATGTTCTTTTTCAAGAAAGCTTTGCCCAAGCTCATAGGCGCGCTGGACCTCGATCATGCGGCTGACCTGCTGGATCGGGTTGACGTTCGCGCTTTCCAGAAAGCCTTGCAGAATGCGCCCGTCGAGTGCCGGAACACTCCCACCGCGCGACTCGAACAGGGTTCCGCTTTCGCGGATCATCTGGTTGGGGTCGACGGGGATGACCAGACCGATCTGGCCGATCGGCGCACCGCCCGCGCTGATCGTGCCGTCCGCACCGATTCCCACAGGACCTGCACCTGTCGGCACAAAAACCGGCGCGCCGCCGGCATCCAGCACGCGATATCCGTCGGCGGTGACCAAGTCGCCGGCCTCGTTCGGGCCAAAGACACCGGACCGCGTCAGACGTTCGCCTTGCGGCGTTTCGATCAGGAAAAACCCGTCGCCTTCGATGGCAAGGTCAAAGGCGCCGCCTGTCTGCGTCAGGCTGCCCTGCGTCATGACCGTGTCGCGCACCCGTGCCGTGGCCATCGACAGGGATTCGGTATCAGGGCCAAGCGCCTTGATATGTTCGGAAAACAGGATGCCTTCGGCGCGGTAGCCGGTGGTCGATGCGTTCGCGATATTGTTCGCAAGCACCTGCATTTCCTGCAAAAGCCCCGATTGCCGCGTCAGCGTGGTATAGGTTGCATTGTCCATCGTCAGCCTCCGGCGATGATCGGGATAAGGGTGTTCTTGAACAGATCGACCAGCGCTTCGGACATGAAGGCCATCGTGATCCAGAAAATTCCGATGATCGCCGCCAGCTTCGGCACGAATGTCAGCGTCATTTCCTGGATCGAGGTCAGCGCCTGAAACAGGCCCACGACAAGCCCTGCCGCCAGCGCGACTGTCAGGATCGGGATCGAGATCACGAAGGCCACCCAAAGCCCTTGGCGCAGGGTGTCATAAAACAGGGCCTCGGTCATCATACCGGCATCCGCAGGATTTCCTGATAGGCCTCGACCACGCGGTCGCGGACGGTCACGGCCGTCTGCACCGCCAGTTCCGTCTGCGCCAGCGCCTGGACAAGGGCATGCGGGTCAGCGCCCGTGGTCATGGATTGCATCGCGGTGGTTTCGCCGGCACGCAGGGTTGCCATGAAATCTTGGGCGACATTGGCAAAGGCGGCACCGGCACTGCCCGGTTCGGGTGCCATCGCCGTTTTGCTGGCAGCATAATTCTGGGCAACAAGTGCGCTGAGTTCCATTCTGAAATCTCCTTATTTGCGAAGCAGGTCCATCAGGGCCGATGACATCTGTCTGACCTGATCGAACATCTTGAGGTTGGCTTCATAGCTGCGCTGGGCTTCGCGCGCGTCCGCGATTTCCAGCAACAGGTTGACATTGGACCCCTGGAAATACCCGCTGTCATCCGCCAGCGGGTGGGTCGGGTCATAGATCCGCGCAAGATCGGTCTGGTCGAGCCGGACACGGCCCGTTGTGACCGAACCCGTGCGCTGACCCGCAGTGACCTGTTCCTCGAACGAGATGATCTTGCGGCGAAAACCGGGGGTGTCGGTGTTCGCGATGTTTTCAGAGACATGACGCAGGCGGTTGGCCTGGGCTTTCATGCCGCTGGTCGCGACGGACATGGCATCGGAAAAATCGTTCATCCGCGTCATCCCCGCCCAAGCGACGTGCGCAGGATCGTCATGCCATGCCGATAGATGGCCAATGCGCGGCTGTGTTCGCGTGCTACCGCGACCGATGCCAGCATCTCATCCTCGAGCGAGACAGTGTTGCCGTTGGGTGAAGGTTCGCCCTGCACCGCGACAGGTCGCGCGGCAAAGGACGCCGTGTCGGGAGCAAGATGGCCGGGCCGGGTCTGGCGCATCGCCATTGCGGGATCGCTGCCATAGACATCGCGGAACGGCGCGATTTCCTGCGCGCGATAGCCGGGTGTGTCGGCGTTCGCGATGTTGCGCGTCACGACGGCCTGCCGCGCACCTGCGTGGCGGGCCATGGCACCGGCGGTCTGGAACAGCTCCAGTGATTGATACATTGAGGATTCTCCTCTGCTGGTTTCAATCATTGATTAAGGGCGATTCCTTAAGAACAGGTGTGCGGTTCAGCAAAAGGAAGCCAACATGCCTCATAATCTTCTTGATCGGGTGCGCGACGTTGTTGTGCGGCTTGATCCCGTTCATGCGGGCGGGCGTGTTTGCGGCGTCGCGGGCGGAACGGTGCAGATCGCGGCCTTGCCAACCGATGTCCAGATTGGCGACCGGGTCCGCATTCTTGCGCGGCAGATCCGGCTGACGGGCGAAATTGTGCGCCTCGACCCCGGGGTGGCGCATGTGCTGGTGGATGGTGCGGTCGATGGTGTCGCGATCGGCGACCGTGTGATCGTCGACGCGCCAAAGCCTTTTGCGCCTGATGAAACATGGATCGGGCGGGTGATCGACCCTGACGGTTGCCCGCTTGATCAGCGAAGCCTGTTGCCGGGGCCTGTGCCGCGCTCTTTACGCTCTGCGCCACCTGCGCCGCAGCACCGGCGTGGACTTGGGGCGCGTCTCGATACCGATCTCGCTGTTTTCAATACGCTTTTGCCGATTGTGCGCGGTCAGCGTGTGGGGCTGTTTGCAGGCTCTGGCGTTGGCAAATCGACCTTGTTGGGTGATTTGGCCCGGGGGAACGCGGCGGATGTCATCGTCATTGGCCTCGTCGGCGAACGCGGGCGCGAGCTGCGCCATTTCGTCGAGGATGTGCTTGGGCCGGTTGGCATGGCGAAATCAGTCGTTATTGCCGCCACGTCGGACCGTGCGCCGCAGGTCCGGCGGCGCTGCGCCTTGGCGGCGATGACGGTCGCGGAACATTTTCGCGATATGGGCAAGCAGGTCCTGCTGATCATCGATTCGGTCACCCGTTTCTGCGAGGCGCATCGCGAAGTTGCGGTCGCTGGCGGCGAACCGGCCAATCTGCGCGGCTATCCCGTGTCGACAAGTGCCGCGATCGCTGGTCTTTGTGAACGCGCTGGCCCCGGCGGGGGCGACATGGGCGATATCACGGCGGTTTTTTCGGTTCTGGTCGCGGGGTCCGATATGGAAGAACCCGTCGCCGATATGTTGCGCGGGGTGCTCGATGGGCACATCGTCCTTGACCGCGAGATTGCCGAAAGAGGGCGTTTCCCGGCAGTTGATGTCTTGCGGTCCGTCTCGCGCGCTTTGCCGGCGGCGGCCAGCCCCCAGGAAAACGCGATGATCGGGCAGGCGCGTGCGCATCTTGCTGCCTATCAGCGATCTGCATTAATGATTCAGGCCGGGCTCTATGCGGCGGGGTCCGACAAAGCGATCGACGCGGCAATCAACTGTTACCCGGCCCTCGATAGCTTTCTGACAATCAAGGACCAGCGCGGTACATTGGCGCATTTCGCGAAACTGCGACAGGCTCTGGCGGGGGGCATCGGCGAAATGAAAAGCACCTTTGGCTAATTTGCCGCGGCGGTCCTTGGTCATCAACTACGCGGGATCTGGTGTCGGCGTAACGCTCTGTTGTCACTTGTCCGTCCGCGCCTGTTGCGATCGTCGTCGCTTTGGCGGGGTGGCAATGTCGCGGTCCAAACGTTCCGCGTGCAACCGCCGGACTGTCGGGCCGCCGCCAAAGCAGTGTCGCTCCGGTCCGCCGACAACGGTCATTGACGGACGCAACCTTCCTTCGCTCTACGGTGTCACGCTAGGCGCCCGATGCGTGGCGAAGATTGCAGCAAGGTCAGCGCTGCCGAGGCGCCGGATATCCCGCTGGATTGTGCGGCCTCCGACCGGATCAGAAACAGCCGGATCAGCTTTTCCTGCTGCGCTGGTTCCGCAAGGTCCGCCAGTGTTCTCGTCCCGAAGGCGGATTGCGCGCGTGACTGGAAGATGTCGCGCTGCTTGTCGATATCGATACTGGCAATACTGGACGGCAACCCCAAGGCCGTCTCGAAAACCTTACGCAAAGGGGCATTGCCCATCATCGAGAACCAGCGCGCCCCGTCGCCCGCGTTGCGCTGCAATATGTCAGCGAGCCCCGATTCTAGGTTCAATGCCAAGCGCAGGTCGTTGTTCTGCTTTCCGACCTCTTTTTCGAATTGTCGCCTTTCAAAGCGGTCGATCATATCTGCCGCAAACCCGGACGAAATCGTACGCGGGATCGGTCGATCGCCGAAACCAAAGGCGCGGCTGAGGTCCGCATAGCGGTTGTCGGCCAGCCTGTTCGCCAAGGCATTTTCGTTGATCGTCCCATCTTCCAGAACGCGACGGATGAAAAACCGGTTATTCACGTCATCATCAAGACCAAACGCGCCCAAGGCAACGGACAGAAGACGACGGTCGTTGACCAGATCCTCTGCTGTTCTGATTTTTGCGATGTTGTCCCGGAAGTAATCGGTCGCGCGCACAACCGGCTGGCTTTTTGCAAAGGCGGCTTGCTGGGGTTCGAGGGTGCGCTCGAGAAATCGCCAACCGCCGTATCCAGAGAGTGGAACAACCGGGACGAAGCTCATGATGAGGGCGTTGCCAGCAGGCGCGCTTCTCTTGGCAGAAGTGTGCGCAAAGACTTGAGCGTGCGGTAAAAATCATTTTCCATCACGGCGCTTGTTGCCGCGCCCAGGTTGCTCCTGCTGTCATCGTCACGCAGCGCCTGGCTGAGTTGTTCGATCCCTAGCAGCAATTGGCGGCGGGCATCCGCAGGTGCGGCATCGCCTGACAGCGCCAACTGGGCGATGTAACAGACCCGCCGCACCGGCGTATTCACCTCGTCTGGGCGAATGGCGTCGCGCAAACGCAGGATATTCGCGTTCGGTGTCAAAATGGACAATCGCGTGCGTCGATCACCATTTTCGATCACCGCACCGTTGACGAGGATCCGTTCGCGGGGGTTGAGTTTCAAGACAAGTCCCGACATCACGCACCAACCTGACCGTTCAAGCCACGCATGACGGCTGTATTGACATCGACAAGGGCCTGCACGTCCGCGGTGCCACGCAGGACCTTCCTGCTGTGATGCTCGGTAAACTCGGCGAGGTAGAACAACTGTGCGCGCAATGCGGCGGGCAGGTGATTTTCATTATCCGCGACACTTGTCGCCAGTGTCACCCATATTCGGCGATTGTCGTAAATTGCGGCGGCGAGGGCAGGGAAGTTGACGGTTTGATCTGCAAGGCTGCGGCGCAATCGGGCTGTAATCTGGCTGAGCAGTTGAGATTCGATCGCACGGTCCGTGCGGATCGCCATCTGGGTCGGAGCATAGGCTTGGCGGGCATGTTCAATGGCGTTCACGAGAGAGGTCCTTTCAGGACTTTTGCTGAACTATCTGCTGTTTTTGGCAGGGCGGTTTGGGCGGTGCCGTTCAATTGGCACCGCCCGCTCTTTCGGCTTTACCGGAAGAGCGACAGGATCGTCTGTGGTGCCTGGTTCGCGATCGACAGCGATTGTACGCCAAGCTGCTGCTGCACCTGCAACGCCTGCAGGCGTGCGGAGGCTTCCTCCATGTTCGCATCGACAAGGGCGCCGATGCCGGAGCGCAGCGAATCTGTCAGTTGCGAGATGAAGTTCGACTGTGTCTCGATCCGGCCCTGGCTGGAACCGAACGCGGCGGCGGCGTCGATTGACGTGTTGATCATCGTTTCGATGTTGGACAATGCTGCTCCGACAGTGTCCTCGGAGGTGACATCGAGAGAATCCAGCCCCACCAGACCGCCTGTTGCCTCACCGCCCGCGCGACCGGCATCCGTCAATGTCAGCGCTGCGCCGTCATTGTCGATCTGCAAGGCCCATGCCCCGGTCGTTGCGTTCTGACGGACGTTGGTCGAAATGTTGGCAAGGCCAGCACCGTCAATGATGGACTTCAGGCCGCGCGCGACATCTTCGAATGTCTCGCCCTTTCCGGCGATATAGTCAAAGTTCCTGCCGGCAATCGTTGCGCGGTAGCCGTCACCTTCCAGCACCCCTGCGGTTGTCGAAAACTCCAATTGCGACGCGCGCGCGGTGATGACTTGTGTATTGGTGGTTGCTGCAGCTGCCGTGACACCGTTTGCCTGCAGGGCAAAAGTCGCCGCCCCGCTGCCGCTGGTGTTCACCGTCACATCGTCGAATTTCGATACAGAGTTGATCGTGATCACAGCGCCGGTCACGCCTGCGGTCACGCCCTCGATGCCGGCTGCGTTGATTGCGGCTGTCAAGCCCGAGGCGAGATCGTTGACCGCAGTTGTTGTCGTCACGAAGCTTGCCGTCTTGCCCGCGATCTGGAACGTGTAGGTTTCGCCTGCAAGAATGGTGCCGGCCACCGTCGCGCCCAGTTGGTTTGCGCCGTTAGAGAATGCGTCGCCTGTGCCAGCGGCCGAAAGGTTGCCGCCCAGTGTGGTGGTGACGTTCGCGCTGAGATCGGCGCCTGTGCCATAGACGCCGGCGTCAAAGCTGAGGTCCTCGCGGGCGACGGTGATGTTGTTGGCTGTCACGGTGCCGTCGCTGGCACGGTCGAGCGATGACAGCACGTCCACATCCTCGGTGCCTTTCAGCAGGTTCAGTCCGTTGAACTGTGCTGCGCCGACCACCGATTTGATCTGGTCGGTCAATGCAGAGATATCGGCCTGCAATTTGGTGCGGTCAACGTTCTTGCCTTGGGCTGCAACGATCTTTTCTTTCATCGATGTGAGCAGGTCGGTTACCGTTTCGGCGCCGTTGCGCGCCACGGCCACCGAAGATTGCCCGAGCGAGAGGCTTTCGGAAATGGCTTTGAAGCCACGGACGTCCGATTCCATCACCTTGGAAATCGCCCAGACGGCCGAGTTGTCTTTTGCGGAACCGACTTCTTTGCCGGTTGAAATCATTGATTGCGTTTTGGACAGGTCGTTGTTGATGGACTTGAGCGTTTGCAGCGCAACCATCGCGCCGTTGTTCGTCAGAATACTGGACATGAATGTCGGTCCTTTTAGGGGCGCTTTGCGCCAAGTTGGTTCAGAAAACTGCAGATTCGCAGATTGACGCGCCATTCTGACGTAACTGGGGGCTTTCTTGGGCCCGTCACACTGCCATTCGGGCAGTCCCGTTCAGATATCCCCTGCAGCCTGAACAACGCATTAATGCCGCCGGTCGAAACACCGCGCATTTGATTTAATTCAAGCCTTCTTCACCAGTTCTGGCCGGGTCAGCGGCGTGGTTGCGAAATGCCCTGACCGATCATAGACCTGCAAACCATCGCGGACCGCGCGCAGGGCTGCCAACCTGCTGCGCGCTGCGCCGATCCCCTTGATGGCTGCTGCAAGGAGCATCTGATTTTTATCAAGTTTCGCCGCGATGACGCGCAGTTCAGCCTTGGGGATCGGCGTGCCTGACAGCGCGTCAAACAATTGTTGCTTGGCGATCGCGAGCTCGTCCAGCGTTGCATAGTCACCCGCAATGATCGCTGCATTTTCACGATCAAGAAGCGCCACCAGATCAATGACGGGACTGTCACGCATCGACGGTCAACTTCATGGCATTGAACAGCGATTCGGCAAGGCCGATGCCGCCCGATTTCGCCATTTCCATCGACTGCGCCTCGCGCAGAAACGAAGAGAACTGGTCTTCGCCGATGCCGCCGCCAAAAGATGCCCGACTGGCCCCCAGGCCGGCGGATTTCAGCATCTCGGCCAGAAATGTGGCTTCGAGTTTCTGCGCGGCTTCGCGCAGCCGCGCATCTGTGTTCAGCGCGTCAGGCAACACAATTGGTCCGCGCGGCGGGGGCAATACAGGGATGATCGTCATGTCCAGCTCCGTCAGGTCATTTTTTCCAGACTGCGCGACAGCCGTAAACATTCAGTAAGTTTCTTGTGGGAAAAAGCGGTCGAGAGTGAAGACAGGACGCCCAATGTTGTTGCCCCTTGTGATTCCCACTGCATCCAGCCCGACGGCGACACCGACCATCGTGCCGGTCTTGGCTGGTGGCGATGCTTTCCGTCTGCTGCTTGACGGCATGGCAGATGACCTGACCGAAAGTGACCTTGCAGCGACCGACCAGATCATTCTGGAGGGCGACACGCTTGCGCCGCAGATACCGGACATCGCACCAGTCGCGCCGCCCGCGGGGGAAGATCTGGCTGACGTGACGGGCGAAGATCTGAACGATGAAATGCCTCTCCTTTCCGCCATTTTTCCTGAGGACAACATGGCGCCGGGCGTCGATTTGCCTGCGGCGGTTGTTCTGGCGGAAGAGGGCCGGAAAGCCCCCGGCGTCTTGCCTGTCGGGGTTGAAACGCGGGTGCCTCCGACGCTGGCGCAGCGGCTCGTGGTGCGGATGATGGCCGAACAGGCGCCTGCCGTGCCGCCGCCTCCGGGGGAAGCCGCCGCGCTGACGATGCCTGTCAGAGTTGTGCCGCCGCAAAAGGGAATGATACCTGACGAAGGCATTGCAGGCCGTACGTTACCGGTTGCGGAAAAGATGCAGGTCGAGACTGTCGAGATCACCAAGAGCGTGGCTCCGGTCGCCCGCGCGATTGACCCTGTCATTGCGCCGGCTCAGGTGGCTGCATCACCTTTGCAGGCGACCACCGCGCCTGATGCGCCTGCGCGGGCCATCAAGACCGGCATCGTCCTGCGTGATTTCATGGCGGGGACCACCATGCCGACAGAGGGGACGGCGTCCCTCCCTTTTGGCGCGGATGTGTCCGATTCTCCTTTTGGCGCTGCGATCGAACGCGCGGTGCAGGGTACGGGTGCCAAACCCGCCGATCAGCCGCAACAGGGACTTGCACGCCACGTCGCCCAACAGATCGCAGTGAGCGTTACGCAAGTGCCGGGGCAGCCGACCGAAATCGCACTGAACCCCGAAGAGCTGGGTCGCGTGCGGATGAGCATGGCCTCGACCGACGGAACGCTGATGGTACATATTCTGGCCGAACGTCCCGAAACAGCGGATTTGCTCCGCCGCCATATCGATGCGCTGGCTCAGGAGTTCCGCAACCTTGGCTATAGTGACGTGTCCTTCGATTTCGGCGGGGATCGCGCGCCGCAAAGACAAGACCGCGATACCGGCCCGGCCACCCCTACACCCGATGGCCTTGCAGACGGGGCAGAGGCCACCCCCGTTCATGCGACGCGCGTCACTATCGGCCTTGATCTGCGCCTCTGAGGAAAAAACATGGATATCGCACAAACCATTCGCCCCACCGTCACCGATACGACCCAACCTGTCACCCGCCCGAAGATCAGTTCCGACTTTGACACGTTCTTGCGGATGCTGACCGCCCAGATGAAGAACCAGGATCCGCTGAACCCCGTGGAATCGACCGATTTCGCGACCCAGCTTGCGACATTTTCGGGCGTCGAGCAGGCGGTTCTCACAAATGACCTGTTGCGGTCGCTGTCGTCGCAAATGGGCGTGGCCGGGCTTGCCGATCTAGCGGGGTGGGTCGGCAAGGACGTGCGTGTCGCAGTGCCGGTGTCTTTCGACGGAACGCCTGTGCAACTTTATCCGCGGCCTGTGTCCGGGGCGAACGGCGGCGAGATTATCGTGCGCAACGCCAGCGGCGTCGAGGTGCAGCGCTTTGCCAGCCCGGCGACCACCGACCCCGTGCAGTGGAACGGCCTTGGCGCTGGGGGTTTTCCATTGCCTGCGGGCGTTTATGATTTTACCTTCGTCAATCTTCTTGACGGACAGCCGATCGAAGAAACGGCCGTAGAGGTCTATAGCAAGGTGACAGAGATACGCTCGGACCAGGGTCAGGCGGGCCTGATCCTTGAGGGCGGCATCGCGGTGCCGGTCAGCAATGTCACCGCGCTGCGCGCACCAAGCTGATTGGGTCACCGGTGACGCGGTTGGCGGCGGGCGCATCAGAGCGATATCGGCGTTGATTTCACGACAAGCCGCTCCTTGATACGGCCAACAGGCGGCACGCTGCTACTTCATCGGGTCAAGCGATAGGCCGCGGACCCTTTTCTGGGCCGAGTGGGGCATGCCAAGCGATCTGTTTTTCGTGCAAGGAGATCAGGATTTTGGCCTGCGTGGTGAAGGCAGCGGCCTGTGGTGAAGCGCAGAGAATACCGAAACAGGTGATGCGAAGCCTGGCCGACCGAGGTCGCAGACGGAACGGCCTTCTCTAGATCGCTTGTCCAAGCCACATTGCCGCGCCGACGATGACACCACCAAGCGCCATCCACGAAAGTCGCGCGACGCGGCGCTGGGGTTTTGGTTCCGGTGGCGGGTTGTTCAATCGGATCAGCGCCTGTTCTGCAAGGCGCGGCAATTGCGGGCCAAAACGTGACAGGATCATCGCCGTCCGTGCCAGATCGCGCAGCAGCGCCTTTGGCCCGATGCTTTGCTTGATGTAATCTTCGACCACGGGCTTGGCGACTTCCCAGATGTTCATGCGTGGGTCCAAAGACCGCGCCACACCTTCGACGACG
This sequence comes from Yoonia sp., assembly GCA_036825855.1. GTDB lineage: Bacteria > Pseudomonadota > Alphaproteobacteria > Rhodobacterales > Rhodobacteraceae > Yoonia. The sequence goes on from DAISXL010000002.1 coordinate 45,696, forward strand.
ACCATGGTGCGTTGCAGATGGATCAGCTCTGT
>DAISXL010000003.1:0-1057 GCA_036825855.1 Yoonia sp.
ATCTTTTTCTACGCCTGGCGCATGAACAAGCTCGACGCTGAATTCGGCGTCGAGGAATAAGCAAAAGGGACAGGGACAAAATGGATCAGTATACACTCAACCTGCTGGTGGTCGGTGCATCCTTTGCGCTCTACATCGGCATCGCGGTCTGGGCCCGTGCGGGCTCGACGGCGGAATTCTATGCGGCCGGGCAGGGTGTTCCCCCTGTCATGAACGGCATGGCGACGGCGGCAGACTGGATGTCGGCGGCGTCGTTCATCTCGATGGCGGGGATCATCGCGCTGGCGCCTGCGGGCGGCTATACGCAATCGTCCTTCCTGATGGGCTGGACAGGCGGTTACGTGCTTCTGGCACTGCTGCTGGCCCCTTACCTGCGCAAGTTCGGCAAGTTCACAGTGCCCGAATTCGTCGGTGACCGGTTCTATTCCAACGGTGCACGGCTTGTCGCCGTCGTCTGCCTGATCGTCATCTCGGTGACCTATGTGATCGGCCAGATGCGCGGTGTGGGCGTGACCTTCGCGCGCTTCCTCGAAGTGTCGACGGATACCGGCCTTTACATCGGTGCGGCGATCGTTTTCGCCTATGCGGTGTTCGGCGGGATGAAGGGCATCACCTATACGCAGGTGGCGCAGTATTGCGTTCTGATCGTGGCCTATACGATTCCCGCGATCTTCATCTCCTTGCAGATCACAGGCAACTTCCTGCCGCAGCTGGGTCTGCTGGGTGGTTATGCACCGACAGGGGGCGACGTCGCCTTCTTGTCGAAACTCGATCAGGTCGTGACCGAACTCGGGTTCACGCAATACACGTCGCATACGACTTCGACGCTGAACATGGTGTTGTTCACGATGTCGCTGATGATCGGCACCGCCGGTCTGCCACACGTCATCATCCGCTTCTTCACCGTGCCAAAAGTGGCCGACGCACGTTGGTCGGCAGGTTGGGCGCTGGTTTTCATCGCACTGCTTTACACCGTGGCACCTGCCGTGGGGTCGATGGCGCGTTTGAACCTGACGACAACGTTCTGGCCAAGTGCTGTGGAAGGCAATGCGCTGGA
>DAISXL010000003.1:1157-41211 GCA_036825855.1 Yoonia sp.
GTTTGAACCTGACGACAACGTTCTGGCCAAGTGCTGTGGAAGGCAATGCGCTGGACGGCGACGCGATCTCGCTGGAGCAGATCAACACCAATCCTGAACTGTCGTGGATCAACACCTGGGCCAATACCGGGCTGTTGAGCTTCGAAGACAAGAATGGCGATGGCCTGATCCAGTACTACAACGAAGGCAATGCAGGGATGCAGGCCATCGCAGCCGAACGTGGCTGGGCCGGCAACGAACTGACTAAGATCGACAACGACATGATGGTTCTGGCAAACCCAGAGATCGCAGCGCTTCCGGGCTGGGTGATCGCACTGGTGGCGGCAGGCGGTCTGGCGGCGGCGCTGTCAACGGCAGCAGGTCTGCTGCTGGCGATTTCGTCCGCGATCTCGCATGACCTGATCAAAGGCTCGATCAATCCGAACATCACCGAAAAAGGCGAGCTTCTGGCCGCGCGGATTTCGATGGGCTTTGCGATCGTGCTGGCGACATGGCTGGGCCTCAACCCTCCGGGCTTTGCGGCTCAGGTGGTGGCACTGGCCTTCGGTCTGGCTGCGGCGACGATCTTCCCTGTGCTCATGATGGGGATCTTCTCCAAGCGTGTGAACAAGGAAGGCGCAATCGTCGGCATGCTGGTGGGTCTGGTCACAACGTCGGTCTACATCTTCCTGTACCTGGGCTGGTTCTTCATCCCCGGCACGGCGACGTACGAAAACATTCCTGCCAACTGGCTGTTCGGTATTTCTCCTCTGTCCTTCGGGACGATCGGCGCGATCCTGAACTTCGGCTCTGCCTATCTGGTCTCTGCGATCACAAAGGCACCGCCACGCGAGATCCAGGAACTGGTTGAATCGATCCGCGTGCCAAAAGGCGCGGGCGCGGCAACCGCTCACTAAGACCACAGGGCGGGCAGTTCGCGAGGACTGCCCGCTTTCCCTTTTCAGACGTCCGCTGCCCTGCGTTGGGCCGGACGAGGATACATCAGATGCCCCGATCCATGCTTGATCTGCGCCGGTTTCTTTTGTCGATCCACCCTTATGACAGTCTCTCGGACACTGATTTCCAACGCGTTTTGACGCAATTCATCCGCGTGCCGATGGCGCAGGATGACCTGATCTATGCCTACGGGACGCCCTCCAAAGGGATTTACGTGATCCTTGACGGTCAGGTCGAGATCACGACCGACAGCGGCGAGATCGTGTCCCAACTGAGCAGCCGCAACTCCTTTGGCGAACGCGGGCTAATGCGCGAAGGCCGGACGGAAACCACCGCCCGCGCATTGAGCGAGGGCGAATTGCTGCTGCTGCCCGCCGCGGCGTTCCACGACATGATCGCCGCCGACGCCGGTGCGCACCGTTTCTTTACCCGTGGCAGGACGCGGGATGCGGCGGATGCGACCCGCCCCGCCACGCTGACCGAGACCCGTGTCGATCAGTTGATGGCCAGCAATCCCGTCACCTGCACCGCCGATGACACGATCACGGATGCTGCCAAGCTGATGCGCCAGCACCGGATATCCTGCCTGCCGGTGATGCAAGACAGCCGCCTTGCGGGAATCGTGACGCTGCATGACATCAACAACCGCGTCGTGGCCGAAGGGCTGGACACCGGCCTGCCCGTCAGCCGGATCATGACCGCCGATCCCGACACCTTGCCGCCGTCGGCCATCGGGTCGGACGTGCTGCACATGATGATGGAACGCCGGTTCGGCCATGTGCCTGTCGTCGATCAGGGCAATCTGGTGGGGATCGTCACGCAGACCAACCTGACGCGGTTTCAGGCCACGAACTCTGCCTCGCTGGTACGCGATGTGGTGCGCGCCACCACGCCTGCAGATATGGCCGCCGTCACCGCGCGCATCCCGCAACTGCTGGTGCAACTGGTGGGCGCGGGCAACCGGCACGAAACGGTCACCCGCCTGATCACCGATATCGCCGATGCAGTGACCCGCCGCCTACTGGCACAGGCCGAGGAAAAGTTGGGGCCGCCGCCTGTGCCCTATCTGTGGTTGGCCTGCGGGTCGCAGGGGAGGCAGGAACAGACCGGCATTTCCGATCAGGACAATTGCCTGATGCTGGACGACAGCGTCACCGAGGCCGACATGCCCTATTTCGCGGCGCTGGCCAGATATGTCAGCGACGGGCTGGATCAGGCGGGCTATTTCTATTGCCCCGGCGACATGATGGCGACCAATCCGCGCTGGTGTCAGCCTTTGCATGTCTGGCGCAGCTATTTCCGGCGCTGGATCGACACACCCAGCACCGAGGCGCAGGTGCTGGCATCGGTCATGTTCGACCTGCGCCCGATTGGCGGCACAAGGACCCTTTTCGCGGACCTGCAGCGCGAGACGCTGGAACTCGCCGCGCGCAATTCGATTTTTGTCGCGCATATGGTGTCGAACTCGCTCAAGCATACGCCGCCGCTGGGGCTGTTGCGCGGCTTTGCGACAGTGCGCAGCGGCGAACACAAGAACCATATCGATATGAAGATGAACGGGGTGATCCCTGTCGTCGACCTGGGGCGGATCTATGCGCTGCGCGGCCAGCTGGACAGTGCCAACACCCGCGCGCGGATCGCCGCCGCCCATAGCGCGGGCCAGATCAGTCAGGAAGGCGGGCGCGACCTGCTGGATGCCTATGACCTGATCGCGCAGGCGCGGCTGGACCATCAGGCCACCCTGATCCGCGCGGGCAAGAAGCCGGATAACTTCATGTCACCCAACGTGCTGTCCGAATTCGAACGCAGCCATCTGCGCGACGCTTTCGTCGTCGTGCGCACCATGCAATCCGCCGTGACCCAAGGGCGCGGCGTCATCGGATGATCCGATAAAACCAAAGGAACTTGGAATGTATGTCGACATCATCAGTATCGTCGCCGCGGGCTTTGCCGCCGCCGGTCTCGCGCTGATCCTGAACCGCCTGACAGGGCGCCGCCTGCCGCGCTGGATCGTGCCGGCCCTTGCCGGTCTGGGTATGATCGCGATGAGCCTGACCAGCGAATATCGCTGGTATCCGCGCACCCTGACCCTGCTGCCCGAAGGCTATGAGGTGATCTCGACCGTGGATTTTTCCGCGCCGTTCAGCCCTTGGACCTATCTGGTGCCGTATGTCCACCGCTTTGCCGCCGTCAACGTGGCAGGCGCGCAGCGCAACCCCAATGTGCCGGACCTGCGGCTGACCAATGTGGTGTTCTTCGAACGCTGGCAGCCGGTGCAGTTCCGCACCGCGCTGTTTGATTGTGTGCAGGGGCGGTCAGCCTTGCTGGAGGATGACGCCTTGTTCAACGACGACGGCACAGTGCAGGTGGCGCGCTGGGACCAGACCGGCCTTGACGATCCTGCTACCGCCGCCGTCTGTGAAAGCTCCGCCGGATGATCGACAGGCTTCGCCCCCGTCAACGCACACTGGCCTTGTTTGCCGTTCTGGCTTTGGCCTGCATCGGTGCTGTGGCCGGTGCGCTGATGATGGCCGAAGCGCGGCTTGACCATGCCGATCCGCGTGCCGCGCTGGTCAGCGCGGGCCTGATGGCGGGGTTCACGATCCTGGGGATTTGCGCGCTCGCGTGGTTCATCGTCGACGATCTGGTTGCGCGCCCGATGGAACGATTGGCCGCCGCGATGCAGGCCCATGCCGCGACCGACATGCGCCGCGGGATCGACGCCGATATGGCGCGCCACCTTGGCGATCTGGCGCAGGCGGCGGCGGCGCTGACCTCGCGGCTGGCCAATGCGCGGACCGAGGCGGATGATCACCTCGCCCGATCGACAAGCAGGCTGTCGGCCGAACGCGAACATCTGACGCGCCTGCTCTCCGCCATCCCCGCCGCCGTGCTGATGGTCAGCCCCGACCACCGCATCGCGCTTTACGATGGCCATGCCGCGCTGATGCTGGATGACCAGCACCATCTGGGGCTGGGGCAAAAGGTGTTCGACTATTTCGACGAAACCTATCTGCGCGCCGCCTTGGCAAACCTTGCCGACAGCGGACGCGCGACGCTGGACCAGCAGATCGCCACCGCAGATGGCGCGCGGTTGCTGGATGTCAGTCTGCATGATCTGGGCGAGGGGCAAGGCTATATGCTCAGCTTTCCTGTCCCGCGCGAGGCAAGCCCCGCCCGCCCTGTCGTTTTCGATTTCGACATGACGACCCGCACCGAAACCCGCGATATCGAGGACGTGCCGCTGCGCGACCTGACCTATGTGGTGTTCGACACTGAAACGACCGGATTTCTGCCCAACAAGGATGAAGTCGTCCAGATCGGCGCCCTGCGCGTCGTGAACGGCCAGCAGGCGCCGGGCGAGGTGCTGGACATCCTCGTCAATCCGGGCCGCCCGATCCCCGCAAGTTCCACCGCCGTCCACCGGATCACCGACGCCATGGTGAAAGACGCCCCCGACATGGTGCAGGCCGGGCGCAGGTTTCACAGCTTTGCCCGCGATGCGGTGCTGGTCGCGCATAACGCACCGTTCGATCTGTCGTTCTTTCACCGCTATGCGCCCAGGATCGGGGTGAAATTCGACCATCCGGTATTGGACACGGTGCTGCTGTCCGCCATCCTGTTCGGGATCACCGAAGGGCACACGCTGGACGAACTGGCCAAGCGACTGGGCATCACGTTGCTGGACGAACATCGCCACACAGCGGTCGGCGATGCCATTGCCACGCGCGATATCTTTCTGCGGATGATCCCGATGCTCGAAGCGCGTGGCCTGACCACCTTTGGCGCGGTCGTAACGGAACTCCGCAAGCACAAGCGCCTGTTGCCGGATCTGAACGGCTAGCCTTCCCTGCCGTCCAGCCACGCGCGGATGATCGCGCGGTGCCGCACGCCGTCATAGCTGCCGAAATGCCCGCCATGCACCACGCGCACGGGCAGGTCATAAAGCCGGACCATGGAGGCATGATAATCCGCCGCATCGGCGTGATAGGTATCCTCGATCAGCGGGCCGTCATAGACGATATCACCCGAAAACAGCGTAGCTGTCGCCGCTTCCCACAGGGCGATGCCGCCGGGGGAATGGCCGGGCGTGTGGATCACCTCGAAATGGCGGTCGCCCAGATCGACGATATCGCCATCCTCCAGCAGGCGCGTCGTGGGGGCAGACTTCACCTGATATGTGGCGGATTCATAGGGCGCGGGCGGAAGGCAGTCGAATATGTCGTCCGTGACATATGGATCGGCCAGGGTTGCTGTCCGCGTGGGGTTGGCGAGCAGATCAGCCTCCAGCCGGTGCACACAGCGGTCGGGAAATTCGTGGTGGCAGCCGATGTGGTCGAAATGCGTATGGCTCGCCACCGCCGTCAATGCGCGTTCGGTGACCAGTGGCACCCATTCCCGCAGGGACACAACGCCCATTCCGCTATCCACCAGCATATCGCGGTCGCGCCCGCGCACGTGCCACATGTTGCAGCGATAGAAAGGCTGGATAAAAGGTTCGTCGATCAGCGAAATGCCATCACTGATCTTTTGCACACGATACCAGTCTTCGGGGCGGGCACGGTCCATGACCTATTCCTTTGCAAACACGCTGATCGTATCCGCACTGGCTGACAAATCCAGCCTGTCGCCTACGCCGGGCACAGAACCCGGCGGCAGATGCGCCGTCAGCACCAGATCGGGGGCAACGTCAGGAATCAGATGCGCGCGCACATGCGTGCCGAAAAACGCCGCATCGCGCACCGTCGCGGACCCGAGCGGGATGGCAGCGCCGCCCGTGCCAATCGCCTCTGGCCGGATACAGACCACAGCGGGGCCTTGCAGCTGGCCGCTGGCAGGCAAGGTCCCGAATGGCGTTTCAACCCCTGCCCCCGTCACTTTCGCCGGAATATGATTGATCTCGCCCATGAAGTCGGCAGCAAACAGGCTCGCAGGCTGGCGATAGATGCGGGCGGGGGGGCCCTGATCCTCAATCCGGCCTTGGTTCATCACGACGATGCGGTCGGCAATCGCCATCGCCTCTTCCTGATCATGGGTGACATGGACGAAGGTCGTGCCGACCTGGCGCTGGATCGCTTTCAGCTCATCCTGCATACTGCGCCGTAGTTTCAAATCCAACGCCCCAAGCGGTTCATCCAGCAACAACACATCGGGTTCCACCGCCAGCGCCCGCGCCAGCGCCACCCGCTGCCGTTGCCCACCAGACAGTTCATGCGGCCGCTTGCCCGCCGCATCGGCCAGACCGACCAGCGCGAGTTGCGCCTCGGCCCGTGCGTGCCGCGCGGCCTTGCCCATCCCCGCCATCCGCAGGCCAAAGCCCACATTGTCGCGCAAGGACATATGCGGAAACAGGGCGTAGTCCTGAAACATCGTGGTCGTGGGCCGCTTGGCGGGGGCCACATGGGTCATGTCGCGACCACCGATGGTGACGACGCCCTCGCTTGGCGCGATGAACCCGCCCAGGACCGACAAAAGCGTGGTCTTGCCACAGCCCGACGGCCCGAGCAGCGCCACATATTCGCCCGCCTCAATCGACAGGTCGATGTCGCGCAGGGCGTGGTAGGTGCCGAACCAATGGTTCAGGCCGGACAGGATCACTGGGGCGGTCATTTGCGTTTCCGAAGGATCAAAAGTTCGAGGAGCAGGACGAAGGCAACCGAGATCAGGAACACGAAGCTGCCAATCGCATTCAGCCGTGGCGACAGGCCCGACCGCAACAGCGACCAGATTTCCACCGGCAAGGTCACATCGAACCGGGTCAACAGGAAGGCGATGATGAATTCGTCCCAGCTGAACGTCATCGACAGGAAAAACGCCGCCCCGACGGCAGGCGCCAGCATCGGCACAGTGACGAGCAGGATCACCCGCGCCTCGTTCGCGCCCAGATCACGCGCGGCGCGTTCGGCGTTTTGCTGTTGCGCCCCCATCGCGGCATAGATGATGGCAAAGGCCAGCGGCAGGTTGATGACCACATGCCCGATCCCCGCCGTGACCAGCGACAGCCCGAACCCCGCCTGCGTCAGCACGATCAGCAGGCCAAGCCCCACGATCAGGTAACTGACGGTCAGCGGCGCGATCAGCAGCCCCCGGATCAGCGCCGACCCGGGCAAGTGATGCCGCGCAAGGCCGTAAGCCGCCAGAAACCCCAGCGTCACCGCGATGGTCGAGGAGACAAACGCCACTCCCACCGAATTGACCAGCGCCGCCATCAGACGGGCATCGCCCAGCACGTCGCCATACCAGCGCAAACTGGGTCCGTTGAAGGGCGGCACAGGCAAGCGCCCGTCCTGAAACGAAAACAGCACCAGCGTGCCGACCGGAAGGTAGATGAACACGAAGGCCGCAGCCAGATAGACCCAAGGCAAGACGCGCATCATAGCCGGTCCAGCCTCAGCCAGCGGGCGGCGGCCAGATAGGCCAACGTCACGATCCCCATCAGCACGATGGCCAAGGCTGCCGCCAGCGGGAAATCCGCGCGGCGCCCCAGTTGCACCATGATGACCTGCGGCACGGTCAGTTCGGTATTGCCGCCAAGGATCTGCGGCGTCACGTAATCGCCGATACACAGCACAAAGGTCAGAAACGCCCCCGTCACGATCCCGGGCAAGGTCAGCGGTAGGATCACATGCCGGAACGTCTGGAACGCCGAGGCCCCCAGATCCTGTGCCGCGCGGCGGTAATTGGGCGACAATTGCACCAGATTGGCATAGATCGTCAGCGTCAGCAGCATGACGAAGAAATGCACGAACCCCGTCACCGTGGCGAAACGCGTATTGGCCAAAGTCACCGGCTCAGCGATCAACCCGATATTCGTCAGCGTCTGGTTCACCACACCTTCGCGCGCCAGCACCAAAAGCCACGCATAGGACCGCACGACATAGGACGTCCAGAACGGCAGGATCGCGAGCAGCAGCGCCAGCCTTTGCCAGCGCTTTGGCACGTTGAATGCGATGATCCACGCCAGTGGATAGGCCAGCAGGACCGATACCACCGTCACCGTCACGGTGATTTCCAGTGACACAACGATGGCACGCCACAGGAAACGCCGCTCCGCCAAACTGGCGTAGTTGTCGAATGACACCCCCCAGACCAGCGTGCGCCCGTCCAGGGTCGCAAGGCTCATCGCGCCCATCACGATGAAAGGCACGATAAAGAACGCCAGCGTCCAGATCAGGGCCGGGGCGACAAAGCCCCAGCCTTTTGTGCGCTGGCCCGTGGGGAACATTACTGCGCCAGCGTGTCGAGCCAGAGATCCTGCATCGCAACATCCAGATCCTCATCCGGGGCCGGATAAAGCTGCGTGCGCGCCAGATAATCGGGCTGATCGTCCCAGCGCAGCACGGCCTTCTGCTCGTCTGTCAGGAATTCACCCGCAGCGGCATTGGCAGGCATCCCCCAGAAACAGGACGATGTGGCCAGCCGCGCCTGCCCTTCAGGGCTGACGATGTATTTGACGAATTCCAGCGCCAGTTCGGGGTTGGCCGTGCCTTCGACCACGCCAAGCGACTGGGTCCAACGCACGGCACCTTCGGACGGGATCGTCCAGGTCAGTTCGGGCTGTTCGGCGGCCAGCACGGCGGTCAGCCATTCGCCACCGCCCACGACGATATCAACTTCGCCTGTCGCCAATGCTGTCTGGGCCGCGACCACACCCGCGACGCTTGCCGCGCGCGACCGCATCGTTGTCATCACGCCGCCCAGCGCATCCAGAGTGTCGGCGCTGATATCGGCGGTGGCGATCCCTTCGCTGAGCGCGGCAAGGCCCATCACGGGCAGGTAGTAATCATAGATCGAAATGCGCCCATCGTATTTTTCCGACCAGACGGTCGCCAGCGACTCCATATCCGCCGGATCGACGTTGTTGGCATTGTAGGAAATCGTGTTGTAGCCGAATTTCTCGGTCACGGCATAGGTCACACCGTCGATGGTGTTGACCTCATCCATCACCACCTCGGGAAAGAAATCGGCGGTGGGCAACTGGTCGGCAGGCAGCGGCGCAAGGATGCCCGCATCGACCGCGCGGAACACGTCGATCCCGTCGATCACCAGCACGTCCCAGTCACCGGGGCGGGATTGTTCCAGCAGCGCGAGCGCCGCCCCCGTCCCTTCGTATTCGCGCAGGTTGACGGTGACGTTATGGGCCGCCTCGAACGGGGCGATCAGTTCGGGGTCCATGTGGTCGCACCAGACCAGCGCGTTCAGCGTGTCCTGTGCAGCGGCGGCACCCGCCATGCCGGTCAGGATGGTCGTGGTCAGTAGGGTCGAAGTCAGTCTGTTCATAATGCATTCTCCCGGTTGAAGTCGTGGTGACCGCTTTGCGCGTTTGTCTTGATAAAAAAGTTGAAGTCATTCATCTTTATAGTCAACATTAATTTTAGATCTTCCCGAACGACTGACAGGAACCCGATGTCCGGATTGCGCGAGAAACAGAAAGCCGACCGCGAAAGGCGTATTTTGCAGGCAGCGGTGACCAAGTTTCGGGCAGACGGTTATCGCGCCGTCCGGATCGAGGATCTGGCCGAAACCGCCGAAGTCTCGGTCGGGACGGTCTATAACTACTACCAGACCAAGGGCGATATCCTGATCGCCTGCGTCGCGATGGAGGTCGAAGAGGTGCTTGCCGCAGGGCAGGTCATCGTCCGCAATCCGCCGCACGGGGTATCGGGGGCGCTGCTGTCGCTGATCTTTTCCTATTACGACCATTCGCTGGAATACCTGTCCAAGGAAATGTGGCGCACCGCGATGGCCCTCGCGATCGAGGCGCCGGGCACGCCAAACGGGCGGCGCTATTTCGAATTGGACCAGCGGCTTGCCGCACAGGTCACCGATCTTGTGATCGCCTTGCAAGACCGTGGCGATGTGCGGTCCGATCTGGATGCGCGGGCCGTGGGGACGCTTTTGTTCAACAATCTCAACCAGATGTTTCTGGAATTCGTGCGCAACGACACGATGACGCTGAAGGCGCTGCGCGATCAGGTCGCGGCACAGACCAGGCCGATTGCCCAGCTAATCGCGGTCAGCTGATCGCGCGCACCACATCCGCGACACGCGCCGCGTTATCTTTGGCCAGCGTCCCGTCGGCCATCGTCAGGTTGTTTTCAAACCCCACCCGCAGCTTGCCACCCAAGCTGTGCGCGGCTTTGAGGCAGGCGGATTCGTTCCGGCCAAAGGCGCAGATGCCCCAGTCGGGGGCAAGGCCGGCATCCTGCGCCGCCGCCAGAAACGGCAGCAGATCATCCGGCGCGCTGACCTGGCCCGGCGTGTACCGCCCCAGCACATAGAGCACGCACAGGTTATCCTGCGGAATGGTGCCTGCCGCGATTTCATCCGCCAACTGCCGGACCTGCGCGGTATCATAGAGAATATGCTGCACGGCCACGCCAGCCGCCGCCAGACCATGATAGCAGCGGCGGGCGGCGGCGCGGTCGTCGTCGGCCAGCATTTCGGCCAGTGCAATCGACACACCTTCGGGTGTGATCCGGCGCAGCAAGGCGCGCTGGTCGGCGGGGGTGAACATGCCCGCCGCTTCGGTCGTGATCTGCACGGGCATATCGGGCACGGCCTGCGCCATTTCCGCGATCAGTTCGGCATATAACCCCGGATCCAGCACATGCGCCCCATCCGCGTCGCGCACATGCGCATGCAGCGCACCCGCCCCGGCGGCACGGCAAGCGCGGGCAGTCTCGACCGTTTCGGCGATGGTAACCGGCAGGCCCGGATGATCCGCCTTGCCGCGCCGCGCGCCGTTGGGGGCGACCATGATCTGTGGCAAAGGTAACAGGCGCGTCATGCGGCCAAGGCGCTGTCAATGGCCTGTGCCAGCTTGTCGGTCAATTCGCCGATCTGGTCGTCGCTGATGATGAACGGCGGGGCCAGCAGGATGTGATCGCCGCGCTGCCCGTCAATCGTGCCGCCCATCGGATAGCAGATCAGCCCTGCGTCCATCGCCGCCGCCTTGATCTTGGCGTGCAGTTTGCGGGCGGGGTCGAACACCGCCTTGGTTTCACGGTCCGCGACCAGTTCCAGCCCGCGAAACAGCCCGCGCCCGCGAATATCGCCGATATGCGGATGCTGGCCGAACCGCGCGCGCAGGGCGGCATCCAGCGTCTCGCCCGCCTGTTGCACGCGTGGCAGCAGCCCCCGGTCACGAATCGCACGCAGCACGGCACCGGCACCGGCGGCGGCCATGGCGTGGCCCATATAGGTATGGCCATGCTGGAAAAACCCCGACCCCGCGGCGATGGCGTCATAAATCCGCCCGGTGCAGATCAGCGCGCCGATGGGTTGATAGCCAGCGCCAAGCCCCTTGGCGACGGTGAGCATGTCGGGTGCGACACCATCCTCGGCGCAGGCATAAAGATGGCCGGTCCGGCCCATGCCGCACATCACCTCGTCCAGAATAAGCAACACACCATGGCGGTCGCAGATCTCGCGGATGCGTTTGAGATACCCCGGCACGGCAGGCACGGCCCCCATCGTGGCACCCACAACAGGTTCGGCGACAAAGGCCATGACCGTGTCAGGGCCAAGACGCTGGATTTCTGCCTCCAGCTCATCCGCGACACGCAGACCGTAAGCCTCGGGCGTTTCCCCGTCCTGCCGGTCGCGGTATTCGTAGCACGGCGCGATATGGCTGGTCTCCGCCAGCAAAGGCGCGAATTGCGCGCGCCGCCAAGCATTGCCGCCCGCCGCCAGCGCGCCCAGCGTATTGCCATGATAGCTTTGCCGCCGTGCGATGACACGGTGGCGCTGCGGCTGGCCGATTTCCATGAAATACTGGCGGGCGAGTTTGATCGCCGCCTCCACCGCCTCTGACCCGCCGGAGACAAGATAGACGCGGTCCAACCCTGCGGGCGCGTCGGCGATCAGCAGGTCGGCAAGGGTTTCGGCGACATCCGTGGTGAAAAACCCCGTGTGCGCAAAGGCGATCTTGTCCAACTGGTCATGCAGCGCCGCGCGCACATCGGCATCCGAATGGCCAAGGCAGGACACGGCCGCACCCCCCGATCCGTCCAGATAGCGTTTGCCGTCCGCGTCGATGATATAGCATCCGTCCCCCGCGACGGCCTGCGCAAGCGGGCCTTTGGTGCTGCGGCCGAAAACATGGTCGGGCACGGTCAGCTCCTTACAACATAGACCGAACAATTGGCGTGACGCACCACGCGCGCGGCATTGGGGCCCAGCAGGTAATCGCGCAAGGCAGGCCGGTGCGACCCCATCACGATGACATCGACCGCCAGCTTGTTCGCGGCCCGCAGGATTTCATCATAGATCGTGCCGTGTAGGATATGTGGATGCACCTCGACACTGTCGGGGACATTGTCGTTGATCCAGTCGGTCAGCGCCGCGCCGAAAGCCTTGATCGCCTGCTTTTCATAGTCTTTCTTGAAGTAACTGCTGACCTGCGCCAGTCCGAAATCGGGCAGCACGCTGATGACATGCAGGATCCCGTCGCTGCCGACCATCAACAGCGCCTCGCGCAGGGCGGCGGGCCAGCTGTCCTTGTCGTTCAGGTCAATGGGCATCAGGACGGATTTGGTCATCGGATCATCCTCAGAATGCGGGTTTGGTCTGGCGGCGGCGCTGGAACAGAATCACAAGGCCCAGCAGCAGGAAGGCAGGGAGATAGAACACCTCGGCTGGCAGCCTGTCGCGGGGGGTTTCCACGCGCAGGATTTCGACCTGATCCAGCCCGTAGAAATCAAAACTGCGCAGGGTCTCGGCATAGGGGCTGTTCGGCAGCGGTTCTTCCATCATCATCTGCTCGCCAATGGGCATCAGGAAAAAGCCCGTATCGCTTAGCCGCTGGTCCGGCGGCGTGTCGTCGATGTCAAAGCGGATCGTCGTTTGCCGCAGATCGCCAGTGGCGAAATCGGGCCCTTGCAGCACGATGCGGAAAAAGTCGCCCTGTTCGGTTTCCTGCAGCACCGTCTCGAAACTGGTGCCGGGCAATTCGGCAAAGCGGGGTTGCACGCGGTCCAGCCAGAAATTCGGCACGAACAGCGTGAAGGCGACCAGCAACAGCGCCGCCGATTCCCACAGGCGCGACGGCGCAAGGAAATAGCCTTGGGTCGCGGCAGCAAACAGCAGCATGGCAAAGGTTGCCACGATGAACACCTGCACGGCCACCAGAATGCCCGTCGCCGTCCCCAGATCGACCCCGTAAAGGATCAAGGTCGGATTATAGATGAACAAGAACGGCAAGGCGACGGTCCGCAGGCTGTAAAAGAACGCGGTAAAGCCGGTCTTGATCGGGTCGCCCCCCGACACGGCGGCGGCGGCGAAACTGGCCAGACCCACGGGCGGTGTCACATCGGCCATGATCCCGAAATAGAACACGAACAGATGCGCCGCGATCAGCGGAATGATCAGACCCTGATCCGCCCCAAGGCTGACCACGACCCCCGCCATCAGCGACGACACGACGATGTAATTCGCCGTCGTCGGCAAGCCAAGGCCAAGGACCAGCGAGAACACCCCCACTAGCAGCAGCATGATGAACAGATTGCCGCCCGACAGCATTTCCACCAGCCCGGCCAGTTCGGTCCCGATCGGTGTGCGCGTGACTGTCGCCACGATGATACCCGCCGCACCTGTCGCCACGGCGATGCCGATCATGTTGCGCGACCCGGCGATCAGCCCTTCGATCAGGTCATCGAAACCTGCGCGGAATTGCGCGCCAAGATCGCCTTGTCCGCGCATCAGCGCCTTGATCGGCTTTTGCGTGAGCAGGATCGCCAGCATCACCACGACGGCATAAAACGCGGATTTGGCAGGCGACTGCCGTTCGACCATCAGAAACCAGACCAGCACGATGATCGGCAGCAGGAAATGCAGCCCCGTCGGCACGACCTGCCCCATGACCGGCAGCGTGACCTGTTCGGCATTGGGATCGTCCACCTCGAGTTCGGGGCGCTGGGCCGCAACAAATAGCGCGCCAAGATAAAGCGCGACGACACAGGCGAAAATCACCCATGGTGCGATCCCCGGGGCCACGGCCCGCAGAACGCCCACCGCCCAGATCGCTGCGTAAAACACGGCCCCCGCCACTGCAAAACCCGCAAAAGCCTTGAGCAGCATGGCCAGCAAGCTGCCACCTTCGCCCAGCGCGGGCATGTCGTTTTTCAACGCTTCCAGATGCACGATATAGACCAGCGCGATATAGCTGATGATCGCGGGGATGAAGGCGTGCTTGATCACGTCGAGATAGGAAATCCCGATGAACTCGACCATCAGGAAGGCGGCGGCGCCCATCACAGGCGGCATGATCTGGCCGTTGACCGAGGATGCAACCTCGACCGCGCCTGCCTTTTCAGACGAAAAGCCGACGCGCTTCATCAGCGGAATGGTGAATGTGCCGGTGGTGACCACATTGGCGATGGATGACCCGGAAATCAGGCCGGTTGCCGCAGACCCGACGACAGCGGCCTTTGCCGGACCGCCCCGCAGATGGCCAAGCCCCGCAAAGGCCATCTTGATGAAATAATTGCCCGCGCCCGCCTTGTCCAACAGCGAGCCGAACAGCACGAAGAGAAACACAAAGGCGGTCGAAACCCCAAGCGGGATGCCAAAGACGCCTTCGGTCGACAGCCATTGCGTGTTGACGATGGACGAAAAGCTGCGCCCGTTATGTGCGATCAGGTCGGGGATCAGCCAGCCTTGGCCGAAATAGCTGTAGGCCAGAAAGATCGCGGCGACGACGGTCAGCGCAGGGCCAAGCGACCGGCGGCTGGCTTCGAGCAGGACAAGAATGCCGATGGCCCCGATCCAGATCTGTGCATCTGTCGGCAGGCCGGACCGTGCCGTGCCCGCCAGTTCGCGCGAGAACCAGAAAACATAAAGCGCAGACCCCGCACCGATGATCGCCAGCGCCCAGTCATAAAGCGGGATATGGTCGCGCGGCGATGTCTTGGCGGCGGGATACGCCAGAAACGCCAAGGCCAAGGCCAGCGCAAGGTGCATCGGGCGGGTCTGATCGGACCCGAGAATCTTGACGAAAGGCAATTGCCCGAACCAGAACTGCGGTTCCGCGATCCAGACCTGAAACAGCGCCCAGAACAGTGCAAGCCCCGCGATCAGCAGCGCCACGGCGCGGTTGCGCGGGTTGCGCGCACCGCTGTCGGTCGACGCGACCAGATCCTGCAATTCTTCGTCGGTGAATCCGCGCCGGTCGGACGCCTGCTTGTCGTCGCTCATCCCGCACCCCTTGTCTTGTCTGGTTGGCCAAGCGCCACGCGGACGCATCCGCAAGATGCCCGCCTGCCATGAACCGGCAGGCGGGCCCTGTCGTGGATTATTCCATCAGGCCGGCTTCACGGTAGTACCGCGCAGCGCCCTCGTGGATCGGAGCGGAATTGCCGTCGTTGACCATCTCGGCGGCATCCAGCGCCGCGAGCGCGGGGTGCAGTTCGCGGAACTGGTCGAGGCTTTCAAAGATCGCCTCGGTGACTTCATAGACGACATCATCCGGTACCGTGGCAGATGTGACAAAGGTCGCGCCCACACCAAAGGTGGTCACGTCGCTGTCTGTGCCGCGATACATGCCGCCGGGGATCGTGGCGACGCGGTAATAGGGGTTGTCCGCGATCAGCGCGTCAATCGCTTCACCCGTGACGTTGACCAGCACCGTATCGCAGGCGGTCGTGGCTTCCTGAATCGCGCCCGATGGGTGGCCCACGGTGTAGATCATCGCGTCGATGTTGTTGTCGCACAGGGCAGCCGCCTGTTCTGCGGGTGGCAGTTCAGAGGCGACGGCGAAATCGTCCAGCGTCCAGCCCAGCGCGTTCATCACGACATCCATCGTGCCGCGCTGACCGGAACCGGGGTTGCCGATGTTCACGCGCTTGCCTTGCAGGTCTTCGAAATTGGTGATCCCGGCATCGGCGCGGGCGACCACGGTGAACGGTTCGGGGTGCAGCGAAAACACGGCGCGCAGGTCTTCAAAGGCGCTACCTTCGAATTCAGAGGACCCGTTGAACGCATGGAACTGCCAGTCGGATTGCGTGACGCCGAATTCCAGCTCGCCGGAACGGATTGCGTTGATGTTGAAGATCGACCCGCCGGTCGATTCCACGCCGCAACGGATGCCGTGTTCGGCACGGTCACGGTTCACTAGGCGGCAGATCGCGCCACCGGCGGGATAATAAACGCCAGTCACGCCGCCGGTCCCGATGGAAATGAAAGTCTCCTGTGCCTGTGCAGCGCCACCCGTCATTGCAACGGCGGCTGCAGCCGCGGCCATCCAGTTCTTGTTCATCGCCTTCTCCTTTTTTCGTTTCTGTCCGCGCCGCCACCGGCAGCCTGTTTTTCCGGCACATGAAAACATTATTTGCGACCGGCCATGTCGCATTAGGCGCAGTCTTGCCGATTTTATCAAACCGTTAACCGGATCAACACGCTTGCACCCGACCGCACAACGCGGCACGAAGCGCTATGACACAGACTTTGCTTTCCTTTGGCCACGGGTTCAGCGCGCGCGCGCTGGCGGATTTGTTGTTGCAGCAAGACTGGCGCGTGATCGGCACGACACGGTCCGAGGACAAGGCCGCGCGCCTGATGCGGGACGGCGTCGAACCAAGGATCTGGCCCGGTGCCGATATGCGCCCCGCGCTGGACCAAGCGACGCATCTGCTGATTTCGGCCGCCCCCGACGAAGGCGGCGATCCCGTTCTGGCCGATCTGCACGCCGAAATTGCCGCCCGTGCCAGCCAGTTCACCTGGGTCGGCTATCTGTCCACAACCGGCGTTTACGGGGACCACAACGGCGATTGGGTGGATGAAACGACGCCACTGACGCCCGCCACAAAACGCGGCATCGCGCGGGTCCAGGCCGAAGCAGCTTGGGCCGCGATCCCCGGTCTGCCGCTACATATCTTTCGGCTGGCGGGGATCTATGGGCCGGGGCGCGGCCCCTTTGCCAAGGTGCGCGACGGCAGCGCGCGGCGGATCATCAAGCCGGGCCAGGTGTTCAGCCGCACCCATGTCGCCGATATCGCGCAGGTACTGGCAGCCTCCATCGCGCGGCCCAATCCGGCTGGCATCTACAACGTCTGCGACGACGATCCCGCCCCGCCCGAGGATGTGATCGGCTATGCCGCCGAACTGCTGGGCCTGCCACTGCCCCCGGCCGAGGATTTCGCCAGTGCCGAGATGACGCCAATGGCGCGCAGTTTCTATGCCGAAAGCAAGAAGGTCAGGAACGACCGGATCAAGGACGAACTGGGCGTGCGCCTGATCTATCCCGATTACCGCGCGGGCCTTAAGGCATTGCTGGCGCAGGAAGACGACGCCTGACAATCAGCGCGATCCCGGCATAGACAAACAGCAGCACCAGCCCCGTGGCCAGATTTGTTCCGTAGAACACCATCCGCTCCGACACTTCCAGATTGTTCAGGAACGGGTAAGGCAAGCCGGATGTCACGCGGCCGACAGGCGTGTCGTTCATCGGCCCGACCAGAAGCTCGGCCCAGGCCACATAGCCCAGGATCACGCCGATCAGCCACGCGAGGGCCGGCCCCAGTTTGCGATAGCTGCGATGGATAAAGATCGTGTCGATCACCTGCAGCAACGGCCCGACCAGATGCAGATAGATTTCCAGATGCCACGCATCCAGCTGCCCGTCGCGCGTCACAGATGTGGGGTCGGCGAAATACAGCCGCCAATACAGCATCACTACCATCGTGTTGATCACGGCCGTCATGCAGACAAAGCCGTCCCAACGCCTTTCGCTGCGCCCTTCCATCAAAGCCATCATCCGGCTGGCGGCGAAAAAGGACATGAACAGTGCCCAGATCGTCAAAAACCGGAACGGTCCGCCAAAGGCGTCATAGCCACCAAAAATCAGCGTGCGGATGCAATAGCCTGCCGCCAGGAGAAAAACGGCCCAGCGGTAGAAAGAAACGATGGTCATGGCGGTGCAAATCCTGTGTCGGCTGCAAGTTTTCCACAAATTTTCAGCAAGGCAAGCCTCAGGACCAGCCGCGCCTCTTGCTGTCTTAGCCGACAACACGCATATCCGGTCAAGATTTGCGCAAGGATCGCTTGATGACGTTACGTAGCAGAATATCCGCCTTTCTCGACAGGCCGGTCGTCACCCGGTTCATCGTCGGCGTGATCATCTTCAACGCAATCATTCTTGGGCTTGAAACCTCGGATAGCGTGATGGCGCAGGCGGGTGGGTTGATCCTGTTGCTGGACCGGATTTGCCTTGCGATTTTCGTGATCGAACTGGCGGCAAAGCTCTTTGCCTATGGACCAAGGTTCTTCCGGGGCGGGTGGAACATCTTTGACTTCATCATCGTGGGCATCTCGCTCTTGCCGGGAAGCGGCGGGCTGTCCGTGCTCCGCGCCTTGCGCATCCTGCGCGTGTTGCGCGTCATTTCCGTGGTGCCGTCGCTGCGCCGCGTGGTCGAAGGCTTCGTCACCGCCCTGCCCGGCATGGGGTCGGTGTTCCTGCTGATGGGGCTGGTGTTCTACATCGGGTCGGTGATGGCGACGAAACTGTTCGGGGACAGCTTTCCGGAATGGTTCGGCAGCTTGGGCGCGTCGGGCTATTCGCTGTTCCAGATCATGACGCTGGAAAGCTGGTCGATGGGCATCGTGCGTCCGGTGATGGAGGTTTACCCCTATGCCTGGGCGTTTTTCATCCCTTTCATCATGATGACGACCTTCGCGGTGGTGAACCTGCTCGTCGGTCTGATCGTCAATTCCATGCAGGACGCCCATTCCGAGGAGGGCAACGCCGCCACCGATGCCTATCGCGACGAAGTGCTGAGCAAGCTCGCCGCGATCGAGAAACGGCTGGACGAGGTGAGCGGTCCGGCAGGTGCTGCTGCATCCGCACCACAAAAAGACTGACCCGCGCAGCGGCGGGCGAAACCAGGGACCTTTGGCTGCCGACACGCTGATCTGGCCCCGGCGGTACAAGTGACCGCATCAGAGTGATGACCCGCGCCCGACAGCACAAGCACGGTCACGCCAGATACGCCAGCCTGATGCCGCCCCAATGACGGCCGTTCACCTTGATCGGGGCAGACACGTCCTTCATCATCGCAAAGGTGCCATTGCCCATGTCACGCCGATAGGCCTGAAGCAGGAACGGACGCGTGCTGCGCCCGGCCGCTAGTCCGACGCGATCATTGAAAATGCGCCTGTTGCGGCAGTTGGCGGCGTTCCATGCGGGATCTTCGATGCGCTGTGGCTGGCTGAATTTGATGTTGTGTGTCGGCAGATAGCCGTCTGTATTGACCGCGGCACAGAACACGACGTCGTCTGACAACCCCAGCATCTGTTCTTGATACGCCGGCAACACCCTGTCTGTGAAACGGACACAGCGGGCCACCACCTGTGCTGGATTGCTGCCGGGAACGGGCCGGTAATCGCGATCAAAGAGATCGGCAAAGGATATTTCACCGCTTTGCACGGCCTGTTCGAAACGGGCGCTGATCTGCTCTGCCAGGTGCTGCACGGCATTGATGTAAGGCGTGTCGATGGTTTTCAGACCCATCCGCGCTGTCATCGCGGTAAGCGCCTCGGAACTGTGGGTCAGGTCGAGCATTTTTTGCCGCGCATTGTCGAGGCTTTTGTCGGATGCCGCCATCCCGCCAGCCAAAGCGTCGATTCCGAATTTCATCTGCTCGATCTCGGTGGCGATGCTGGTCGAGGCGCCGACGATGTCGCGCTGCGCGGATGACACAGCGCCCATCACCCGTGGCATGTTTTCGACAAGGCTGCTGACGTCGCCGATCTGGGTGCGCACCACGCCAGCGCGTGTCAGCGCGCGCGAGGTTTCACCGCGCAGCCCCGCCAGTTCGCGATCAAGCGCTGCAATCGTGCCCGAGATTTCCTCGGTTGCGTCGCGCGTGGTCTGTGAGAGGTCCTTCACCTCGCGCGCGAGGACCATGAAGCCCAGCCCGTGCGACCCCGCGCGCGCGGCTTCGATGGCCGCGTTCAGCGACAAAAGATTGGTCTGGCGCGAAATCTCGCCGATTTCGCCGGACACGCGCGCGACGCTGGTCAATGTGTCCTGCAAGCGGCTGAACTGATCGGCGATATGGGTCACCGTGTCGATCAAGGCCGTCACATCCGCCACCATGGCATGCAGGCGTGTCCCGCTTTCCTGTGCGTTGGCTTCCGCTTGAGAGGAAATATCCTGCGCGGCCTCTGCCGAGGTCATGACGGATTGCGCCCTGCCGGATATGTGATCGACACGCTGCGCGAATTCGACACCCCTGCGGGACTGGTCGGCGACCTGTTTTGCGGTATCGTCCACATGCCCCGACACGCTGGCGATATCGATCGACAGATCGCCCAAGCGCCGCGCAAGGTCGGCCATCAGCCCATCGTCAATGTCGTGCATGGCCGTTTCCGGCTGCAAGTCTTTCATGTGTTATTCCCATCCTGTCCGTGACCAACCTAGTCACAGACCGCCAAGGATTCCTTAAGAAGGGCCCGCCGTCGTCGGATCAGGCGCGTTTGCCGATACGCGCCACGCCCAGCACATCCAGCACCTTGGCCTCGATATGGTCGGCGTTCATGGCGGCCATGTCATACATCGCCTTGGGGCTGGCCTGATCGATGAAGATGTCAGGCAGCACCATCGACCGGAACCGCAGGCCGTGGTCGAACACGCCTTCATCGGCCAGCAATTGCGCGACATGGGACCCGAAACCGCCCACCGCGCCTTCTTCAATGGTGATCAGCGCGTCGTGATCGGCGGCCAGTTGCATGATCAGGTCACGGTCCAGCGGCTTGGCAAAACGCGCATCAGCGACGGTCGGCTTGATGCCCTTGGCTTCCAGCGCCTCGCAGGCGCGCGTCACCTCGGACAGGCGCGTGCCGAACGACAGGATCGCGACCTGCGCGCCTTGCCGGATCATGCGGCCTTTGCCGATCTCCAAGGGGGCTGCGTTTTCGGGGATCTCGACGCCCACACCTTCACCGCGCGGAAAGCGAAAGGCGATAGGGCCGTCATCATGCGCGGCGGCGGTGGCGACCATGCGGACAAGCTCTGCCTCGTCCGCGGCAGCCATCACGACGAAACCGGGCAGATTGGCCAGAAACGCCACATCGAACGACCCCGCATGGGTCGCCCCATCCGCGCCCACCAGCCCTGCGCGGTCGATAGCGAAACGCACCGGCAGGCGCTGGATCGCGACATCATGCACAACCTGATCATACCCGCGCTGCAGAAAGGTCGAATAGATCGCGCAGAACGGACGCATCCCGCCTGCTGCGAGCCCCGCGCTAAAGGTCACGGCATGCTGTTCGGCGATGCCCACGTCAAAACAGCGGCTGGCATAGCGTTCCATGAACTTCGACAGACCCGTGCCGTCGGGCATGGCGGCGGTCACGGCACAGATGCGCGGATCAAGGCTCGCATGTTTCAGCAGGCTGTCGGCAAAGACGGATGTATAGCTGGGCGCATTGCTGGGCGCTTTCGCCTGCTTGCCCGTGACCATGTCGAATTTTGCGGTAGCATGCCCCTTGTCGCTGGCGCGTTCGGCGGGGGCGTAACCCTTGCCCTTTTTCGTGATCGCATGGATCAGGATCGGGCCATCAGCCCGCGCCTTGACGGTGCGCAGGACGGACAAAAGCTGGTCCATGTCATGCCCGTCGATGGGGCCGAGATAGGAAAAACCCAACTGTTCGAACAATGTCCCGCCCACGGTCATGTGTTTGAGCACATCCTTGGCGCGCTTGGCCCCTTCGCGGAACGGTTCGGGCAGCAGCGACACAGCGCCCTTGGCGGCAGCCTTGAATTCCTGAAACGGCGCACCGGCGTAAAGCTGCGACAGATAGGATGACATCGCACCCACAGGAGGAGCAATCGACATCTCGTTGTCGTTCAGAATGACGATCAGCCGCTTGCCCAGATGGCCCGCGTTGTTCATCGCCTCATAAGCCATACCGGCGGAAATCGCGCCGTCCCCGATAATGGCAATCGCATCGCCCGGATCGCCGCCCAGATCGCGCGCGACGGCAAAGCCAAGTGCCGCCGAAATCGACGTGCTGGAATGCGCGGCACCGAACGGGTCATAGGGGCTTTCAGACCGTTTGGTGAAGCCCGACAACCCGCCTTCGGTGCGGATCGTGCGGATGCGGTCGCGCCTGCCCGTCAAAATCTTGTGCGGATAGGATTGGTGCGACACATCCCAGATGATCTTGTCCCTGGGCGCATCGAACACGGCATGGAGTGCGACGGTCATCTCGACCACGCCAAGCCCCGCGCCGAGGTGCCCACCGGTGACGGACACGGCGGCAATCGTCTCGGCGCGCAGTTCATCTGCGAGCTTGCGCAACTGCGCATCCGACAAAGATTTCATATCGGCGGGGGTCTGGACACGGTCCAAAAGCGGGGTGTTGGGGTGGTCCGACATGGCGACCCTTCCTAATGCGTGCGCGCGGTCACGAAACGCGCGGCGTCCTTTAATGTTTCAGCATCATCGCGATAGCCAGATAGCGCATCACAGGCCTGCGTGACCAGATCATTCGCGCGGCGTTTCGCCCCATCCAGCCCCAGAAGCGATACAAACGTGGCCTTGCCCGCCGCGGCATCCTTGCCCACGGCCTTGCCCACAAGTGCTGCGTCGCCGGTCACGTCCAGCACATCATCGGCGATCTGGAACGCCAATCCCAGACAATCGCCGTAGATACGCAAGGCGGCCTGATCGGCCTGCACCATACGCGGCCCGACAAGGGCGGCCCATGAAATCAGCGCGCCGGTCTTGCCCGCCTGCAAGGCAATGATCTGGTCCAGCGTCAGCGGCACATCCGCCGTTTCCGCCGCGATATCCGCCGCCTGCCCGCCCACCATGCCGCGCATGCCTGCCGCCTGCGCCAGAGTCAGCACCAGATCGACTTTGGCCGCATCCGCGCAATCGAGCCTGCCCAAGAGTTCAAAGGCCAGCGCCTGCAAGGCATCCCCCGCCAGCACGGCGGTGGCCTCGTCCCAGCGCTTATGCACCGTGGGCTGGCCGCGCCGTAGATCGTCGTCATCCATGCAGGGCAGATCGTCATGGATCAGCGAATAGGCATGAATGCATTCGATCGCCGCCGCCGCATGGGCCGCGCCCTGCGGCGACACGCCATGCAGTCGGGCGGTCTCGAGCGCCAGAAACGCACGCAAGGCCTTGCCGCCCTTTGCTGCATAGATCATTGCCTCGGGCACAGGTCCGGCAAGACCCGAAAGCTCTGCCTCTATCGTCTGGGTCGCGATCCGGGCAGCCTGCGCCAAGGCGTCAGGCAAGGGTCGCCGGGCAAGCACGTCAGCCATCAAGCGGCGCAGTGCCAGTGGGCTGGCCAGTCTCGCCAAGCGTGATGCGGGCGACCTTTTCCTCGGCTTCCTTCAGCTTGGCCTCGCAGCGGGCCTTCAGCGCCGCACCGCGTTCATACAGCGCGATGGACTGGTCCAATGCCACATCACCGCGCTCCAGCTGGCCGACAACGGTTTCCAGCTCCTTGATCGCGTCCTCGAAACTCATCTGGTCAACGTCGGTCATCGGCCTCTTTCCTCCAAAATCCTGACATGGGCGGCAGCGGAAGCGCCCAAGCCCGGCAGGTCATACCCGCCTTCCAGCGCCGACACCACCCTGCCGTGGCAATGCGTTTGCGCCAGATCGCACAACCGTGCCGTGATCCAGGCAAAATCATCCTCGGTCAGCTCCAGCCCCGCCAGCGGATCATCGCGGTGCGCATCGAACCCTGCCGAGATCAGGATCAGCTGAGGCGCAAATGCGTCGACGCGGGGCAGCACGACACGCTCTATCACATCGCGAAACGCCTTGGACCCTGTACCGCCGCGCAACGGCACGTTCAGCACATTGCCAACACCGGTTTCATGCGCCGCCCCCGTGCCGGGATACATCGGTGATTGATGCGTCGAACAGAACAGGATGCGCGGATCATCCTCGACCAGATCCTGCGTGCCATTGCCGTGATGCACGTCGAAATCGACGATGGCGACGCGGGCCAGCCCGTGATGGTCCAGCGCATGTTTCGCCCCGATGGCGACATTGCCGAAAAAACAAAACCCCATCGCAGTTTCGCGCTCGGCATGGTGACCGGGCGGGCGCACGGCGGCAAAGGCATTCGTGGCCTCGCCCGCCATGACCAGATCGACCGCCCGCACGACAGCCCCCGCCGCACGGTAAGCCGCCGCCAGCGTGCCCGGCGACATATGCGTGTCGGCATCCAGCGCGTGCCATCCCTTGTCAGGGGCCGCTGCGCGCAAGGCAGCGATATGGGCCTGTGGATGGGCGCGCAGCAGATCATCCTCTGCCGCCAATGGCGCCTTGGCGCGCAAAAGATCCATGCCCGCAAGCGCGCCCAGCACGGCATCCAGCCGCGCCACCTGCTCGGGGTGGCCGGGGGGCGTCACGTGGCCATAGCAATCATCATGAAAGATCAGGGCGGTTGTCATTCACCCACAGAACCCAATTCCGTGAGAAACCTCAACAGACTTCTTTTTTCCAAAAATACTCCCGCCGGAGGCCAGAAAGTTTTTACTCCGGTGCCAGCATATAGCCTTCGCCGCGGACGGTCTGCAGGAACCGCGGCTGCTTGGGATCGGTCTCGATCTTGCGGCGCAGACGGGTGATCTGCACATCGACCGCGCGTTCCTGTGTCTGGCCGCCCGACCGGCTCAATTCCTCGACCAGCTTGGTGCGGGTGACAGGCTCGCCCGGGCGACCCGAGAAGATGCGCATCAGCTGGCTTTCGGTCGCGGTCAGCCGGACAAGGCTTTCGCCGTGCCACATCTCGCCGCGTTCTATGTCATAGCGGACAGGCCCCATGTGCAGCACCTTGGGCAGGATCACGACAGGTTCGGCGGCGGGGACACGGCGCAAGATCGCGTTGATGCGCAACAGCAGTTCCTTGGGTTCGAACGGCTTGACCAGATAGTCATCCGCCCCTGCCTCCAGCCCGGTGATGCGGTCCATGGTTTCACCCTTGGCGGTCAGCAGCATGATCGGCGTCGTGATCGTGCGGCGCAGATCACGGCAGAGCGCGATCCCGTCCTCGCCCGACATCATCACATCCAGCACGATCAGGTCGAATTCCAGCCCCGCCAGCACGCGGCGGGCATGGGCGGCATCGCGTGCAGTCGTCACCAGAAAGCCTGCGCGCATCAGAAATTTCTGCAGCAGGCTGCGGATGCGGGCGTCGTCATCGACAATCAACAGGTGGGCGTCATCAGCACTCATTCAGGTTTGTCCTTCATCGCCTCGTAATGCTGGCGCGCCTCTGGGTCCATCATCGCCTCGAGCACCTGCCGGAAACCGACCACGGCGGCAGGGCCTGCCGCACGATAGGCGGCGCGCATCCGGTCCCGTTGGGCATCGGACAAGGCGCGTTCCAGCGCCGCACCGGCGGCTGTCAGATGCAGATGGCGTTCCCGTTTGTCCTTGCTGCCAACACTGCTGATGACCAGACCGTCCTCGATCAGACTGCGCAACACACGATTGAGCGATTGTTTTGTAACACCAAGGATCGACAGCAGGTTGTTGACCGTGGTGCCGGGGCTGCGGTGGATGAAATGCAGCGCGCGGTGATGGGCGCGGCCATAGGATTTCTGCGCAAGGATCCGGTCGGGGTCGGCGGTGAACCCGCGATAGGCAAAGAACATCGCCTCGATCCCCTTGCGCAACTGTTCGTCCGTCAGGAACAGCAGGTTCTGCCCCATCTGGGGTCTTGCACCTTCCGGCATCCTGTCCTCCCTCGTTACCAACCGACAATACGTCAGCTTTATTGACATTCCAAGAATCAACTGTTAGCGATTTGGCGGAATTGCGCAACATTATATCCGAAACGGACCTTGTTGCGACATAATTGCAAAGTGTGGAGGAACGCATGGCGGGTGCATACGACGATCGCGACGGCAAGATCTGGCTGGACGGCAAACTTGTGGAATGGCGCGATGCCAATGTGCATATCCTGACCCATGCGATGCACTATGCCTCTTCGGTGTTCGAAGGGGAACGCTGCTATGGCGGCAAAATCTTCAAATCCCGCGAACATTCCGAACGGCTGATCAAATCGGGCCAGCTGATCGATTTCCAGATCCCCTATTCCGTGGACGAAATCGAGGCCGCCAAACAGGCCGCCCTTGATGCCAACGGCCTGAAAGACGCCTATGTCCGCCCCATCGCATGGCGCGGGTCGGGTCAGGACATGGGTGTCGCCGCATCGCGCAACCCCGTGCATCTGGCCGTCGCGGTCTGGGAATGGGGCAACTATTATGGCGACGCGAAAACCCGTGGTGCCAAGCTCGACATCGCGAAATGGAAACGCCCCAGCCCCGAAACCGCGCCGAGCCAGGCCAAGGCGGCGGGTCTGTACATGATCGCGACCATGTCCAAACACGCAGCCGAGGCCAAAGGCTGTTCGGACGCCATGATGTTCGATTATCGCGGCTATGTGGCCGAGGCGACAGGTGCCAATCTGTTCTTTGTCAAGGACGGCGAGGTGCACACCCCTGCCGCCGATGCCTTCCTGAACGGGATTACCCGCCAGACCGTCATCGGGATGCTGCGCGACAAAGGCATCACCGTGCATGAACGCGTCATCATGCCGGACGAGCTTGAAGGCTTCCAGCAATGCTGGCTGACCGGCACCGCGGCCGAGGTCACGCCCGTAGGCCAGATCGGCGACTACAATTTCGAGGTTGGTGCGCTCACCCGCGACATCGCGGCGGATTACGAAAAGCTCGTGCGCGCATAATCACAAAATAAAGGGCGCCTGATGGCGCCCTTTTCACGTCTAGCGTTCCCAGACGGGTGTTTCTTCCTGACGGGCGATCCGCACGAATTCGCCCGCACGACGGCCCGGTTGGTGGGTGCGCGGGCGCTTTTGCAGATCAAGCGTCGTCTTGCGCGGCAAGGCGTCCTTCTTCATGCCAATCGCCCGCTCCAGCCCGGTGTCCGATCCTGTTTTCATGCGATCCAGTGGATGTTTCATGGAATCCTCCTTCCGTTACGGATTCTGACAATAGCACAAAAGGGCGCTTTGTTCCCGCCCTTTCTGGCCTGCGTCAACTTCCCGTGTTGCCGGTCGCCTTGCGCTGCTGCGCGCGCTGCAAGCCCAGCTTGCGTTCGCGCCAGATAATCAGCACGCCCGCCAGAATGACGATCCCCGCCCCGATCAGCATGGTCCCTGTCGGCACTTCGTCAAAGATGAAATAGCCGATAGCCAGTGCAAGGATCATCGACGTGTAATCGAACGGCGCCACCAGTGATGCATCGGCAAAGCGATAGCTCGACGTCAGGAAAATCTGCCCGACGCCACCCAACAGTCCCGCCATGATCAACAGCGCGGCAATGGTCCATGTCGGGACCACCCAGCCCCAGGGAATCGTCAAGAGCGCCAGCAAGGACGACGTGACGGTGAACCAAAGCACGATGGCTGCCGTCGTTTCAGTGGCGACCAGTTTGCGCACGAACACCTGCGCGAGGGCGGTCAGCACCGCCCCCATCAGCACAACGATAGCACCCAAAGTTTCGGTCGTGTTCAGCGACGCGCCCACGGATAGGCGCGGCGACAACACAATGAGCACCCCAATCATGCCCAGCGCCACCGCTGACAAGCGGAAGGCGCGCACATCCTCGTTCAGAAACATCGCAGCAAAGATCACCACCAGCAATGGCGCGGCATAGCCGATTGCCGTGACCTCGGGCAAAGGCAAAAGGCCAAGGCCCGCAAACCCCAACCCCATGGCCGAGGTGCCGACCAAACCGCGCCAGAAATGCCCCATCGGGTTTGTGGTTTTCCAGCCGTGGCGCAATTCGCCGCGCAGGGCGAGCCAGCAAAAGATGACCGGCAAGGCAAAGAAGGACCGAAAGAAAACCGCCTGTCCCGGTGGCACTGTGTCAGAGGCGGCTTTGATAAGCCCCGCCATCGCCATAAACATGCACACTGAAATGACCTTAAAAACGATTCCCCTGAGCGGTTGCATGACGTTCCCCTTTTCGCGCCGACACTATGGCGGCGCATTGACACAATGAAGCCCTTTTCGCTTGCTAATCGCTGCCGCGAGAGTAACGCTAGCGAAACACGACAAGAAGAAGACCATGAGCAGACGAGCAGAACAGACGACCAACATGACCGCACGCGACTGGGTACAGGTGCTGGCGCAGTACCGCGAACCCAGCAACTGGCGCAGCAGTTTTGAACTTGGCATCAGCCTGATTCCGTTCATCCTGTTGTGGGTTCTTGCCGTCTGGGTGTCACAATTCAGCTATATCGGTGCTTTCTTGATCTCGGTTGTGAACGGGCTGTTCCTGCTCCGGCTGTTCTGCATCCAGCATGATTGCGGGCATGGGTCGTTCTTTGGCAACCGCAACGTCAGCGACTGGATCGGGCGTGCCTTGGGTGTCGTGACCCTGACGCCCTATGATGTCTGGCGGCGCACCCATTCGATCCACCACAGCCATGCAGGCGATCTGGACCAGCGCGGCATCGGCGATGTGATGACCCTCACGGTCGAGGAATACCACCAGCGCACGCCGTTCGGGCGGTTCCTGTACCGCGCCTACCGGCATCCGCTGGTGATGTTCGGGCTGGGGCCGACCTATATCTTTTTCCTGCAGAACCGTATCCCGCTGGGGCGGATGCAACGTGAAAGCAAATACTGGATCAGCGCCATGGGCACCAACATCGCCGTTGTGGCGATCCTTGCGCTGATCGTTTATGTCGGCGGGTTCGCGGCGCTGTTTCTGGTGTTCCTGCCCACAACGCTGATCGCTGCGTCTATCGGGGTCTGGTTGTTCTACGTCCAGCACCAGTTCGAAACGACGCATTGGGACAATGCCGAAGACTGGCAGCTCCACGACGCCGCCCTGCACGGCAGTTCACATTACGACCTGCCGCCGATCCTGCGCTGGTTCACCGCCAATATCGGCATCCACCATGTGCATCATCTGTACAGCCGCATCCCGTTCTACCGCCTGACCGAGGTTCTACGGGACCATCAGGACCTTGTGGACTGCAGCCGCATGACCCTGCTGCAAAGCCTCAAATGCGCGAGCCTTGATCTCTGGGATGAAAAATCGCGGCGGCTGGTGTCCTTTGCCGCCGCGCGGCGTGCCGCTGCTACTGCGGTGTAACGCGCAGGATCCCCCCGCGCGCCTGATCGACCAGCAGCAGCACAGACCCGTCATCCAGCACTTCGACGTCGCGGATGCGGCCGACGCCATCGACCAGCCATTCCTCGCCCACGACACGGCCATCCTCGATCCTGAGCCGCGTCAGACCGCCGGGGTTCAGCGACCCGATCAGCAGATCGCCCTGCCAGTCCGCATGGGGCCCGTCATAAAACGCCATCCCCCCCGGCGCGATCACGGGGTCCCAGTAATAGACGGGCTGTTCCATCCCCTCCATCGCCGATGTGCCCGCCCCCACAGCCGAACGGTTGTAGTTCACGCCATAGGAAATCACGGGCCAGCCATAGTTGCGCCCCGCCTGCGGCTGGTTCAGCTCGTCGCCGCCCGCAGGACCATGTTCGACCGTCCACAGCCCGCCCGGACCTATCGCCGCCCCTTGCGGGTTGCGGTGACCATAAGACCAGATCGTATCCAGCCCGTCCTGCCCGACAAAAGGATTGTCCGGCAACGGCTGCCCGTCCCAATCGACGCGGATCACCTTGCCATAGGTGGTGGAATTATCCTGCGCCAGTTCGCGTTCACCCACCGAGGACCGCTCTCCCGTCGTGATCCAGACGACACCGTCGGCGGTCGGAATGATCCGGCTGCCGTAATGCATCGGCGTGCGCGACGGCGGGTTCTGGATGAAGATATCGCGCACATCGCTGAGGCTGCCGTCATCCGCCAACTGCCCACGCGCGGCGGCGGTGACCGTGCCGCCCTGCACAGGTTTGGAATAGGTCCAGAAAATCGTGCGATCATTCACGAAATTCGGGCTGACCGCCACATCGAGCAAACCACCCTGCCGTTCGGCGCTGATCTCGGGCAGGCCGCGCAGGGGGGCGGATACCTCGCCATCCAGATTGACGACACGCAGGCGGCCGGGCCGTTCGGTGACCAGCAACTGCCCGTTGCCCAAAGGCGAAATGCCCCAAGGATGTTCCAACCCGACAGCAAAGGTTTCAACCGTCACGGTGGTCGCGGGCAAGGCCGGTGCGCGGGTCTGATTGGCAAAGGCGGGCGTAAAATCGGCATTGGGTGGCCCTTGATCCACCTGCGCTGCGGCAAGCGACGGCATCAACATCAAGGCGAACAATCGGATCATGGCAAATCTCCCTTTAGCCGCAGGATAGCCCAGCGCGCCGCCTCGGCCACGGTGGCATCCGCGTCATCAACCAGATGTGACAGGTGTGCCACCATGGCCGGATCACCCGAATTGCCCAGCGCATAGGCCACATTGCGCACAAAACGGTCCCGCCCGATCCGCTTGATCGGCGATCCGGTGAAACGGGCGCGAAAGGCGGCATCATCCAGCCGCGCCAGTTCTGCAAGCGGCGGCGCCAGCAGATCGTCGCGCGCGGCCAGCCGTGCATCGCGACCAGAGGCGGCGAACTTGTTCCATGGACAGACCGCCAGACAATCATCGCAGCCGTAAATCCGGTTGCCCATCAGGGCCCGCAGGTCGGGGTCGACCGGCCCCTTGTGCTCGATCGTCAGGTAGGAAATGCAGCGCCGCGCATCCAGCTGGTAAGGTGCGGGAAAAGCCTGCGTCGGACAGATATCCAGACAGGCGGTGCAGGACCCGCAATGGCTGACCTCGGGCGCGTCGGGTTCCAGATCGACGGTGGTAAAGATCGCGCCCAGAAAAAACCAGTTGCCCAGATCGCGGCCCAGAAGGTTGGTATGTTTGCCTTGCCAGCCCAGCCCCGCCGCCTGCGCCAGCGGTTTTTCCATCACGGGGGCCGTGTCGACGAACACCTTGATCTCGGCCTCCGGCACCTGGTCGATCAACCAGCGACCCACGACCTTCAGCCGCTTTTTGACGACATCATGATAATCGCGCCCCTGCGCATAAACGCTGATTGCAGCGCGATCGGGTTCATCAAGCAACGCCAGCGGGTCGTGATCGGGGGTATAGACCTCGGCCAGCATGATGACCGACCGCGCTGCGGGCCAGAGCGCCGCGGGATCACCCCGCCAGTGCATCCGCTCGGCCATCCACGCCATCTGGCCATGGCGGCCATCATCGACAAAAGCCGCCAGCCGTTCGGCCATTTCCGGCACGGCGTCGGGACGGCAAACACCCACTTTGGCAAAACCCGCGTCACGCGCAAAAGCTGTCAGGCGCTCCTTCATCCCTCTTCCGAGCCCAAATATCCCGGGGGAATTGCCCCGTCAGGGGCAAGGGGGCAGAGCCCCTTCTTAAAAATCAAGGTCCGCATAATGCGCCGCCGGCTGGAATCCCGGCACCTCATCGGCCAGCAAGGACCGGAACGCAGGCCGCGACTTGATCTTGGCATACCAGTCCTTGACCACCTCGTGCCGGTTCCAGTCCACGTCGCTGGTGTAATCCAGACAGGACAGATGCGCCGCCCCCGCGAAATCGGCCAGCGTCATTTCGTTGCCCGCTAGCCAGCGGCGATGTTCCAGAAGATGCGCCATGTAATCCAGATGATACTTGATCGCGCGCGCGCCCGCCTTGACGTTGGCACTGTCGGGATAGCCTCGGTTCATCACCTTGCGATAGACACGTTCGCCGATCAGCTTGGATGTGACCTCGTGATAGAACTTGTCGTCGAACCAGCCGACCAGACGGCGCACCTCGTACCGGCCATCCGCGTCGCGCGGCATCAGCGGCGGGGTGGGCTGCATCTCTTCCAGATATTCGCAGATTGCTGTGCT
Source organism: Yoonia sp. (assembly GCA_036825855.1). Taxonomy (GTDB): domain Bacteria; phylum Pseudomonadota; class Alphaproteobacteria; order Rhodobacterales; family Rhodobacteraceae; genus Yoonia. The sequence continues at coordinate 32,912 of DAISXL010000003.1, forward strand.
TTCGGACATCAGTCGCCCGTTCATCCGCAGCACCGGCACCTTGGCGGCGGGGTTGCGGCGCAGGAATTCGGGGCTTTGTTCCCAATAGCGTTCCTCGACCAGACCGACCTCGATCTTCTTCTCGGCCAGGCAAAGCCGGACTTTGCGCGAAAAGGGCGACAACGGGTAATGGTACAGCGTGTTCATGGCAAACCTGGTTTGGGTGATCGTGCCTGCATGCCGCAAGAGACGTTTGTGTTCAATGGGCCCGTCATTCCTCGAAGCAATCCGCGCGGCCATCCGCCGCGATGGTTTCGGCCCCCTGCACGATCTGGGCGGCACGATTGCGGGTGAAACTGCCGGGATTGGAGGCAGAGCGTTCCTTGGGCGCCGGCAGGATCGCGGCCAGACGGGCGGCCTGCGTCGGGGTCAGATCGGCGGCATCGACGCCGAAATAATGCCGTGCGGCCGCCTGCACGCCGAAAACGCCTGCGTCGAATTCGGCGACATTGAGGTAAATCTCCAGAATGCGCCGCTTGCTCCAGAACACTTCGGTTACGGGGGTCCAGACCGCCTCGATCGACTTGCGCGCCCAGGACCGGCCATGCCACAAAAACACGTTTTTCACGACCTGCTGGCTGATGGTCGAAGCCCCGCCCCGCCCGCGTTCCATCGCATCGCGGATCGCGTTCACGTCAAGGCCCCAGTGCAGGCAGAAATTGGCATCCTCGGCCGCGACAGCCGACCGCGCCATCACTGGCGCGATCCGGTCCATCGGCACCCAGTCCTGCTGCACCCCGCCCAGCCTGCGGCTCTCCGAGAACATATAGGCGTTGGTCGGCGGGTTGATCAGCGCATAAAGCAGGGTCCAGACCAGCACAAAACCCGCAATCCCCGCGACACCCCAGACCAGCACACGCCGGACAGGCCGCAAGGCCCGGCGCACAAGGCTGGGTTTCTTCGCCGCCTTGTCGCCCGCAGGCTTACGCGTGCGCCGTTTTGTTGGTTTGGAGGTCTCTGCCATCGTCCTCTATAGCCATAGGGCGACGGGCGCGGTCAAGCAAAGCACACGCCCCGCGGCTGAATTCAGCGCGGGGCGTTGCAATTACTCCGCCGGGATCGCGGTTTCCTCGATCATCAGCGGGTGCTTCAGGTGGATCAGCATTTCCTTGGGGCAAACCTGCAGGAAGTTCCCTTTCTCCAGATCCCAATGCTGCAGGATATCGGCGGCCTTGCGGCTGCCGGTTTCCTTGGCGTGCCTTTCGATCAGGCCTTTCAACTGGTCATGCCAGTGATCGACCGTCACAGCACAGGTCACCAGCGATTCCATATTGATCAGCGCGGCGGATGTTCCTTTGGGATCATAAAGATAGGCCATCCCGCCGGTCATGCCCGCGCCAAAGTTGGCACCGATGCTGCCAAGGATCACGGCGACACCGCCGGTCATGTATTCGCAGCCGTTGCTGCCGCAGCCTTCGATCACCACATGCGCGCCCGAATTGCGCACGGCGAACCGTTCACCCGCACGCCCCGCGGCGAACAGATAGCCCGCCGTCGCCCCGTAAAGCACGGTATTGCCGATGATCGTGTTCTCGCTGGCAACCAGCGGGCTGATCATCGGCGGACGCACGACGATGGTGCCGCCCGACAACCCCTTGCCGACATAGTCGTTCGCGTCGCCCGACACTTCGAGCTTCAGCCCCGGGGCTGCGAAGGCACCAAGCGATTGCCCCGCCGATCCGCGCAGTTTCACCGTCAGGTGGTCGGGTTGCAGCGCGTTGCGCATCCCGAATTTCTGCACGATATGGCTGGATGTGCGGGTGCCGATGGTGCGCAACGTGTTCTGCACCGCGTAATCCAGCTGCATCTTTTCGCCATCGTTCAGGAAGCGCGCGGCATCCTGCACGATCTGCGCATCCAGCGTGTCATCCACCACGTTGCGCGGACGGTGCCGGTCGTAGCGGATCTTGTGCGCGCCATCGACGGTGATCAGCAGCGGGTTGAGATCCAGATCATCCAGATGCGCCGACCCACGGCTGACTTGCGTCAACAGATCCGCCCGCCCGATCACGTCATCAAGGCTGCGCGCCCCGATGCTGGCAAGGATTTCGCGCACTTCGGTCGCATAGAAGGTGATCAGGTTCACCACCTTTTCGGCATTGCCGGTGAACTTGGCGCGCAGCGCGTCGTCTTGCGTACAGACACCGACAGGGCAGGTGTTCGACTGGCACTGGCGCACCATGATACAGCCCATCGCGATCAGCGCGGCGGTGCCGATGCCGTATTCCTCGGCCCCCATCATCGCGGCCATGACGATGTCGCGGCCCGTGCGCAGGCCGCCATCGGTGCGCAGCGTGATGCGTTCGCGCAGGTTGTTCATCGCCAGCACCTGATGCGCCTCGGTCAGGCCCATTTCCCACGGCAGGCCAGCATATTTGATCGACGTGCCGGGCGACGCGCCGGTGCCGCCATTGTGGCCCGAAATCAGGATCACATCGGCCTTGGCCTTGGCCACACCCGCCGCAATCGTGCCGACGCCGGACGAAGCGACGAGCTTCACCGTCACCTTGGCGCGCGGGTTGATCTGCTTGAGGTCATAGATCAGCTGCGCCAGATCCTCGATCGAATAGATATCGTGGTGCGGCGGCGGGGAAATCAGCGTCACACCTTTGGTCGAATGGCGCAGGCGGGCGATCAGCTCGGTCACTTTCATGCCGGGCAACTGGCCGCCTTCGCCGGGCTTGGCCCCTTGGGCGACCTTGATTTCCAGCTCTTCGCAGGCGTTCAGATATTCCGCCGTCACGCCGAACCGGCCTGAGGCCACCTGCTTGATCTTGGCGGACGGGTTGTCACCATTGGGTTCCGGCACGAAATGCGCGGGGTCTTCGCCGCCTTCGCCGCTGTCGGATTTCGCGCCGATGCGGTTCATCGCGACGTTCAGCGTCTTGTGCGCCTCGGGCGAGAGCGCGCCGAGCGACATGCCGGGCGTCACGAACCGTTTGCGGATCGCGGTGATGCTTTCGACCTCTTCAATCGGGACAGGCGCGCCCAAAGGCTTGATCGCCAAGAGATCGCGCAGGTGGATCGGCGGGTTGGCCTGCATCGACTTGGAATACTGCTGCCAAAGCGCATAGGACGCGTTGTTGCAGGCAGCCTGCAGCATATGCATGGTCTGCGCTTCCCAGGCGTGCTTTTCACCGGAACGGCGCGCCTTGTAGAAACCGCCGATGGGCAACACGTCGCTGCCGCCTTTCCAGCCCTTGGCGTGGACTTCTTCGACCTTGGCCTGAATGCCCGTCGTGCCGATACCGGAAATGCGGCTGTGCATGCCGGGGAAATATTCGGCGACCATGGCGCGGGACAGGCCCACAGCTTCGAAGTTCAGACCGCCACGATAGGACGACAAAACCGAAATGCCCATCTTGGACATGATCTTCAGCAGGCCCGCGTCGATGGCCGCGCGATAGCGGCGCACGGCGTCGGTCAGCGTGCCGTCGATCAGCCCGCGCCGCAGACGGTCGGCGATGGAATCCTGCGCCAGATAGGCGTTGACCGTCGTCGCACCGCAGCCGATCAGCACGGCGAAATAATGCGGGTCGATACATTCCGCCGACCGGACGTTAACCGAACAGAAGGTGCGCAGGCCCTTGCCCGTCAGGCCCGAATGCACGGCGGATGTGGCAAGGATCATCGGCATCGGCACACGGTCGGGCGATTGATGCTGGTCGGTCAGCACCAGATGGCCGGCACCCGAGCGCACGGCGTCTTCGGCCTCAGCGCGTATCCGTTGCAAGCCCGCGTTCAGCGCACCGCGCCCCGGTTCGAACGTGCAGTCGATAAAGGCGACGCTGTCACCGAACTGGCGCACCATTTCATCAAATTCGGCATTGGCGATGAACGGGCTGTTCAGCACAAGGATTTCGGTCTGGGACGAATCCTCGTCCAGCACGTTCTTGAGATTGCCGAACCGCGTTTTCAGGCTCATCACGCGGCTTTCGCGCAAGCTGTCGATGGGCGGGTTCGTCACCTGGCTGAAATTCTGGCGGAAGAAATGCGACAGCGGGCGATATGTCGTGGACAGCACGGCAGACGGCGTGTCATCGCCCATCGAGGCGATCATTTCCTTGCCGTCCTCGGCCATCGGGGCGAGGACCTGTTCCAGCTCTTCGATGGAATAGCCTGCCGCGACCTGCCGTTTGCGCAGGTCCGCGCCGTCGAACAGCGCCTTTTCCGGCACGTCGCGCATCAGGTTGTTCAGGTCCACGACCTTTTCGACCCAATCGCCAAACGGCTGGGCGGCGGCCAGTTTGTCCTTGAGCTCGGTATCGCGGTAAAGCCGCCCTTCGAGCATGTCGACAGCGATCATCTGGCCAGGACCAAGCGCCCCTTTTTCGACGACGGTGGCCTCGTTGACCGGCACCATGCCCATTTCGGACCCAGCCACCAGCAGGCCATCACCTGTCACGACATAGCGCAGCGGACGCAGCCCGTTACGGTCCAGCCCGCCACAGACCCAACGCCCGTCGGTCATGGCAAGGGCGGCGGGACCATCCCAAGGTTCCATCACGGCGTTGCAATAGCCGTACATATCCTGCCAAGCCTGCGGCATTTCCACGGCCTGCTGCGACCACGCCTCTGGCACCAGCATGGTTTTCGCCATCGGCGCATTACGGCCCGCGCGGACCAGCACCTCGAAAACAGAGTCTAATGCAGCGGAATCTGAGGCACCCGAGGGGATGATCGGCTTGATATCTTCGGCCTTGTCGCCGAACGCACCCGATGCCATGCGGATTTCATGGCTTTTCATCCAGTTGATGTTGCCCTTGAGCGTGTTGATTTCCCCGTTATGGGCCAGCATGCGGAACGGCTGCGCCAGCGACCATTGCGGGAATGTGTTGGTCGAATAGCGCTGGTGATAGATCGCGAAGGCGGATTCAAACCGCACGTCCATCAGGTCGGGATAGAATTCCGCGACCTGCTCGGCCAGCATCATGCCCTTGTAGATCACCGACCGGCAGGACAGCGAACACAGGTAGATCCCCGCGATCTGTGCGCTTGCGGCGGCTTTTTCGATCCGGCGGCGGATGATGTACAGCTCGCGCTCGAACTCTTCCTCGGTCATGTCCTTTTCGCAGCGGATCAGGATCTGTTCGATCTCTGGCCGCGTGGCGTTGGCCTTGTCGCCCAGCACTTCGGTGTTCACCGGCACATGGCGCCAGCCATAGATATAGTGCCCCATCCGCAGCACTTCGGATTCGACGATCGTGCGGCAGCGTTCCTGCGCGCCGAAATCGGTGCGGGGCAGAAACACCTGACCCACGGCGATCATCTTGTCATCGTCGGGTTCGTGGCCGGTGCGGCGGACCTGATCGTAAAAGAACGGGACGGGAATCTGCAGATGGATGCCCGCGCCATCGCCGGTCTTGCCATCAGCATCGACAGCGCCGCGGTGCCAGATTGCCTTGAGCGCATTGATGCCCTTTTCCACAACGTCGCGCGAGGGCGTGCCGTCAATGGCCACGACGAGGCCTACGCCGCAGGACGCATGTTCGTCGTCATCACGGTACAAACCGTTTTCCGACATCCACTTGCGCTTGGCTTCTTCTGCCGCGACCCAGTTTGCATCATAGGTTGTCATGCGCGTTCTCCTTGAAAGTATCGGCAGATGAAATGGCGAGGCCGCAATCGTATTTCGGGCGGGTGCTCAGGAACCCGGGTTCACCCGGAAAGATGAATTCGACTGGCGTGCCGTCCATCGGAAAGGTTTCATCAGGCGTGGTGATCGTGCTGATGCCTGACAGGAACATGCGCCAGGTTCGGCTGACATATTCGTTGCCTTGCGCCGCCCAGATTTCATTGCCCGCCCCGTCAAAGGCGGTGATCTGATAGGCGGTTTCGTCCAGAACCACACCGTCGATCGTGACTTGCCGGCCTGTCAGACTGTCCTGACCGACATAGCGCGTCTCGCCCACCTCGGCGGACAGGGTGCGAAAATCCCATGTGTCCAGTTTAAGTGCGAACAATTCGTCCAAGGACGCAGGGTCCGCCGGGTCAGGTTCCAGCATCTCGGTGATGCCCGCCAGCGCGTGAAAACTGGCGATCCACTGCGCCTCTGCGTCGATCTGGCCGGCATAGGTCATGCCCTGTTCATCCAGCGACACACGGCGTTGCATCCCTGCGGCGTCACCTGTGCAGGTGAAATGATGCTCGACCTCGCAGCTTTTGTTTTGGACGGTCACAAAGGCCGTGCACCCCGCAGGCAGCGAAAAGGTCGCGGGGCCGTCTTGCGCTAAGGCGGGACCAGTCAGCAGGACAAGGGCAAGCGCGGTTCTCATGGGCGGAACCCCGATTCGATCACGTTGCATTCGAATTTCGGCTGGTCGGTGAAAAACCCCGCTTCGCCCGGATAAACGAATTCGACGGGCGAGGAATCGGTCACCTGATCGGGCGAGGCATCTTCCCAGGCTTCGCCCAGCAGGAACAGCCGGTGCGTTGCGCTGACATATTGCCGGCCGGACCCTGCGTAGATCTCGTTGCCGTCGCCGTCGATGGTGCGGCCTTGAAACTCGGTGGCCAACAGGGTTTCCCCGTCGATCACGACCGTTTCACCCGTCAGCATGTCGAACCCCACATGGCGTTCGATGCCCGCGTCGGTGTCCAGCGTGAAATCCCATGTATCAAGCTGTGTCGCGAACAGCTCGTCCAGTGACGCGGGATCAGGCGCTGGCACCTGCAACCGTTCCGTGCCCGTGACCTTGTAGCTTTCCATCCACTGGAACTGATCATCGACACGCTGCACGCTGAACACGCCGTTCTGACCGATCAGGGCCATCCACTGGTCGCCCGCCGCATCCGCCTCGCAGGTCCAGACGTTGACCATGACGCAGTTGCGGTGCTGGACGGTCAGCTTGCCGGTGCAGCCTTGCGGCGGCGCAAAGGTCTGCTGCGCCGCGACAGGGGCCGCGACCGTCAGGGCGATCAGGGTCAGAAGCGGTTTCATCATCATTCCGCGGCGACCGATGCGGATTGGCCAAGATAATCAAGGATTGCCGTGGCTGCATCGCGCCCGTCACGGATGGCCCAAACGACCAGCGACGCGCCGCGCACGATGTCACCGGCGGCATAGACGCCGTCCAGACTGGTCTTGCCGGTGTTGAAATCAGCCTTGATCGTCCCCCAGCGGGTCACGGCCAGTTCCGGCACGCCCCAGAGGGTCGGAATATCCTCGGGCTCGAAGCCCAGCGCCTTGATCACCAGATCGGCGTCTTCGACGTAATCGGCACCGGCGATCACTTCTGGCATCTGGCGGCCTGTCGCATCGGGCGCGCCAAGGCGCATTTTCTGCACCTTCACGCCGGACACGGCATCGCCTTCGAAACCCAAAGGCGCGGACAGCCACACGAATTCGACGCCCTCTTCCTCGGCATTGGCGACTTCGCGCTGCGATCCGGGCATGTTGGCGCGGTCGCGGCGATAGAGGCATTTGACGCTTTCGGCACCCTGCCGGATCGCGGTGCGCACGCAATCCATCGCAGTGTCGCCGCCGCCGATCACGACAACGCGCTTGCCCGCAGCGTTCAGCGCGCCGCTGTCATATTCCGGCACCTCGTCGCCAAAGGATTTGCGGTTGCTGGCGGTCAGATAGTCGATGGCGTTCACGATGCCTTCGGCACTGGAATCGGGCAGGTCGCGGGTTTTATAAACGCCGGTCGCGATCAGCACGGCGTCATGCTTGCCCCGGATCGCGTCGAACGACAGGTCTTCGCCCACGTTGCAGTTCAGCACGAATTGCACGCCGCCATCCTCAAGCTGCGCCATACGCTGCATGACGATGTCTTTTTCCAGTTTGAAACCGGGGATGCCATAAGTCATCAACCCGCCGCCGCGGTCATAGCGGTCATAGACCGTGACCTGCACACCCTGACGGCGCAGCATATCCGCCGCGGCCAGACCGCCGGGACCCGCGCCAATGATGCCCACGCTTTCAGCGCGTTCGGCATAGGGGCGGATGGGCTGGACCCAGCCGTTTTCAAAGGCTGTATCTGTGATGTACTTTTCGACCGACCCGATCGTGACCGTGCCATGGCCGGATTGTTCGATCACGCAATTGCCTTCGCACAGGCGGTCCTGCGGGCAGATGCGGCCGCAAATCTCTGGGAAGGTGTTGGTGGCTTGCGAAATCTCATAGGCTTCCTGCAACCGCCCTTCGGCGGTCAGGCGCAGCCAGTCGGGGATGTTGTTGTGCAGCGGGCAATGGGTCTGGCAGTAGGGCACGCCGCATTGCGAACAGCGGCTGGCCTGTTCGGCCGCCTTGTCGCGCG
>DAISXL010000004.1:0-40828 GCA_036825855.1 Yoonia sp.
CATCATGCAAATTGTCCGCTTCAACTGTCAGGCCCCCCTCGACATATGGCCCTGACCAGACCCGACGCCCGTTAAGATTTTCCTGCGGGCGTCCCGCCGAATATCTAAAATGGGACCGATCGCGCAGTGCTTTCGGATGCGGATTTATATTGCGAACGCTTCTCATTTGCATTTAATGAGAGGCATCCCTTTTTCGATTCGCAGGACCCTGACATGTTCATGACCCCGACAAGGACCCGCATTGCCGCCGTGCTCACCGCGCTGGCACCCTTCCCCGCACTGGCGCAGGACGCGCCGCTGAATGTGCTGACCACCGTCACGATGATCGCCGATGTGGCGACGCAGGTGGCGGGCACCTGCGCTGATGTTTCGGCGCTGCTTGGTGCAGGCAGCGATCCGCATCTGTACCGCCCGACGGCGGCGGATGTGCAAAAACTGGCCGAGGCGGACCTGATCCTCTACGTCGACCCCGCGCTCGAGGCGCGGTTGGCCGAGGTGCTGGCAGGCTTCACCGACCGCACGCCGACCATCGGCCTTGCGCGCGCTACCTTCGACGACGCGACCTTGCTTGCGGATGCCGCTGAGGACGGGCAAATCGACCCGCATCTGTGGATGGATGTCAGCCTCTGGGCGCAGATCGCCCCCGTGATCGGCGACGCCATCGCCGCCCAGCGCCCCGATTGCGCGGATGAACTGGCGGCCAATGTCGCGGCCTACACGGCACAGCTTGACGCCCTGCACGCTTGGGTGACCGCGGCGATCGGGTCCATCCCCGAGGATCAGCGCCTGCTGGTCACGGCGCATGACGCCTTTGAATATTTCGCCACCGGTTACGGGATGCAGGCCTCCGAGGCCATCGAAGGCATCAGCACCGAATCCGAGGCCAGCATCGGCGATATCCGCGATGTGGCCGCCTTTGTCGTCGAAAGCGGCGTGCCTGCGGTCTTTGTCGAAACCACGATCAACCCCCGCACCATCGAAGCGCTGGTGGCCGAGGTTCAAAGCCAGGGCCATGATGTCGTCATCGGTGGTCAGCTTTTTTCGGATGCGATGGGTGATGACGGAACCCCCGAAGGCACCTATATCGGAATGATCCGCGCCAATACGGTGACCGTGACCGAAGCTTTGGGCGGCACCCTGCCCGCATGGCCCGCGGCTTTGGCGGATTGGGCCGAAACCTGGGACATCGAGTGATCGGCACGACCATGCCCACAAAGGAGAGATGATGACGCGTGACGACAGCCTGCACGAGCCCGATCAGGCGCTCCATGTCGAGGATCTGACCGTCACTTATGGCGCGAACCCGGTGTTGTGGGACATCGACCTTGATATCCCGCCCGGCGTGATGTGCGCTATCGTCGGCCCGAACGGCGCGGGCAAATCCACGCTGATCAAGGCGGCCCTTGGCCTTGTGCGGCCTGTCGCGGGGCATGTGCGGTTTCTGGGTCGCCCCATCGGGCAGATGCGTGGGCAGATCGGCTATGTCCCGCAGCGCCACTCCGTGGATTGGGATTTCCCCACGACCGCGCGCGATGTCGTCGAAATGGGCCTGTACCGCGACCTCGGCTGGTTGCGCCGTCCGGGCAAGGCCGAACACGCCCGCGCGTTGGCGGCATTGACCGAGGTCGGAATGCAGGATTACGCCGACCGCCAGATCAGCCAGTTGTCGGGCGGCCAGCAACAGCGCGTCTTTATCGCACGCGCCCTGGTGCAGGACGCGCCGATCCTGATCCTTGACGAACCGATGGCGGGTGTCGATGCCAGCACCGAGGCGATCATCATCGCCCTGCTGAAGAAACTCCGCGATGCGGGGCGCACGGTCATCGTCGTGCATCACGACCTGACAACTGTGCAAAGCTATTTCGACTGGCTGGTGATGCTGAATGTGCGCATCGTCGCGCAAGGCCCCGTCGCACAGACCTATTCGGCGGAAAACCTGCGCGCCGCCTATGGCCGCCATCTGGCGATGATCGCCGTTCCGGCCGAGGAGGCCGCAGGGTGACCACCATCATCGACCTGCTGTCCAGCGATATCGTCCAGACCGTGCTGATCGGTGCGGCCCTTCTGGGGGCGATTTCGGGGATGCTGGGGGCCTTTGCCGTGCTGCGCAAGCAAAGCCTGCTGGGCGACGCGCTGAGCCATGCCTCCCTGCCCGGCGTCTGCCTTGGCTTTCTGATCGCGGGCGGGCGTGATCTGGGCAGCGTGATGGTGGGCGCCTTTGCCACGGGGGCGCTGGCGGCCTTGGTGATGATGCTGATCGTGCGGCGCACGACACTGAAAACCGATGCCGCCCTTGGCATCGTGCTCAGCGTGTTTTTCGCCGTGGGCATCGTGCTGTTGACAGTGATCCAGACGCAGGGCGGGTCCGGCAGTCTGGGGCTGATGACCTTTCTTTTCGGGCAGGCCGCCGCGATCCTGCGCAGCGATCTGTGGATCATGGGCGGGGTCGGTCTGGCCGCATTGGTGCTGGTGCTGGCCTTCTGGAAGGAATTCAAGCTGGTCAGCTTCGACGCAGATTTCGCGCGGTCGCAAGGTTTTCCGGTCACCCTGCTCGAGGCTGTGCTGACTGTCATGGTCGCCCTTGCCATCGTGGTAGGTCTACAGCTTGTCGGCGTGATCCTGATGGTCGCCCTGCTGATCGCGCCCGCGGCGGCGGCGCGGCAATGGACCAATGCGCTGGGGGCGATGGTGCTATTGTCAGCCGCCATCGGGGCGGCGTCGGGTGCAGGCGGCGCGCTGGTCAGTGCGACGACACGCGGGCTGGCCACCGGACCTGTCGTCGTGCTGATCGCCACGGGGATCGTGATCATCTCACTCCTGGTCGCCCCCGGACGCGGGCTGATCTGGCAGGCCGCTGCCACACGCCGCGCACGCGCGCGGATCAGCGACGGGCGGGTGCTGGCCACCTTGCAGGGCTTTGCGCAAATGCATGACGATGCGGGCTATCCGTCCGAGCGCGGCATGTTGCAGGTGGCCTTGGGGGCCAAACCGCCTGCCGCACAACTCGCGTCACTGGAAAGCCGCGGGTTGATCCGGTCGGTCACGCATCCGCCCGAAACCACGCCGCATTGGGAACTGACCAAGGCTGGCCATAGCGAGGCGGCGGCCCTGTCCGGCCAGCCCGAGACAAAGCAGCGCACAGAATGATCGTGGCATTCTTTTCTTCCATCCCCCTGATGATCCTGCTGACCGGCGTGCTGACGGGCGTATCGGCCGCACTGCTGGGATCGTTCCTGATCCTGCGCGGCAATGCGATGCTGACGGATGCGATCAGCCATTCCATCGTCTTTGGGATCATCGTTGTCTGGTTGCTGACAGGCCAAACATCGGGGCCGGTGCAGGTGCTGGGGGCGGCTGTCACGGGCGTGCTGACGGTCGTGTTGTCGGAACTTCTGGCGCGCTCAAAGCTGGTCAAGATGGATGCGGCCATCGGGCTGGTGTTTCCGGCGCTTTTTGCCGCCGGTGTGATCCTGATTTCGATCAACGCGCGCAACGTGCATCTGGATGTGGACTCGGTGCTGTTGGGCGAGATCGGGTTTGTCTGGCTGAACACCGTCACGCTGTTTGGGGTGGATGTGCCCGTCGCGGTGGCGACGCTGGGCGCTGTGCTGGTGGTCAATCTCGCCTTTGTGCTGGTGTTGTGGAAGGAGTTAAAGCTTGCCACCTTCGACGCAGGACTTGCCGCTGCCTTGGGGTTTTTGCCCGCCGTGCTGCATTACGCGATCCTGACGCTGACCAGTGTGACGGCAGTTGCGGCGTTTGACGCGGTCGGTGCGATCCTGTTCATCGCTTTCGTGATCGTGCCACCCGCCACGGCCTATCTGCTGACCCGCAGGCTTTGGCTGATGGTCGTGCTGGCCGTTGGCTTTTCGGTCGCTGCCGTGATCAGCGGCTATTTTCTGGCGCTGCACTGGAACGTGTCCATCGGCGGCATGATGGCCAGCATGACGGGGGTCTGGTTCGCGCTGGCGCTGCTGTTTGCGCCGGCGCAAGGACTGGTCGCACAGGCGCTGCGCGCGCGCTCCGAACGGCTGGACCATGACTGCCGCGCGCTGGTGGCGCATCTGTTCACCCATCAGGACACCCCCGCCATGGCCGAGGAAAACACCCTGCGCGCGCTGGTCGGTCACCTGCGCTGGACCGAACCGCGCGCCCGCGCCGCCGTGCTGCGCGCGCATGACCGCGACCTGATCGAACGCCGCGACGGATTGCTGTGCCTGCGCCCCAAAGGCAAGGCCGAGGTCGAGGCGATCTTTGGCCGCTAAGGCGAACCAAGTTGCGGTTTGGGCGCCGCCGGCAGAAGGGGAGTGTCTGCCAGCGGCGTCACCGCGCCGGGTGAGACGGCGAAACAGGGACGAGCGCCGGGGACGCGGCGCACCCTGACCTTAATACGTAAGCGATGCTCACTTGCGTCAAGCGGTAAGTGAGTGAAACTTACTTACCGTTTCGCGGACCCGCGGGATTAACCCTGACTGACGACCTTCTGCGTCTGCACACCCAGCCCGTCGATGCCAAGGCGCATGGTCTCGCCCCCCGCCAGATAGCGCTGCGGCCTTTGCCCCATGCCTACGCCCGGTGGTGTGCCCGTCGAGATGATGTCGCCCGGTTGCAGGCTCATGAACTGCGAACAATAGGCGATGAGATGCGGCACCTTGTAGACCATCGTCGCGGTGGTGCCGTCCTGATAGCGGTGGCCGTCCACCTCCAGCCACAGGCGCAGGGCGTCGTGGTCGGCGATCTCGTCAGCCGTCACCAGCCATGGGCCGATGGGCCCGAAGGTATCGCAGCCTTTCCCCTTGTCCCAAGTGCCGGCCCGTTCCATCTGATAGGCGCGTTCGGAGACGTCGTTGATCACGCAAAAGCCTGCCACATGGGCCAAGGCATCCGCCTCGTCGATATAGGCACCGCCCTGCCCGATCACGACGCCCAGTTCGACTTCCCAATCGGTCTTGGTCGCGCCGCGCGGGATCAGGATATCGTCATCAGGCCCGCAGATGGCCGAGGTCCATTTGTTGAAGATCACAGGTTCGGGTGGCACGGCCAGCCCGCTTTCGGCGGCATGATCGGCATAATTCAGACCGATGCAGATGAATTTGCCGACCTGACCGACACAGGGCCCCAGACGCAGACCCGCCTGCGGTGCGCCGTCAACGACAGGCAGGCTGTCGATATCCAGCGCTTGCAGCCGCGCGACGGTGTCAGGCAACAGCGCTGCCCCCGCGATATCGGCCACATGCGCCGACAGGTCGCGCACGCGACCCTGCGCATCAAGGCATCCCGGTTTTTCCTGACCTTTCGGACCATAGCGCAGCAGTTTCATCGGTGTGGTTCCTTTCTTCGCAGATCCATTCGCCGGACGCATCGCGGCGGCTTGCACCATCGATAGGCGAGGGTTTCCAAAAGGGAAAGCCACTCTGCCTCAATTCGGGCAAAGGGCTTGACGCTGGGACCGTCGCGCGGGTCTAGTCGGCCTGTCGGTCGCCACCCCAACAGGAGTCAGCCCATGCTGCGCAACATTCCCGCCATCCTGTCGCCTGACCTGCTGTGCAGCCTGCGCGCAATGGGCCATGGCGAGGACATCGTCATCGCCGATGCGAATTTTCCGGCCACCGGACTTGGCGCGCGCTGTCACAGGCTGGACGGGATCAGCGCGACGGATGTGCTGTCCGCGATCCTGACGCTGCTGCCGCTGGATACTTTCGTGCCCGATCCCGCGATCACCATGCAGGTCGTGGGCGACCCCGACGCTGTGCCGCCGGTCGTCGCAGCCTTTCAGGACATCATCACCCGCACGGCAGACGCGCCCGTCACGATCCGCGCAATCGACAGGTTCGCGTTCTACGACAGGGCCAAAGCCGCCTTTGCCATCGTGCAGACCGGCGAGACGCGACTATATGGCAATATCATCCTGACCAAGGGCGTGATCGGGACATGAGGTCCGCCTTGCAGTCGGACAAGCGCGCGGCAGGGAACCAACCGCCTTTGCGCGCGTTGAGAGCGACGCGAGAAGGGAAAAGAGGCGCCATTTCGCCGGACATACCCAGTCCATCCAAATCGGAAGCGCAGAGGACGCTGCGCGGAAAGAGCCATGTGCCGACCTGAAACATCAGCGCGTTGCGACGCGCTGCAACCAAGAGCAAGGGCCTGATGGGCACTGAAACGCACCTGACCAGCCACAGCCCGCATGTGCCTGTCTGCATCCTCGTCGCCTCGGCCAGCGAGGTGGCGGTGCTGCACGACCTGTTGCGCGCGCTGCCGGTGGATCTGGGGTTGGCCTATCTGGTGCTGCTAAGCCCTGCGTCTGATGATCCGGCACTCACGGTCGACCGGCTGGCGGCTGGCACGGGACGGCAGGCCTGTCTTGTGGACGCGCCGCAGACTTTGCGCCCCGAACAGATCTATTTCATCCCGTCAGATCGCGCGGTTTTGCTTGCGGGTCACAGCGTCGTGCCGCAGGACGAAAGCGTTGCCACAGTCGACGGCGCACTTGATGCGCTGGCCGCAGGGCATCATGACCTGATCGCGCTTGTGCTCGCTCAAGCAAGCACCGAAGTCAGCGCCGGTCTGCGCGCGATGCAGGACGCGGGAAACACCGTGATCCTGCAAACCCCTGCCGAGGCAGACCACCCCGGGCTGTCCCTCGCCCGTCTGGCGGCAGAGATGACAAGCCTCGCCCGCGGTCGCGCGGCAGAAAGATCTGCCGAAACGCTGCGCGCCGCCAACAAGGACCTGCAGGCGATCAACGCGGAATTGCAAGGCAGGCTGGAAAGCACATCGATCGCGCATAGCGATTTGCGCAACCTGATCGCCGCGACCGATATCGGCACCCTGTTTCTGGACACGCAGCTGCGTATCCGTATCTTTACGCCTGCGGTCGCGGACATCTTTGCGATCACCGGCAGCGATACCGGACGTCTGATCACGGATTTCGGCAACCGGCTGGTCTATGACGATCTGGCTGAGGATGCGCGCAAGGTCCTGCGCGATCTGCTGCCGATCGAAACCGAGGTGCAGGGCAAGGACGGCAAATGGTTCATTATCCGCCTGCGCCCTTATCGGACCATCGACAACCAGATCGAAGGCGTCGTGCTGACCTTTGTCGACATCACCACGCGGCGACGGATCGAAAAGGACCTGCGTGAAAGCCAGCAGAATTATCAGGTGCTGTTCGACAGCATCGACGAAGGCTTTGCCATCATCAAGGTGATCTTCGAGGACGATATTGCCGTCGATTATCGCTTTATCAAGGTCAACAGCGCGTTTGAACGCCAGACCGGATTGGCCGATGCGCAGGGGCGGTCGGCGGTCGAACTGGTGCCCGATATCGAACAGCACTGGCCGTTGCGCTATGGTCAGGTCGCGATTTCCGGCAAACCCGAGCGGTTCGAGGCACCCTCCGACGTGATGGGCCGGTACTTCGATGTCTATGCCTTTCCCATCGGGCTGAAAGTCGAACAGCTGGTCGGTATCCTGTTCCGCGATGTCACCGAACGCAAGGAAGCCGAACATCAGCGCCAGATGCTGACCAACGAACTCAGCCACCGCGTCAAGAACACGCTGGCCGTGGTGCAGGCACTGGCGCGCCAGCCGGGGTCGGCGCAGATGACGGTGGAACAATACCGCGACAGGTTTGTCGGGCGGATCCAGGCACTGGGCCATGCGCATGACCAGCTGCTGGAAACGCATTGGAACTCTGCCGATCTTGAAACGCTCGCGCGCAAGGCGCTGTCGCCTTACGGCGGGCAAGGCAGGCGCGCGCTGGACATCATCGGCCCGCAGGTGCTTTTGACGCCCAAACAGGGGCTCGGTCTGGCGCTGGTGCTGCATGAACTGGCAACCAATGCCTCCAAATACGGCGCGCTGTCGACCGAAGATGGCGCGTTGAGCCTGACATGGTGGATCGCGTCGGGCGAGTCGGGCCAAAGGGTCGAACTTCTCTGGCAGGAACAGGGTGGGCCCGCGGTCGCAGCGGTCGCCAACCAAGGCTTTGGCACGCGGTTGATCACGCAAGCTTGCACCTACGAACTTGACGGGTCGGTGGAACTCTCGCCGTGCGAGACGGGTTACATCGCCAGAATTTCTTTTCCGATGGATAGGATAGCGCATGGATGATACGGGGCCGACGGGCCAGATGCTCGCCGGGAAAAAGATCCTGATCGTCGAGGACGAGATGCTTTTGGCGCTCGATCTGCAATTGCTGTTGGAAGACCACGGCTGCGAGGTTCTGGGACCCGTGCCCGATGTGCCGCGCGCGCTGGCCCTGTTGTCAGAGCATGTACCGGATGCCGCGACACTGGACATGAACCTGAACGGCAAATCCTCTGCCGCGATTGCCGTGGCGCTGCGCGACCAAGGCATTCCCTATCTGATCATCAGCGGCTACAGCGCGCCGCCCGATGCCGAACCTGCGCTGCGCGACGCGCCACTGCTGGGCAAACCGATTTCGAATGGGCTGCTGCTGCGCGAACTGGCGCGCTTGCTTGGGGCGTCCGGTCAGTCCACATCCTGACACCAAGAATTGCCACAGGCTCTAGCTGGACGGTGGCATCCGCGCTTTTTCGGTGTCGAGGTAACGGCGCACATAGGTCTCGCGCACAAGCGTCAGGCCGACCGCCGCCAGCGGCGTGGCCAGCGCCAGCCCGAGAATGCCGAACAGCGTGCCCATCAACAGCTGCGCCGAGATGATCAGCGCGGGCGGCAAGGACACCTGTTCCTGCTGGATCAGCGGCGTGATGACATAACTTTCCAAGGCCTGCACCGCGCCATAGACCCCCAAGGCCAGCAAGGCCGTGCTGGGACCTTGGGCAAACGCAAGCAAGACACCTGGCACGGCCGCGACGATCGGCCCGATATTGGGGATGAAGGCCAGCAGAGCCGCGATCAGCCCCAAGACAGGCGCCAGCGGCACACCGATCAGCCACAGCCCCAACCAGGTCAGCACGCCCACCACGGTCATCGCGAGAAGCTGCGCCAAGAGCCAGCTTTTCAACGTAGCCGTCATCTTGCCCAGAACCTCCCGGCCCTGCGGGCGCAGCGAGGGTGACAAAAGGCTGATCACGCCTTTGCCGTAAGTCGCGGGCGCCAACGCGACATAAAGCCCGATGAAGACCATGATGACGAAATTGCCCAAGGCGCCGAACGTCGTCGTCACCGCCCCCGCCGCCGAGGCGCCCCCTTCTGACGACAGCAAGGCGCCGGGTGTCGCCCTCTCGAGCAAGGCTTCGCCCCAAGAATATTGCGCGATCCGTTCGCGCAGGGCGGCGATAGCCTCGGGCAGGCGCTGGGTCAATTGGTCGAACTGGTCGGAGACCACAGGCGCGAACCCGATCCAGAAACCGGCCAAGACCGCGATGATCGCCCCGATCACAAGAAAGACTCCGGCGATCCGGTTGACGCCCAGCTTGCGCACAAGCCAGTCCGCGCTGCCGCCGAAGAACACGCCGAACAGGAGGCCGGTGAAGATCACCAGCAAGACGTCAGGGGCAAAAATCAGGACAAGCACCAGCGCGGCTGCAAGCACCACAAGCGAGACTTTCCACGCGGCCCAAACCTGCGCCGTGCTGCCCGATTGATGGTTCGCCTGTGTCACGCCGTGGCCTCTTGGTGCTGTTGCACCTTCGGAACGCGCCGTCCGCCGAACGGTTCCGCCGGCCGCCCTATCTGCGCCGGTAGAGCCAGAGCACGACGGGTGCCAGCGTCAGCGTCAGCACGACCGGCGCGATCAGGGCAAGGCCCACCTGTGTCAGTGTCGCCGTTCCCGCCATCAGCCCGCGCAAGGCGGTGGTCATCAACGACACGGGGTTGACCGCCACAAAGCTGCGCAGCCAGTCGGGCATGGTGGCCGGATCGACAAGGATGTTGGATG
The DNA here is from genome assembly GCA_036825855.1 of Yoonia sp. GTDB lineage: Bacteria > Pseudomonadota > Alphaproteobacteria > Rhodobacterales > Rhodobacteraceae > Yoonia. Next base: position 9,866 of record DAISXL010000004.1, read on the forward strand.
CAAAGGTGATCGGAAACAGGATGGTGAAGCCCAGCGTCATCACCGTCATCGGCGTGCGCACCAGCAGACCCAGCACGATGAACACCCAGCCCATCCCGAACCCGATGGTCAGCAGCAAGGCAAAGGCCAGCACCGTGCCCACGATCCCCGCCTCGGGGCGATACCCAAGGATCAGCCCGATCCCGAGGATGATGCCGCCCGCGATCAGATGGCGCATCACATCGCCCACCATGAGTCCCGCAAACGGGGCCAGCGACCAGATCGGCAGGGTCCTGAACCGATCAAACAGCCCTTTTTGGAAATCGGTCGACAGGCCCATGCCGGAATAGACCGAGTTGAAAACCACCGTCTGCACCAGAATGCCGGGCAGGAAGAATTGCAGATAGTCCCCTGTCGACCCCGCAAGCGCTCCGCCGAACACGAAGGTGAACAGCAGGGTGAACATGATCGGTGTCATGACAAGGTCGAACATCTGTTCGGGCACATGGCGGAATTTCAGAACCGCGCGCCAGCCGAAGACCAGCGCGTTGGACAAGGGTCCAGGCCGCGGCGGTGGTGCCACCTGCTGCAAGGCCGCGATGCTGACCTCGGCGGGTGCCTCCGCCCGCGCCACGGCGGGGGTCGGTGCGGAAAGGTCCGTCATGCCATGGCTTCCTTCTGATGGGGGGTGGCAGGATCGGGCCGACTGGTCAGTGCAAAGAACACTTCGTCCAGACTGGGCGCACCCATGCGGAAATCGGTCAGCGCGATCCCCGCCGCGATCAAGGCGGCAAGGGCGGCATTCGCCTGCGCCGCACTGCCGGCCAGCACCGATAATTCGCCTCCTTCGGGGCTGCGCTGCACGCTGGCGCCAAGCCGGTCTTGCAGCAGCGCCGCCGCGGCGTCGCGCTGGCCGGGATCAGCAACCGACACATGCAGAAAACCCGACCCTGTCGCGGCCTTCAGTTCGCGGCTGGTGCCTTCGGCGATCTTGCGGCCATGGTCGATCACCGCGATGCGTTCGGCTAACTGGTCGGCCTCTTCCAGATATTGCGTCGTCAAAAGGATGGTGACACCTGCGCCCGCCAACTGCCGGATCAGGTGCCAGACCCCTTGCCGCGCGGCAGGGTCAAGGCCGGTTGTCGGTTCGTCCAGAAACAGAACGCCCGGCGTCACGATCAGCGAGGCCGCGATATCAAGCCTGCGCCGCATCCCGCCGGAATAATCCTTGACCTGTTTGCGCGCCGCCGCCGACAGATCGAAGGCCGCCAAAAGCGCATCCGCCCGCGCCCGCGCGGCGCCCGACCGGAACCCCCACAGACGCGCCAGCATCACGAGGTTGTCGCGCCCTGTCAGATCCTCGTCCAAGGATGCAAACTGGCCGGTCATCGCGATCGAGGCGCGCACCTTGTCCGGCGCGGTGGCGATGTCGTGTCCCATCACGGTGGCCGTACCTGCATCAGCCGCTGTCAGCGTTGCCAGCATCCGCAGCAGGGTGGTCTTGCCCGCACCATTCGGACCCAGCACCGCAAAGATCGTGCCGCGCCGCACATCAAGGTCGATGCCCGCCACCGCCGTCATATTGCCAAAGCGGCGGACGAGCCCGCGCGCCCTGATCGCCAGATCCTCTTTGTCCGTCATGGGATCACCTTTCGCAGGTCTCTGCTTGGCCAGAACCGGCCCAGCCTGACCAGATTAACCGCGAAGCAGGATCATGGGAACAGGGCTTTACACTCAGACCGTGCGTTCGCCGGTGATCGCCGCATCCAGTTCGCGGATCAGGCGGCTTTCCTCTTGCGCCTTGGGCTGCGAGAACCGCGCCAGCAGCAGATAGGCGACGGGCGTCAGATACAGTGTCGACACGGTGGCAAGGCCCAGCCCGCCCACGATGACCCAGCCCAGCGCCTCGCGCGCTTCCGCGCCCGCGCCAAAGGACAGGATCAGCGGGACGCCGCCCAGCACGGTCGAGATCATCGTCATCATCACAGGGCGCAGGCGGATCGTGCTGGCCTGTTCGATCGCCTCGCGGATCGGCGTGCCACGGTCGCGCAGCTGGTTGGCGAATTCGACGATCAGGATGCCGTTCTTGGCCATGATCCCGATCAGCATCACCAGCCCGATCTGGCTATAAAGATTGAGGCTCTGACCCGTCAGCACCAGCGCGAGCATGGCGCAGGCGATCCCGAAAGGCACGGTCGCCATAACCACGATAGCCGAAACGAAGCTTTCGAATTGGGCCGACAGGACCAGAAACACGACCAGCAAGGCGAAACCGAAGGTCAGCAACAACCCCGAAGATGTCTCGTCCAGCGTCGCGGCCTCGGCCAAAGGCACCAGAGTGTTCTGGGGTTCCAGCACGTCATCGGCAATCTCGGCGACCTGCGCAAGGGCGGCGCCAAGCGGCAGGTCGGGCGTCAGCCCCGCCGAAATCTCGACCGAGCGGTTCTGCCCTTCGCGTTCCAGTTCGGGGGCGACGGCGCGTTCCTCCAGCCGCACAAAGGTCGACAAGGGCACCATCTGGCCATCGCCCGACTGGACAAAGACGTTTTCCAGATCGCCCGGGTCATTCACCGGATTTGTCGTCGCCAGCATCTGGATGTCGTAGCTGGTGTCGTCGATGAACACGGTGCCCACGCTGCGCCCGTCCAGCACCGCGCGCAAGGCGTCGCCCAGCCCAGTGATGTCGATGCCAAGGTCGGATGCGCGGGTGCGGTCGATTTCGATGAAAAGCTGCGGCTGGGTCGTTTCATATTCCAGCCGGACCTGCCCGAAAGCGGGGTTTTCCTGCATCCGCGACACAAGCTCTTCCGCGACGGTTTCGAGCTGCGTGTAATCGTTGCCGGTCACGGCAAAGGTCAGGCCCCGCCCAGCCCCGCGGATCGCCAGCGAATTGGGCTGGATCGCAAAGGCGCGCACCCCGATCACATCGCGCAGGGCCGCGTTGATGTCGCCTACAATCTCCTGCTGGCTGCGCTCACGCGCGTCCCACTGCGCCAGCGTCATCACCATGAAGCCGCGCGCATTGGACCCCGTGCCGCTGATTGAAAAGAGGTTCGTGATCTCGCCATTGTCGCGCAAGGGCTGCATCAGATCCTCGATCTCGCGCATTTTCGCGGCTGTGTAGTCCAGCGACACACCCTGCGGTGCCGACACGCTGAGAAGGGCGACCGCGCGATCCTCGGGCGGGGTCAGTTCCTGCCGCACGCCTGTCGCCATCATCGCGGCGGTCAGACCGAACAGAACAGCCACGATCAGCACCACCGCCGGATTGGCCAAAGCGCTGCGCAGGGTCGCGGCATAGACCACGGCAAGCCGGTCACCCAGCCAGCCGAAAAACCCGCCCGAAGACGGCGCCCCCGCATCCGCGCGCAACAGGCGGCTGGCCAGCACCGGGCACAGGCTAAGCGCCACGACCGACGACAGCCCCACCGCAAAGGCCAGCGTAAAGCCGAATTCGCGGAACAGCCCGCCCGCCTGCCCCGGCAGGAACGACAGCGGGATAAACACCGCCGCCAAGGTCGCGGTGGTGGTGACAACGGCAAAGAACACCTCTTGCGTGCCCAGAACGGCGGCGGCGCGCGGGCCCATGCCTTCGGCGCGGCGGCGCACGATGTTTTCCAGCACGACGATGGCGTCATCGACGACCATGCCCGTCGCCAGAACCAGCGCCAGCAGCGTCAGGATATTGACCGAAAAACCGACGAGATAGATCGCGGCTACCGTCCCGATCAGGGCCACGGGAATGGTCAGCACGGGGATCATCGTGGCGCGCAGGTCGCGCAGGAACACAAAGATCACGACCACGACGATCCCGATCGCCATCAGCAAGGTCTTGAGCACCTCGGAGATGGACCCGCTGATAAAGACCGCATCATCCGAAGTGATGAAGATGTTCACATCCGCGGGCAGGATATCGCGCAGATCCGCGACCGCCTGCTGCACCCCTTCCGAAATCGCCAGCGTGTTGCTGGTCGCTTGCCGCACGACGCCCAGCCCCAGCCCGGTTTCGCCATTGGCGCGCAGGATCGTTTCGTTCGGGGCCGGTCCGAGCGTCACGCGGGCCACGTCGCCGACGCGCACGTTGTCGCGGATCACCAGAGCCTCGAAGGCTTCGGGCGTGGCGACGGCGGCGGTGGTGCGCACATTGATCGACTGGCGATCCCCCGCCAGATCGCCCGCGGGCGCGTCATAGGCGACGTTCGACAGCGTGTTGCGCAGGTCGGCCAGCGTCAGCCCCCGACTGGCCAGTTCCAGCATGTCGATATCGATGCGGAAAATCGGGGTGCGGCTGCCGTAAACCTGCAAATCGGCTACGCCGTCGATGGAAATCAGCCGATCCTCGACACTGTCGCTGACGATGCGGGTCAGGTCCTGCGCGCTGCGGGTGGCCGAGGTGACGGCGATCCGCACCACGGGCTGGGCGTCGGAATCGGCCTTGACGATGCGTGGCGCCTCGGCCCCGTCAGGCAGGCTGTTCGCAATCCGGGCCACGGCATCGCGGGCATCAGTGGCCGCCACATCGATATCGGCGTCATTGGCGAATTCGAGCGTGACCCAGCTGCTGCCGAACCGCGAAGTGGACGAGATCGACCGCACGCCCGCCACGCGCCCCACGGCGCCTTCGATCCGGCCCGTGATCTCCTGATCGACGGTTTCGGGGGATGCACCGGGGAAATCGGTGGAAATGGAAATCACCGGGCGGTCGACGTTTGGCAATTCGCGCACCTCGACCCCGAACAGACTGGCCAGACCTGCGATGACGATCAGCGCACTGAGCACAAAGGCCAGGATCGGCCTGCGCACGAACAAGGCTGTGCCCGACCGTCCGGCATCTTCGGCGCTGCGCTGTTTCATCGCGGTCTCCTTTTTGCGGGTCTCAGGTCTTTTGCGGCAGTCCAGCAGGCACAGGGCGCAAGGCGCTGGCCGCATCTTCGGTGACGATCTCGACAGTGGCACCGGGGCGCAGGGTCTGCACGCCTTCGATGATCACCTGATCGCCCGGGGCAAGCGCGCCTTCGACGATCACGCGGTCACTGGTGCGCTGGCGGATCGTGACGGGCACACGCTCGGCCACATTGTCCCGCGCGACCCAGACAAATGATCCGTCCCCCGTCCATTGGATCGCCAGAGGATCCACGGCCGGCAAGCTGTCCCCGGGAAAGGAAAGCGCCACCGAAAACGCCTGACCGGCGCGCAGGCTGTCATCGGCATTTTCGACCTCGCCCTGCACTCGCAAGGTCCGGCTGGCGCGGTCCACCACATTGTCGAGCGCGATGATCCGCCCTGTGATCTGCTGGTCGGGACGCGACAGCGGCGTGACATCAATCTCCATGCCGGTCGACAATTCGCCGATATAGCGTTCGGGCACGCGGAATTCGATTTGCAGGGTGGACCGGTCGGTGATCACGGCAATCGGGTCCTGCGCGCCCACGCGGTCGCCTTGGGCGGCGTCCAGCAAACCGACCCAGCCGCTGATCGGCGCGGTGATCCGGCGCTGTTGCAGGTCGAATTCCGCCTGTTCTACCTCGAGCTCGGCGGTGCGCAGCGCCAGTTCGGCGGCGCGGATGCTGGCACCGGCCACCGTGCCTGACGACCCCAGCTGGCGCAGACGGTCAACCTCGTCCGTGGCATCTGCCACGACAAGCCGCGCCCGTTCCAGCGCGATCCGTTCGGCGGCATCGTCGAATTGCGCCACAAGCGCACCGGCCTCGATATAACTGCCGGGCGCAACCGGCATGTCGCGGATGATCCCGGTGGTGACGGACCGGATGGTGACCGTCTGCGCCGCCTGTCCGTCGCCGATGGATGAAATGCGCGCATTGACCTGACCGGTCGTGACCTCTGCCACGATGACACGGCTTGCGCCGCCGCCAAAACCACCTCTGGCTTGCTCGTCTTGGGCGGGGGCTTGCAGGCCGATCAGGCTGTAGACGCCGATCCGTTCAAGGTACGGTGCCGCCGCAGGAACAAAAGCGATCCAGATCGCGACGGTCGCCACGATGGCGACGACACCAAGCACAAGCTGTTTCATCAGGGTCATCATCCTCCTGCTGGCCGACACCGCTCAACGCACCGATTTGAGGGGCTATAGCGCCGGATCCCGATGACCCAAGAAATTTATGCACCCGCCGCCGGATTACGCGGCCCATAGCCGACCGAAGGCCTGTGAAACAAACTGTCAGGAGACGATCTGGCCGACCGGCGACAGGCGGTCCATCCTGCCGGCGTCCGCGGCGGATCGTGCAGCGGCGACACTGCGGGCCAGCAGGCCGGTCAGGTCGACAATCGCAGTTGCATCCGCCCTGCCGTCGTCACGCAGCCTTTGGCAACACTGGCCGACCCGCTGTAACCCCAAGGTCATCGCCGCCCCCTTGAGAGTGTGCAGCGCGTCATCCTGCGCTTGCGGCAGAGTGTCGGACGGCGCAGGCCAGACCATGGCCGCAAGGGCATCACCCTCCGCCGCCAACTGGTCAAGAAGGTCCGCGTAAAGATCATGACCCAATTCACCCAGCACAGCCTGCAATTGCGCCCGATCCAGCAGGTCATCCTGTGGAGAGGCCGCCTCGTGTCGCCCATCGCCCTGCCGGCCGCCAAAACCCTGCAACACCGATCCCAACTTGTCGCGGGTCACAGGTTTGGCCAGAAAATCGGTCATGCCGGCATCCAGACACCGCTGCCTGTCTTCGGCAAAAGCATTCGCTGTCAGGCCCACGATCGACACGGCATTGCCCGAGGCCCGGATCGCGGGGGTGGCGGTCAGCCCGTCCATCACCGGCATCTGCACATCCATCAGCACCAGATCGAAAGCCGCCGTGCGCAGGCGGTCCAGCGCGATCTGTCCATTCGTTGCGGTCGTGACCGTGACGCCGAAACTGTTCAAAAGCGCCACCGCAACCTCGCGGTTGACGGCGTTATCCTCGACCAGCAGCACCCGCAGATCGGGCGAGACATCGGCGGGCACAAGGGGTGCGCGCGGGGCTGGAACGACAGCCTCTGCAAGCACGGTGACAGGCAATGTGATCCAGAAAGTACTGCCTTGGCCCACCGCGCTGTCGACGCCGATCTGCCCGCCCAGGCCGGTCACGATCCGTTTGCAGATCGCAAGACCAAGGCCCGTGCCGCCGAACCGGCGCGACGCCGAGCCTTCGATCTGACTGAAATCACGGAACAATTTGCCATGATCTTCCGGCGCGATACCGATCCCGCTGTCCTGCACGGCGATGCGCAACCCATCCTGCGGCGACAGCGTCCCACGCACCGAAACCTGGCCTGCGGGTGTGAACTTGATCGCGTTGCCGACAAGGTTCATCAGCACCTGCCGTAGCCGGATTTCGTCCGTCGCGACAGACACGGCGGGCAGATCGACGTCAAAGGTCAATCCGGCATCGGCGATGCGTGTCTGGAACACGTCGCGCAGCAGGGCCGCCATATCCGGCAGCGAAACGGGCGCATTCTGGAACGTCACCCCGTTTGCATCGAGGTTGGAATAGTCGAGAACATCGTTGATGATGTCGAGAAGGACATGCCCCGACCGCCAGATCGTCGCGGCGCGGGTCGCCTGATCGGGGTCAAGATTGGTCCGGCGCAACAGATCCGCCGACCCGATGATGCCGTTCAGCGGGGTTCTGATCTCGTGGCTCATCGTGGCCAGAAACATCGATTTGGCGGCACTGGCGGCCTCGGCGGCGATGGCGCTGCGGGAATTGCGCAACGACAGGTCGCGCAATTGCTCTTGCGTGCGCGAAATGACCCGCAGGTCAATGAACTGCAACGCGATCGTGCCCAGAAAGACCAGGGTCGTGACCGCCACGACGCCCGCAAGCTGCCGATAGGACGCAAAGGTCCTGTTGCGGTCATTGACGCGGGCCATCCCCAGCTTGGCATTGGTCGCAATGACAAGATCGTTGCTCAACCGCTGGATCGCCCGCGCATGGGTCAGGATGAGCGGCAGCACCTGCGCCAACGCCGCCGTGTCGGCGGTGCGCGGGTCGATCACAGCGGCCAGCGCCACTGTCTCGTCCCGGATTGTCGCAGCAGCCCTGCGCAATTCAGCAGAGCCTGCAAAGGATTCCGAAAACCCGCCCGTTTCCAGCAGGGAGCTGCGGCTGTAGACCAGATCGAACCCAAGCAGCACCGCCGACATCGCCTCTGGCGCTGGATCGTTTTCGGCTTCAAGCACCGCCTCTACAAGGCGCGAGGCTTCGCGGTGGGTCTGGAACACGGCCCACATCGCATCTTCACGCACGCTTTCAAGGATGACGAGCTGGCGATCGCGCAGCTGGACAAACAGGTAAATCGTTGTCGCGATCAGCGCGATGCCCATCGCCATCAACACGGCCGTCATCCATCCGACAGGGACCGGCGCAGCGATAGGCCCGCTGGGCGCCATCTAGTCCTGCACGTCGATGCGTGCGATCTGCCAAACGGACCGGCCAAAATAGGTTTCGTTGAACAGATCGGGATTGTCGTCAAACGGATAGACGAGGAACAGCGGTCCTTTTTCGCGCACCGACATGACTTGGCTATCCAGATGGGTGGCCAGAACCACGCCCAGGTCGCGCAGATCAGAGGTCGGCACCGTAGCGGCGTAATCATTCAATGCGATCACGCGCAAGCTGTCTCCCTGCGCGCCGACAGCTTCCATCAAGGCCGCCCCCAAGGGGCCGCTGAAAACATGCACATCATCGAACCACGGCGTTCTGGCGCTAAACGAGGCCTGTTGCAGGTCCTCCAACATGGCACGGTCGAAGCGTGCGACACCGTCGCCATTGGTGCGGGTGATATTTCCCGAGATTGTCAGGATCACCTCGCCCTGAGGGAGGGCAAGATCCTCGGCCTTGGCGACCGAGGCAAAAAGCAGCAAGGCAAGTGACAGGATACGCAGCATCATCTTGATCTTTCGCAAAAGGTGTCGTCACGCGACATCCGCAGTGGTTGACGGTGGATAAAGTTTCGCGATCTGGTCGATGCTGGCGGTAAAGGCCGCCACGCATTGCGGATCGAAATGGCGGGCAGAGCCGCGCAGGATTTCAGCATAGGCGGCTTAAAAGGACCATTCCGCCTTGTAGGGCCGCGCCGAACACAGCGCGTCGAACACATCGGCCACCGCGACGATCCGCGCAGCAAGCGGGATGTCGGCGCCTGCGCGTCCCTGCGGATAGCCCGTTCCATCCCATTTTTCATGATGGAACAGCGCGATTTCATGCGCCATGCGGATCAGGTCGCTTTCGCCATCCTGCAGGATATCCGCGCCGATCGTTGTGTGCCGCTGGATTTCTGCCCGTTCTTCAGGGGTCAGGGCACCGGGTTTGTTCAACAAAGTTTCACTGATCCCGATCTTGCCCGTATCGTGCAAAGGCGCCGCCAGATAGATCGTGCGGCAGAATGTTGGCGACTGGCCAAGCGCGCGGGCCAGGATGTCGCTCACCGCCGCGACCCGGGTGATATGCTGATGCGTCGCGCCATCGCGCCGTTCGATCGCGCGGGCGAGCCGCCAGATCAATTCTTCTTCGCGGGCGACAAGTTTGCGTGTCGCCTGCTGCACTTCCGCAGCAAGATGGCTGGCCTGATCCATCAGCGACAGTTGCGCCTGGCGCAGCGACAACAGATTGGTGGTGCGCACACGCAATTCTTCGGGGTCGAAAGGTTTGTTCAGAAAATCCGTGGCCCCGGCACGCACGGCGGCAAGGCGCAGCTCGCGATCATGATCGGCCGTCAGCATGATGATGGGAACGAATTGATAGTCGGGCAAGGCCCGCAAATGCGTGACGCAGGTCAGCCCGTCGATATCGGCCATCCGGTAATCGACCAGCACCAGATCATAGACCGTTTCGGCACAACGCGCCAAGGCAGAGACCGCATCACCGAAACAATCAACCTCATAGTCGTCGGTGCGCGTCAGGACAGCGCGTATCACGCTCCGGCTGATGCGTTCGTCGTCAAGGATGCAAATGCGCATGACTGTGCCTGTCTTTCCCGCCAGCGGTTGCTGATCGTCACCCTTTCCCAGCAGGGTCAGGTCTAACGAGAGTCAGATCGCAGTTTAAGCCCCTAAAAATAAATCATTTTAAGCAAAAGCAGTGGATCGCGCGGGACAACGCGCCGTCGGCGCAAGCGGGGTCCGTTCTGCTGAACAGGCCCGCCTTGCTTGTGACCGAGCGCAACGTGCGCCTGCGCGGTGCCGCCTGTCAGTCCAGATCATCTCCGCGGGTCACACCACTGATCAGCTGATAGGCCAGAAGGTCGGGGATCGTCTGCGGATCGCGGATCAGCGGGCGCAGATGGCTGGCCAAGGCGTCGCGGCGGTCCTGTTCGGCCAGTTCGAGCCTGACAGCTTCGTCCAGCGCCACGAAGGCAAAGGTCATTTCCGCACCGGGCGGGGTGCGCAGAAAGCGCGGCAGATCGCAGGGCAGCACGGTGCCGATGCGAGGATAGCCGCCGGTGGTCTGGCATTCGGACAGCAGCACAAAAGGCGCGCCGTCGCCGGTGATCTGGATATCGCCCGGCACCACGGTTTCCGACAGGATCGCGAGCCCCGCCTGTGCGCCGAACCCCGCCCCGTCAAGCACCAGCCGCTGGCCCATCCGGTTGCTGCGGCTGTCCTTGCGAAAGGCGGTTGCGGTGAAACGGGCCAGTTCGCTTTCCCCGAAAAGCGCAGTCTGCGGGGTTGCGACCAGCCGGATCGGGCCTTCGGTGGCAAGCTCTGCCTCCAGCGCAAGGCCCGCGCGCCCGGCGTCGTGGTCGCTGATCGCCAGACGGTCGCCTGCCGTGATCATCTGCCCGATGCCGGCCGCCAGATGCGCGCTTTTAGCGCCAAGCACCTCATCCCCCGCGATGCCGCCGCCCAGATGCAGATAGCTGTAGCCACCCGCGCTGGCCGACAGCTCCAGCGTGCTGCCTGCGGGCAGGTGATGGCTGGCCTGCCAGACCAGCGCGTCACCATTGCAGCGCGCGCGCATGGGAACGCCCGTCAGCGCGATGCGCACCGGCGCTGTGACGGTGACCGTCAGAAAACTGCCGGCGATCTCGATGGCAGCAGTGGTCGTGGGCTGGCCCAGCAGCACCGCCCCTTCGCAAAGCGCAAGCCGGTCCGCAGCGCCACCTTGCGACAAACCCTGCGCCAGATATCCCGCGCGGCCTTGGTCTTGCAGCGTGACACCGGGGCCCGCCTTTTGCACGATGATCGCGGCCATCAGCGGATCGCCTCGGCTGTGGCACCACCTTTGGGGTCCGTGGCGCGCAGGGTTTCGAACGCATCGCGGGAAATCGCGGTCAGCTTCATCTCGTCGCCGGGGCGCAGCAGGAACGGGTCGGGCGCGTCTGGGCGGAACAGGCGGAGGGCGGTCTGGCCGACATGCCGCCAGCCTGTCGGCGTGCCGACCGAGAAGAGCACCATCTGCCGGATCGCAACGGCCAAGGCACCGGGCGGCACCTGCGGCGTCAGGTCGGACTGGCGCGGGATATTCCACGCGGGGGGCAATTCGCCCAGATAGGGCTGGCCCGGCGCAAAGCCGATGGTCTGCACGCGCAGTGGCGCGGCGCAAAGCGCGGCGATGGCCTGATCGGCTGTCAGCCCGGCAAGGGTTGCGGCTTCGGTGAACTGGGGGGCAAGATCGGTGCCAAAGACGGCCGGCACATGCCATCGCCTGCGCCCGTCCGGCAACGGCGCGTCATACCAGTCGCGGCCCTCCAGCAGAGCGTCGATCGCCTGCCGGATCGTGGCGTGATCGCAGGCGCGCAGGTCGAATCGCAGATAGACCGATGTCAGCGATGTCGTCGTCTCGATGAGGCCCGCCACATCGGCGCGCTCCAGCGCTGCACGATAGGCAAGCGCTGCACGATTCGCCGGTTCCGACAACTGCGCGCCGAATGTCACCAGAAAGCCGTCGACACCCAGCGGAGCGATACTGGGGCAGGATTGCTGGGCAGATGCGGCGGTCATGGTCACTCCCTTGCTGATCTTTTGCGCAGTATCACCCTGAGTTTCCAAGGCAACAGTACTTTGCAACATTTTTGTTGACGAAATGCCGACATACTGTCAACGATTAATGCACATCACGTTAGAATGATCACCCAAAGGGAGTTTGAAAATGAACTATCACGTCACTGCCGCAGGCCTTGCGGCCTTGCTTGGCGCCACCCCCGCGATGGCGCAGACGAACTGGGATATGCCGACGCCCTATGGCGACGCCGTGTTCCATACCCAGAACATCATCGCCTTTGCGGACGAAGTGCGCGAAGCGACCGACGGGTCGCTGGACATCACGATCCATTCGGCCGGATCGCTGTTCGCCCATGGCCAGATCAAGGATTCCGTCCGTCGCGGGCTTGCCCCTGTCGGCGAGATCCTGATGTCGCAGCTTGTGAACGAGAACCCCGTTTTCGGCGTGGACAGCATCCCCTTCCTTGCCGCGAGCTACGACGAGGCCGCGGCGCTGTGGGCCGCATCACGCGGCGATGTCGCGGCGGCGCTGGAAGATCAGGGACTGACGCTGTTGTTCTCGGTGCCATGGCCCGGCCAGTCATTCTTCCTGCGCGAAGAAGTGACCGACCCCGCCCAGCTGCAAGGCGTGACCTTCCGCGCCTATAACAACGCCACCGAACGGATGGCGCAGCTTTTGGACATGGTGCCAACACAGGTCGAGGCGGGCGATATTCCCACCGCTTTCAGCACGGGACGTGTGGCATCGATGATCACATCGCCGTCGACGGGCGTGTCGTCGCAGGCATGGGATTACACCACCCATTACATCGACGTGCAGGCCTGGCTGCCCAAGAACATGGTCTTTGTGAACACCGACGCGCTGAACGCGCTCAGCGATGACGAACGCGCCGCCGTGCTGGCCGCCGCCGAAGCCGCCGAGGCCCGTGGCTGGGAAATGTCCCGCGCCGAGACCGCAACGCAGATCACGGCACTTGAAGCGGCAGGCATGACGGTGATGCAGCCGTCAGAGGCCCTGTCCGCGCGTCTGGCCGAGATCGGCGAGATCATGGCCGCCGAATGGCTGGAAGGCGCAGGCGAGGCCGGGGCCGCCGTGCTGGACGCCTACCGCGCCAACTAGGCCGGATCGGGCAGGGCCACCGCCCTGCCCTTTTTTTATCCATCAACCGAGGGGGCGCAGATGCGCAAGGTTCTGGACGGTGTTTATGCGGCCGCGTTGACGATTGCTTGTCTCGCGATGGTCGCCATCGCGGCGCTGGTTCTGGTGCAGATCCTTGGCCGTGTGCTGGATCGCGCCATGATCATCGCGGGCGCTGTGCCTTATGGTTTCAGCATTCCATCGCTGTCGGATTTCGGGGGCTTCCTGTTCGTGGCCTCGGCCACGCTGGCGCTGCCAGCGACGCTGCGGTCGGGCGGCCATGTCCGTGTCAGCCTGCTGCTGAGTGTGGGCGGACCGCGCCTCCAGCGGTGGTTGGGCATCGCCGTTCTGCTGGCGGCCTTGGGTCTGGCCAGTTTTGCAACATGGCACGCCGGCGCACAAGCGCTGGATTCATGGCAGTTCGCCGCCGTGTCCTTTGGTATGGTGCAGGTCCCCTTGTGGATCCCGCAAGGCGTGATGACGCTTGGCTTTGCCCTGCTGCTGGTCGCCGTCGCGGACGAGCTGGTCACGTTACTGCGCGGACAAGACCCCGCCTTCCAGCGCGCCGAAGACGCGCGCAGCATCGGTGGGCACTGACATGGATATGCTGACACTGTCGATCATCCTTGTGGTGACACTGTTCGGGTTCCTGCTGGCGGGGCTCTGGGTCGGGTTCTCACTGATGGCGGTGGCGCTGGTCGCGATGGAGCTGACACGCCCCGGATTGGGTGGCGCCGTTTTCGCCACCAAGGTCTGGGGGTCGCTGAACGTCTGGGACCTGACGGCGCTGCCCATGTTCATCTGGATGGGCGAGATCCTGTTCCGGTCGCGATTGTCATCGGACCTGTTCCGCGGGCTCGCACCATTCACGCGGCGGCTGCCGGGCGGGTTGTTGCATGCCAATATCCTTGGCTGCGCGCTCTTTGCCGCCGTGTCGGGGTCATCGGCGGCAACGACTGCCACTGTGGGGCGCATGTCCCTGCCGGAATTGAAAAAGCGCGGCTATGATCCCGATATGGCGATCGGTACGCTGGCGGGTGCGGGCACCTTCGGTTTCCTGATCCCGCCGTCGATCATCCTGATTGTCTATGGCGCCGCCACCGAGCAAAGCATCGCACGGCTGTTTCTGGCGGGCGTCCTGCCGGGGCTGATGCTGGCCGCGCTCTTTGCGGGCTATGTCATCCTGTGGGCGCTGTTCAACAAAGACAAGCTGCCCGCCCCCGACCCTGCACCCAGCTGGGCCGACCGCTGGGACGCGATCAAGGCGCTGGGGCCGACCGTCGCGCTGATCGTCGCGGTGATCGGGTCGATCTACGGCGGCCTCGCCTCGCCGACAGAAGCGGCGGTGATCGGTGTCGTCGGTGCGCTGCTGATCGCGGGCCTGACCGGAGGGCTGGACCGCGCCAGCACGATTGCCAGCCTGCAAGGCGCCGCGATCACGACCTGCATGATCGCCTTTATCCTTGCCGGTGCGTCGTTCCTGACGGTGGCCATGGGCTATACCGGCATCCCGCGATTGCTGGCCGAATGGATCGGCACGCAGGGCTATTCGCAATATACGCTGCTGGCGGTCCTCTTGCTGTTCTTCATCGTGCTGGGGTTCTTTCTGGACGGGATTTCCATCGTCGTGCTGACCACTTCGGTGATCCTGCCGATGGTCATGGCGGCAGGGATCGATCCGATCTGGTTCGGCATCTTTCTGGTGCTGGTCGTCGAGATGAGCCAGATCACACCGCCCGTGGGCTTCAACCTCTTCGTGTTGCAATCGATCACCGGGCGGGGCATCTTCGCCATCGCGCGCATGGCCTTGCCGTTCTTCCTGATCCTTGTTCTCGCGACAGCGATCCTGTCCATTTTCCCGGAGATTGCCCTGTGGCTGCCAAACACGATGCTGAACCGCTAGACCCGATCCGGCCCCTGCCCGATATTGGGCCGGTGGTCAGTTCGGCGCATCTGGCCAGTTCGTCGCTGCCTGCCCTGTCAGAGGTCGAATTCGCGCTGACCATGGCCAACCATTCGTTTCACCGCTGGATGATGCGCTGCATGACGGCGGCGGGCATGCCGGGGTTGTCCGCGCTCGAGGTGCTGATCGTGCATCTGGTCAACCACCGCGACCGGCCCAAGACGCTGGCCGACATCTGCCTTGTGCTCAATATCGAGGACACGCATCTGGCCAATTACGCCATCAAGAAGCTCGAGGCGCACAAGCTGGTCAAGACCGGCCGCAAAGGCAAGGAAAAGGCCGTGTCGATCACCGAGGCAGGCACCCAGCTCTGCGCGCGTTACGGCGAAATCCGCGAGGCGCTGGTCGTGAGGGCGGCACGGCAACTGGGCCATGACCCCGCCGACCTGAGCCGGATCGCGGCCCTTTTGCGCACGCTGTCGGGCGCCTACGATCAGGCCGCCCGCGCGGCAGCCGCGTTCTGACGCAGCGCTAGGTCAGACGCCGCACGCTGTCGCGGTCGATCAGCGCGACGGCGATCTGTTCCGACGGACAGGTCAGTGTCTTGCCGGCGATCATGCCCAATAACAGGTCTGCCGCCCGTTCCCCGATCTTGCGCCGCGGCTGCCGGATGGTCGTGAGGGCGGGCGTGAAATGGCCGCACACCTCGATATCGTCAAAGCCGATGACCGACACCGCTTCGGGGATGCGGTATCCCGCATGCTGCAATTCACCCACAAAGCCGCAAGCCATTTCGTCCGACGCACACAGGACCGCGGTCGGCTTGTCGGTCATGGCGATCCAGCGGCGCGCGGCCTCGACACCGGCGGCAAGGGTGAAATCGCCCGGAAACACCCAGTCGGGGCGCAGCGCCAGCCCTTCGGCGGCCAATGCGGTGCGGGTTCCGGCAAGGCGGCTTTCGGTCAGGACATTGCCCTGCGGTCCGGTGACATGGCCGATCGCGCGGTGCCCGTTCGCGATCAGGTGGCGCACGGCGATGGCCGCCCCTTCGGCATTGTCGACGCGCACCGATGGCAAGTTCGGGTCGCCCCATTCGCAGGCAAGGATCACCGGCATCCGCTGGCGTTGCGCCAGCCGCTCGTCGGCCAGCCGCCCGTCGAACAGGACCACGCCATCGGCCATCCGGTTGTCGAGATAGGAATGCAGCCGCGCGGCGGGGTCGGGGTCGGTCTGGGTGTCGGCGATCAAAAGCCCATAGCCGCCCGCCGCCACCACCTCGGCCAGACCGGACAGGATCTGGGCGAAAAACGGGTTTGCCAGATTAGGCACCAGCGCAAGGATGCTGCCGGTGCGCTGGCGCCGCAGGTTCCGTGCTGTCACGTTGATCTGATAGCCGGTCTGCTGGACGGCCTGCATCACGCGTTCGCGGGTCTGGTCGCTGACCCGTTCCGGCGCGGAAAGGGTCCGGCTGACCGTCGCGGTCGATACCCCCGCGATGGTGGCAATGTCCTGAATGGTCTTGGTTTTCTGTCGCACGCCTGACCTTTCCTGACAGCCTGATACTGGCCGAAGAAAAAAATCTTGTAAACGGTTTCAAGTCGCATATGCTTTTGTGTAATCGATTACAGAACTCAGGTGCCGCGCAAGCGGCGGGGGAGACCGTGAGAAGACTTCGAGGATCGGCGCCGCATCCGGCGCATCATGCAGCGCGTGCCGGGTTGGTCCCGCAGCACGCAATGGCAACCCAAGCGACGGTGGCAGCATGAGCGCGCCGGTTCTTGCGATCGCCGGTGTCTCCATGCGCTTTGGCCCGGTGCAGGTGCTTTTCGATCTGGATTTCGACCTGCGCGCAGGCGAGGTCCACGCCTTGATCGGTGAAAACGGCGCCGGCAAATCCACCACGATGAAAATCCTTGCGGGCTATCAGCGGCCCAGCGGCGGGCAGGTCCTTGTGGATGGGGCGCCCGTGGATTTTGCAGGCTCCCAGCAGGCCGAGGCGGCGGGGATCGTGATGATCCATCAGGAATTCAACCTCGCCCAGCAGTTGACGGTCGAAGAAAACATCTTTCTGGGCCGCGAATTGCACCGCGGCCCGTTTCTGGACCACCGCCGGATGCAGGCCGAAAGCCGCGCGTTGCTGGAACGGCTGAACTGCGCGGTCGATCCGCGCGCGCGGGTGTCGGACCTGTCGGTGCCGAACCGCCAGATGGTCGAAATCGCCAAGGCCTTGGGCCGCGAGGCGCGCGTGCTGATCATGGACGAGCCGACCGCCGTTCTGACCGCGCGCGAGACGGAAATCTTGCTGGCACAGATCGACAGGTTGCGCGCAGCGGGCACGGCAATCGTTTATACCTCGCACAAGCTGGACGAAGTCGCGCGGATCGCCGACCGCGTCACCGTGCTGCGCGATGGCCGCCTTGTGCAGACCGCCCCGCCGCGGATCTGAGCACCGACAAAATGGCCGCTTTGATGGTCGGGCGGGAATTGTCCGACCTTTTTGCGCCTCTGCCCGTGCCGGGTGATGACATCGTGCTGAAGGCCGAGGGCATCACCATCCCCGGCCTGATCGAGAATTGCAGCTTTGCCCTGCGGCGCGGCGAGGTTCTGGGTTTTGCCGGGCTGGTGGGTGCGGGCCGGACCGAATTGATGGAAGCCGTCGTCGGCCTGCGCGATGCGGCGGGCCGCGTCGAGATCAGCGGCGCGCGGCTCAAGCCCGGATCGGTGCGCGCGGCGCGGCAGGCGGGCCTTGTCTATCTGACCGAGGACCGCAAGGAAAAAGGCCTGCTGTTGAACACCGACCTGACGCAGAACCTGACCTTGCTGGCGCTGGACCGCTTTTCGCGCCTGACCATCGACAAAAAGGCCGAGGCCGCCGCACTGGACCGCGCAATCACCGAATTCGACATCCGCGCGGGCGACAGGTCGATGAATGCAGGCAACCTGTCTGGCGGCAATCAGCAGAAACTGCTGTTGGCGAAAACCATGCTGGCCGAGCCTGATATCGTCATCATCGACGAACCCACGCGCGGCATCGACATCGGCACCAAGCAACAGATCTACGCCTTTATCGCGGCTCTCGCGGCGGCAGGAAAAAGCGTGATCGTCGTGTCCTCGGAACTGCCCGAGGTCATCGGCCTGTCGCACCGTGTCGCTGTCATGGCGCAAGGCCGGATCGCGGCGGTGTTGGACGGCGCGGATATCAACGAACAGACCATCGTCAGGCTGGCCATGGGCATGACCGGACAAGAGGCAAAGGCATCATGACAGACACGACACCATCTTCTTCGCCCAGCGCCCGGTCCGGCGTGAACCTGCATGTGCTTGACCCCGTTCTGGCGCTGGTGCTGCTGGTCGTGCTTGGCGCATGGCTGAACCCCAATTTCCTTAGCTACGGCAACGTGACCAACGTGCTGGCGCGGTCCGCCTTCATCGGGATCATCGCGGTGGGCATGACCTTTGTCATCACGGCAGGCGGGATCGACCTGTCGGTGGGATCGATGGCGGCCTTTGTGGCGGGGCTGATGATCCTTGCAATGAATTCGCTGATCCCGATCATGGGCATCGGGATTCCGGTGATCCTTGTGGGGATGCTGGTGGCCCTGGTCGCGGGCTTTGTCGCGGGGTGGCTGAACGGCGTGCTGATCGCCAAGGTGCGGATCGAGGCGTTCATTGTCACGCTGGGGTCGATGGGGATTTACCGGTCGCTTGTGACATGGATCGCGGACGGGGGCACGCTGTCGCTGGATTTCGACCTGCGCGCGCTTTACCGCCCGGTCTATTATGACGGTATTCTCGGGATCACTTGGCCGATCATCGTCTTTGCCGCCGTTGCCATTCTGGGTGAACTGTTGATGCGCCGCACGTCCTTTGGCCGGCACTGTGCCGCCATCGGCGCGAATGATCAGGTCGCCCGCTATTCCGCCGTCAACGTCGACCGCGTGCGGATCGGGACCTATGTGCTGCTGGGCATGCTCGTGGGGCTTGCCACGATCATGTATGTGCCGCGTCTGGGATCGGCGTCGGGGTCGACCGGCGTGCTGTGGGAACTGGAGGCGATCGCCGCCGTCATCATCGGCGGCACGGTCCTCAAAGGCGGGTTCGGCCGCGTGTGGGGCACCGTCGTCGGTGTCCTGATCCTGAGCCTGATCGGCAATATTCTCAATCTCGCCTCGATTGTCAGCCCGTATCTGAACGGCACGATCCAAGGCGTTATCGTCATTCTCGCCGTTGTCCTGCAACGCGAGAAAAAGGCCGCCGGTGCGCGGTGAACTTGATGGGAGGAATAACATGAAACGCAGAAGCTTTCTGAATACGATCGCTGTCGGGGCGCTTGTCGCTGGCAGCGCCGGTGCGACCTTTGCGCAGGACGACAGCTATACCATCGGTGTGGCGATCCCTTCGGCCACGCATGGGTTCATGGGCGGGCTGAACTTTCACGCGCAAGACACCATCGCGCGGCTGGAGGCCACCTATCCCCAACTGACCTTCGTGCTGGCCACCGCCGGTGACGCGGGCACGATGGTCAACGACATCGAGGATATGGTCGCCACCCGCGACATCGACGCGCTGGTCGTGCTGCCGTTCGAAAGCGCGCCGCTGACATCGCCGGTGCAGGCCGTCGCGGATCAGGGCATCTGGGTGACGGTCGTGGACCGTGGCCTGTCGGTGCCGGGGATCGAGGATCTTTATGTCGCGGGTGACAACCCCGGCTTTGGCCGTGTGGCGGGCGAATACTTTGCCGAGAACCTCGAAGAAGGCGACAAGATCGTCGTGCTGCGCGGCATCCCCACCACGCTTGACAACGAACGGGTCGAGGCTTTCGAGGCCGCGATCGAAGGGTCAGGCATCGAGGTGCTGGACATGCAGCACGGCAACTGGAACCGCGACGATGCGTTCAACGTGATGCAGGACTACCTGTCGCGCTTCCCCGAGATCGACGCCGTCTGGGCCTCTGACGACGACATGGCCATCGGTGCGCTTGAAGCGATCGCACAGGCCGACCGCGCCGAGGAAATGTGGGTCGTGGGCGGTGCCGGCATGAAGGAAATCATCGCCCGCATCATGGACGGTGATCCGCTGCTGCCGGTCAACGTGACCTATCCGCCCGCGCAGATTTCGACCGCGATCGAGCTGACGGCGCTGGGTCTGGTGTCCGGCACGCCGGTATCGGGCCGGTTCATCATCGGCTCGGAACTGATCACGCCAGAGAACGCGGCGCAGTTCTACTTCCCCGACAGCCCGTTCTGATCCTTTGCCGGACCGGCCCTGCGCCGGTCCGGCATCTTTCGGCCCCCGTCAGTCAGGGATCGTGACCGTGCCGCTGAGCGTCAAGCGGTCGAAATCGGTAATAAGTAACCGCAAGCTCACCTCCCAGTCCCCCGCCAGCGGCAGCGTGACAGGCCCTGCCTGCCATAACCCGTCCGCGCGCGGTGTCGCCGTCAGGCGCAAAGGCTCGATCCCTGCATCGGGGCGGGCGAAGGTGACATCTACCTCCTGCGGCGTCAAAGCGGCGAAATCGCCGGTCTGGAAGCCCAACACCAGATCGAACTGGCCGCCCGCCCCCGCGCTCAGCTGGATATCCGCCATCGCGTGGTCGGCGTGGAAATGCGCAAAGACCGGCGCGTCGGATGTCACCAGTGCGCGCGGCGGCGGCGTCAGCCGGAACCCCGAGGCCAGTGCGATGATCGCGATACCCAAAATCACCTCGGCGCGGATCGCACGGCGCAGGCGGGGGATCGCGTCGGTCCGGCCCGTGGCCAGCGCGGGGGTCAGGACCAACCTGTTGCGCGCGGCCAATGCCAAAAGCACCGCAACCAGCGCCAGCTTGCCCGCCAGCAAAAGGCCGTAGGACGATTCCAGAAGTGCTGCCAGATTACCCGCTTGCAGCCATGTCAAAGCGGCCCCGCTCAGCACCAGCAAGGCGACCATCGGGATCGCGACGGTCGAAAAGCGCCGCAGGACAGTATCGGGGGCCGGTCCGCGCAGCCCCGCAAGAAGTGGCAGCAGCGCTCCGATCCAGAAGATCAGCGCCAGCGCATGCAGCGTGACCGCAGGCAGGGCGATCAGGCGAGGCGGGGCGGCGGCGGCATGGCCGGAGGCCGCAAAGGACAGCGACGCCAGCACCCAGGCCGCGAGCGCCAGCGCGCGGCGCCCACCCCTGCCGGACCGGCGCAACGCGCCTAGCGCCAGACCTGCGGCGAGAACGGCCAGGGCAGCCGTCACGGCAACCGAAGCGGACAGCCCCGCCAGCCAAGGCTGCGCCGTCATCAGCGCCACAGGTGCCAACGACAGCATGTCGAGGCCCTGCACACCGATCAATCCCACGCCTGCGACCAGGGTCACCGCGGCCGCGGTCGTGGCGATGCTTTGCGGGCCCGCCACGGGCTGGGCAACAAAAGCGCCAAAGACGGCGGCCCCTGTCACGATGACAAGGGCGGTGGTCAGCGCAAAGCGCAATGCGGCGGCAAAAGGTGCCACACCTCCAGCCGACATGACGGCGGGCGGTGCCGCAGAGGGCGCGCCAATGTGAAAGGTCAGCGTGCCCCCCACCGGATGCCCGTCGGCAGAGGCCACGCGCCATGACAAAAGATGCGTGCCTTCGCCCAAGCCTGCAGGCAGTGTCACCGTCACACTATCGGCCTGCACACTGCCTGCAAGGTCAGTTGCGGCCCCGTCCGGCCCGATCAGCCGCAGGACCAGCGGGGCAACAGGTTCGTTAAAACGCAACACGACCATCGCGGGTGGCTCGGCGATCACCGCGCCTTCCACCGGATCGGAGGCGCGCAACTGCGCATGGGCCAAGGCCTGCAAAGGCAGCAGCACGGCAAGAACAACGATCAGAAAAAAGCGCATCGGCAAGGGTCCATCTCGTAAGCCGCCGGGCCAAGACGGCCCGACGGCGTTCTGGCGCGCACGCGAACGGCGCGCCATGGCCGTTCTAGTGGCTGTGTCCGGTTTCGGAGGCCGTCACAACCATCACGCCCGGTGCAGGATCGGCCAGATCATGCCTGTCCTGCCCTGCGGCGGGAATCTCGATCCAGCGCTCTGCCCCGTTCGCGCATTCCTGCACCACGGGGATATAGAGCATCTCGCCAGCGGGCACGTCGGCTGTCACACGGGCACGGAACACGAATTCATCGTAATAGGCATCGGGCAGTTCGCCGGACCAGATGATCTCGCGCACGCCTTCGGTCGGGGCGTTTTCAGGCGCGTTGGCAGTCATGACATAGGGCCCTGTCACGGTCTCAAGCTCCCAGCCTGCCTTGACCATCGGCTTGGCGTTGATCACGCCGTCGGGGATCTGGATGCGGACGCGCAGCGTTGCTTCGTCGCCGCAGCCATGCGGCACCCGCAGGGTCAGCCGCGCGGTCTGGCCCTGTACGACTTCGCGTTCGGCAAAGGTGGCATGGGCAAAAGCGCCGGTGCCGACCGTCAGCGGCAAGGCAATGATCGCAGTGGCAAGAATGTGTTTCATGGTTGGTCTTTCTGTTGGTTGCGTAAAGGGGCAGTCCCTGTTGGCAGGTGCCGGTTGCCCATCCGGCCAGGGCTCCACGACAGCCGGACGATCAGGCAGCGCTGATGCGTCGGGCTTTCGCGAAAACGGGAATATGGAAGAGGATGCGCCACACGACGCTACAGGCAGCGCAGGCGCAATCTGTCACGGCGCGCGCGACGCAGCGCCGGGCGACAGTCAGGTCAGATGAAAGAACGGCGGCCCACGGGCCGGAGGCGCGCGGGGATCATGAACCGCGAGAACCCGATGATCGGGCGCAGGCATCGGCGTGGCCGTACAAACCCCCTCGCCCGATGGACCCAGCATTGCAGGGGCAAGGGCAAAGGATTTGGCAAGGGTGCAGGACGGACACTCGGCGTGCGACAGGCCGTCAGGGCCTGTGTCATCCGTCAGGCAGAGGTCTGCCAGCGAACCGCCCAGCGCCAGATAGGCCGCCATATCGGGACTTTGCATCCGGTCTTGCGGATCGACAGGCCGGTGCGCAAAAGTCACGCCGACAAGCGCCAGCGCACACAGCACCGACATTGCCTTTTTCCAGAACGGGACGCGCAACCTTACCATGCAGGAAGGTTTACACGGCTTCGACGACGGGCGCAATCGGGCAGACGTTGCGGCAGGCAAGGCGCGGGCCATTTGTCACAGGCCCGATCCAGAGACAAACCACCGCCCGTCATTGCAGCGCGACCGCGACATCAACGGCGGTGACCGCCACAAGCGGCCGGTGAATCACTCGGGTCCGCCGCACAAGGTCAAGTCCCACGATCGTCACCTGCGTCGCAAGACCGGGGCAGTCGGGATCGGCACAGATCACTTCGGCCACCGAGACGATCGTCTGCGGCCCCAGCCGACCAGCATCCCGCACAAGGCGCTTGACCCGCTGGATATGCCAAAGGGTCACAGCGCGCTGTCGCATGGCATCCGGCAGGGTCAGCAACGGATGCGACACGCGGTCTTCTTTGCCGATACCGCGCGGCGCAAAGCGTGAAAGACGACGGGAGACATGGGGCGGCCTTGCTGGATCTTATGTTATATCATAACAATCATATCCAGCACCCACCCGCAACCCGGAGCTTTCGCCATGCTGGACCCGATCCCCGTAACCCTGCTCACCGGATTTCTGGGCGCGGGCAAGACCACGCTGTTGAACCGCCTGCTGCATGACCCCAAGGCAGGCCGCATCGCCGTGATCGTCAACGAATTCGGAGAGGCCGGGCTGGACCATGACCTGATCGAGGAATCAGCCGAGGATGTCGTGCTGATGCCCGCAGGCTGCATCTGCTGTTCGATCCGGGGCGATCTGTCCAAGACCATGATTTCCCTGCTGGCACGGCGGGCACGCGGCGAACTGGCCTTCGACAGGGTCGTGATCGAGACAACAGGGCTCGCCGATCCCGGCCCGATCCACCACACGTTGCTGGTGGACCCCGTGCTTGCGCCGAATTTCGCCATCGACGGGACGGTGACAGCGGTCGATGCCGTCCTTGGCGGCGCCACGCTCGACCGGCACGCCGAGGCGCAGGCGCAGGTCGCGATGGCCGACAGGATCGTGCTGACGAAAACCGATCTGGCCGATGCCGCGACGATGACGGCGCTGGGCGCGCGGCTGGACCGGCTAAACCCCCATGTGCCGCGGATCACCGCCGACCGCGGCGCGGTGCCGCCGGGCGCGCTTTTCGGTCTGGGGACGCAGCGCCGCGCAATGACGCCCGATCATGCGCTGGCTTGGCTGGCCGCGCCCAAGCCTGACCCTCTGGCGGGCCTGTCCGGTCTGCGCCTGCCTCAGACCGAGGCGCCGCTTGCTTTTGGGGCGCCGTCGCATCATGCGACCGACGACCGGATCGCGACCGCCTCGATCACGCTGGACGCCCCGATCCACGCGCAGGTCTTTGATCTCTGGCTGGACACGTTGATCGCGCTGCGTGGCCCCGACATCCTGCGGATGAAGGGCATCGTGCATATCGCGGACCTGCCCGATCCCTTTGTGTTTCACGGCGTGCAACATATCTTCGAGCCGCCGGTGCCGTTGAAGGCATGGCCAAAGGACGACCGCACAAGCCGCGTTGTCATCATCGCGCGCGACATTCCCAAGGCCGACCTTCTCGAAAGCCTCGAGATGTTGCGCCTGTCGCCCGAGGCGGTCACATCCGGCGGCGGCTTGATCGCCCAGGCCTTCGAGGAACCTTTCTGAACACGTGACGCCGGAAAACCCCTTGCCGGAAACACAATCCGGCAAGGGGCCGTCCGAGTTGTCTAGCCTTCGACCCGTACGCCGGTATCACGGACCACCGGAATCCATGTGTCGCGTTGCGCGGCATAATAGGCATCGACCTCGGCGGGGGTCATGGCCGCAGGCACGATCGAGGCAAGGTCCTCCAGCCGCGTGCGCATCGCGGGCGCTTGCACGATCTCGTTGATCATCCCGTTCAGCGCCGTCACAATTTCGTCGGGGGTGCCGGCGGGGGCGGCGATGGTGTTCCAGGTCTGGCTGACGAAACCGGACAAACCTGCCTCTTCCATGGTGGGGACATCGGGCATGGCGGCAAGCCTGACGGGTGCGGCCACACCAAGCGGACGCACCGCGCCACCCTGCACCTGCCCGATCGCGGTCAACGACGGATCAAAGACGAAACTCAGCCGTCCGGCGATCAGGTCGACCATCGCTTCGGGGCTGCGCGGATAGGGGATATGCACGACACCATCGACGCCGATCCTTTGCAGGAACAGCGCGCCGGTGATATGCGTCGTCGTCCCCGCAGGGCCAGAGCCATATTGGAATGCCGCCGGATCGGCCTGCAGGCGCGCGGTCAGCGCGGCGAGATCGGCATCGGGGCTGTCGGCCGGCACGCACATCACCATCGGCACTTCGTTGATCATGGCGACACCGCGAAGGCTGGTGGCGATATCGACCGGCAGAGGCTCGAACAGCGCGATATTGTGGACAAGCTGCGACGAGGTGCCGACGAGCAGCGTATAGCCATCGGCGGCGGCGTTGCTGACATCCTCGACCGCGCGCATTCCCGAAGCGGTGCCGTTGTTTTCCACAAGGATGCTTTGCCCCAGAACCGGCTCCAGCGCTTCCACAAGGATGCGGGCGACAACATCGGCATTGCCTCCGCCGCCCTGGGCCACGACCAGCCGGATCGGGCCAGCCGCGGGCCATTGATCGGCGCGGGCCGCCCGCGGCAGGAATGACAGGAAGGGCGCGGCCAGTGCCGAACCAAGAAGCGCGCGTCGTTGCATCGTCGGAAACTCCTGAAAAAGTGCTGAAAATGGGATTTTGGCTGACCAGGGATCTGGCGGCTGCGCGGTGAGATGATTATCATGACAAAAAAAGTCAACTATACGGACCCGAGACGCGATGACACACCCCGGCACTCTTGGTCCAACCTTGCTGCGCGCCTTGCCTGGCCTTGCGATCTGCGCGATGGGCGGGGCGATCAGCCTTGTCGCCCACGGCCAGCCTGCATGGTTCGGCGACGCTGTGGGCCCGGGGCTGATGGCGCAATGGCTGGGTCTTGGCGTGATGGCCCTGGGCTTGGTCTGGGCGCTCTGGGGCGCAGTGCATCCGCAGGAACCGCAGGCCGCCGGCTGCGGTCAGGCCCTGCCCGATGATGCGCATCGTGCGAGTGGCCCTGCCCTGCTGGGGGCGGTGCTGGCATTTGCACTTTTCGTGCCGGTCATCGGGCTGGTGCTGGCGGCGGGGGCTGCGGCCACCCTTGCCGCTATCGGCGCGGGCGAGCGGCGGCCTTTTGCGCTGCTCGTCACCGTGCTGGGGCTGACCGGGCTGACGGCGGGGATCGGGGTTGTGTTCTTGCCGCCGACAGCCCCGCTCTGGCCGGCGCTCTAGGAGATCACGATGGATGTCACCGCCTGGATGCAGGGGTTTTCGATTGCCTTGACGGGGCAGAATCTGCTGCTGTGCTTCACGGGCGCGCTGCTGGGCACGCTGGTCGGAGTCCTGCCCGGCATCGGACCTGCCGCAACGCTGGCCTTGCTGTTGCCGCTGACCTTCGCGCTGGAGCCGACCGGCGCGATCATCATGCTGGCCGCGATCTATTACGGCGCGCAATATGGCGGAGCGACGACCGCGATCCTGCTCAACGTGCCGGGCGAATGTTCCGGCGTGGTCACGGCACTGGACGGGCACAAGATGGCCCTGGACGGGCGTGCGGGGCCTGCCATTGCCATTGCGGCGCTGGCGTCGCTTTGCGCCGGGCTGGTCACGGCCGTGATCGTGGCGACGGTGGCAGCCCCCTTGTCCACCATGACCACCGCGATCGCTCCTGCGGGGCTGGTCGGGCTGATCGCATTGGGGCTGTTTGCCGCCGCCGTCATTTCGCCGGGGCCTGTCCTGCCCGCGCTTGCCCTGATCCTGATCGGAGCGGCGCTGGGGCTGGTGGGAACCGATCTTGCTGGCGGGATGCCGCGGTTCACCTTCGGCATTCCCGAACTGCGGGACGGAATCGGCTTTGTGCCGCTGGTGATGGGCATTTTCGGACTGGCCGAACTGATCCGCGCGCTGGAAACAGGCGGCAGGCCACAGCGTATCCGGCTGGCCCGCTGGCCGTGGCCCACGCGCGGTGATCTGCGGGCTGCCTGGGCGCCGACCTTGCGCGGCACGGCGATCGGGTCGGTGCTGGGGGTCATTCCGGGCGCGACGACATTGCTGGCCGCGCTGGCCGCACGGGGTGTTGAAGGCGGGTTTCGCACGCCCGACCGTCCCTTGGGCGGCGGAGCCGTGGCAGGCGTCGCCGCACCCGAAGCCGCCAACAACGCCGCCGCGCAATCGGCGCTGGTGCCGCTATTGACGCTGGGCCTGCCCGGCAGCCCGGTGATGGCGGTGCTGGCGGGCGCGCTGATGATCCACGCGATCGTGCCCGGCCCCGGTTTCATCGCGCAGAACCCCGACCTGTTCGGCGCGCTGATGGCAAGCCTGATCCTTGGCAACATCATTCTGGTCGTGCTGAACCTGCCCTTGGCGGGCGTCTGGGCATCGCTGCTGCGCATCCCGTTCCGCCGGCTGGTGCCGCTGATCGTGGTGGTCAGCCTGATCGGGGTCCATTCGGTGCAGAACGCGCTGTTCGATGTCTGGCTCATGCTGGGGTTCGGGCTGTTCGGCTGGCTTTTGTTGCGGCTGGGGCTGGAGCCGACGCCGCTTGTGCTGGGATTCATCCTCGGACCGGCCTTCGAGGAATACCTGCGCCGCACGATCTTGTTCTCGCGCGGGGATGCCACGGTGCTGTTGACCGATCCGGTCAGTGCGGTCTGTCTTGCGTTGATTGCGGCTGGCACGCTGTGGAAAACCGGCGCCGCCCTTCGCCGCTGGCGCGGGGCACCTGCCCTGCCCTGACGTCCGGCGAACGCGCCGTCACAGGTTGGTGCGTGTCAGGATTTCAGTGCGGATATGTTCCTGCGACCCCGACACCTTGCGCCGGTCCACCATGCCCTTGAGCCGCCTGATCGCGCTGCGCACCAGATGGCCCGCATCCTGGGCGATCACCGCGTCGAGCCTGCGGTCTTTCAACGCCTTTTCGGTAAAGGGCGTGCGTTCATGCGCGATCCTGACCACGCTGGCATCGACTTTCAGATCGGCCAGCACCGACAACGGGATGCGAGCTTCGGACGCCATCACATAAATGCCCACGATATCATCATGGGCGCGCAGGCTTTTTGCGATGATGTCCTGCGCGCGTTCGGGATTGCCGTAGCTTTCCAGCGAAGGCAAGGGCACCAGATGCGGAAAACTGGAATGGATTTCCTGATCGAACCCCAGACGGCGTTCCATGCTGTCGCGCGATTTCATGCTTTCCGCAATCACCATGACCGTGCCGCGCCTGTCTCCGACGAACCGCCCCAAAAGCAGCCCCGCCGTGGCCCCGGCTGCGCGGTTGTTGATCCCGACCCAATCGGCATCCATCAGCGTCTGGTTCGAGATGAACGGCAGCGCCGCGACACCGCGCTGCTGCAACCGCACCACCGCATCGCGGACCTGCGGCGATTCCGGCGACATGATCGCGACACCCGCCACATCGGATTTCGACAAGGACGCCAGATAGGCCGAAATGCTGTGCGGATCGTTTTCGTCGATGTGATGCACGTCGCACCAGACGTGATCGGCGGAAAACACCGTCTCGGCCTCCTGGATGCGGCGGACGATCTGGTCAAGGAACTGGTCGCCCGACCGCGGCAAGGCAAAGATGAAGCGATAGCTTTGCGATCTGGCCAGATTCGCCGCTTGCAGATTGCGCACGAATCCGAGGTCGGCGATGGCCTTGTTGACGCGGTCCACGGTTTCCTCGCGCACGCCGATCCGCCCGTTCAACACACGATCCACGGTGGCCCGGCTGACGCCGGCACAGCGCGCAAGGTCTTTCGTGGTCGGCCGCAGCAGCGTTTTATGATCCATGGTCCGATTCATTTCTGCCATCTTATCAGTGATTTGCTTGCCTGTAACCACGCCAGCACCGGCATTTCCGACACCTGACATAGCAGGTCTTGATGCACGTGTCTCAAAAAAGGCTTGTTATGATGCACGTGCCTCATTAACACTGACGCAGGGGCAGGTGCAGCGAGGAGGCTGACCCGGTCACATTTCCTGAGGAGGAGGATACCGAATGAAACGCGGCTTTATGACGACAACGGCGGCGGGCGCGCTGGCAGTGGCCAGCCTCGCATCCGCGGCGACGGCAGAAGAATTGACGCTGTGCTGGGCGGCCTGGGACCCGGCCAATGCCCTGGTCGAGCTGAGCAAGGATTTCGAGGCGCAATCGGGCCATACGATGCGGTTCGAATTCGTGCCATGGACCAGCTTTGCCGACCGGATGCTGAACGAACTGAATTCCGGCGGGCAGCTTTGCGATCTGATGATCGGTGACAGCCAGTGGATCGGCAGCGGTGCCGAGAACGGGCATTACGTCAAGCTCAACGACTTTTTCGACGCCAACGGCATCAGCATGGATGATTTCATCCCCGCGACGGTGACCGGCTATTCCGAATGGCCCAAGAATACCCCCAATTACTGGGCCCTGCCCGCCTTTGGCGATGTGGTCGGCTGGACCTACCGCCGCGACTGGTTTGAACGTCCCGAGTTGCAGGCCGAATTCCAGGAAACCTATGGCCGCGCACTGGACGTGCCTGCCACGCTGGAGGAACTCAAGGACATCGCGCAATTCTTCCAGGGGCGCGATATCGACGGCACCACGGTCTATGGCGCGGCGATCTATACGGAACGCGGATCCGAAGGGATCACGATGGGTGTCACCAACGCGCTCTACAATTACGGCTTTCTTTATGAAAATCCCGACCAGCCCTATGATCTGGAAGGTTTTGTGAATTCCGAAGGGGCTGTCGCGGGCCTTGAATTCTACAAGGAGCTTTACGAAACCGCGACCCCGCCCGGTTCCTCGAACTGGTATATGGGCGAAAACATCGACGCCTACCGGTCCGGTCAGGTCGCGATGCAGATGAACTTTGCCTTCATCTGGCCCGGTGTCGAGGCGGACGAGAATGTGGGCGGTGGCCGGTCAGGCTATTTCCCGAACCCCGCAGGTCCAGCCGGTCAATTCGCGCAGCTGGGCGGTCAGGGGATTTCCGTCGTCGCCTATTCCGACAAACAAGATGCGGCGCTGGAGTATATCCAGTGGTTCGCGCAGCCTGAGGTGCAGGCGAAATGGTGGGAACTGGGCGGCTATTCGGCGCTGCGCGCCGTGGTCGAGGACCCCGGTTTCGCAACCAGCCAGCCCTATGCGCAGACCTTCCTCGACAGCATGGCGATCGTCAAGGATTTCTGGGCCGAACCCGCCTATGCCGATCTGTTGCTGGCCATGCAGAACCGCGTCCACAACTACGTGGTCGCCGGACAAGGCACAGCGCAAGAGGCGCTTGATGGTCTGGTCGCCGACTGGACCGAGATCTTCGAGGACGAAGGCAAGCTCTGAGCCAATGACGCCGCCCGCCACAGGTGGCGCCATCGCCCCAGCCGGTTCTATTCTCCCCCTCCGGCTGGGGCTGATTTTCTGACATTCGCGCCCGAAGGACCAGACCGATGACCTTTTCCCCCATTGACAGGGCGGCTGCCGGCACGCCCCACGGGGTGGCCCGTCGCATTCGGGGCTTGTCCGACCGGACAATCGCGTGGATTTTCGTCTCTCCCACGATATTTTTGTTGCTGGCGGTCAATATCTTTCCGCTGATCTGGACGATCCGGCTGAGCTTTACCAATTACCGCGTGAACCGGCCCAACAACGACGTCTCTTGGGTCGGGCTAGAGAATTACCAGCGCATCCTGTCGGACCCTGACATCTGGAACACGATGCAGGCGACCGCGCATTTCCTGATCTGGACGATCATCCTGCAAGTGCTGATCGGTTTTACACTGGCCTACCTGATCAACATGAAGTTCAAAGGCAATGACCTGTGGACCACGATCATCGTGTTCCCGATGATGCTGTCGCCTGCCGTTGTCGGCAATTTCTGGACCTTCCTGTATC
>DAISXL010000005.1:0-4043 GCA_036825855.1 Yoonia sp.
TTGCTGACGGGCTGGGATTACTTTCGCAAGGCGCAGCCCTATCTGCGGGGGCCTGTGCCATGAACGTGCTGTATTTCGCCTGGGTCCGTGAACGGATCGGCGTGCCGCAGGAGGTTGTGCAAACGCAAGCTGCAACCGTGGCCGATCTGGTGGCCGAACTGGCTGCGCGCGAAGACCGCTATGCCGCGGCCTTTGCCGATATCACCGCTTTGCGCGTCGCGGTCGATCAGGAACTGGCGGATTTTGATGCCCCGCTTGCCGGTGTGCGCGAGGTCGCGTTCTTTCCGCCGATGACGGGCGGCTGATGCGGGTTCGCGTTCAGGAAGCGGCCTTCGATACGGGGGTGGAACTGGCCGGTTTCGCGAAAGATCGCCATGATATCGGGGCTGTCGTCAGTTTCACGGGTGTCGTCCGCGATACATCGGGTGATCTGCGGCATATGCTGATCGAACATTACCCCGGCATGACCGAACGCGCGATTGGCACGATCCTGGACGAGGCCGTCGCGCGCTGGTCGCTGGCCGATGCGCTGGTGATCCACCGTTTCGGCACCTTGGCCCCCGGCGCGCCGATCATGATGGTCGCCACCGCCGCCGCCCACCGCGCAGAGGCGTTTGCCGCCGCGGATTTCCTGATGGATTACCTCAAATCCCGCGCGCCGTTCTGGAAGAAAGAAGTCACCTTGTCGGGCGCCGCATGGGTCGCAGCGAAAGACGAAGACGAGGCCGCGCTGGACCGCTGGTGATCGGGGATGTCACGGGGCAAATCCTGCGAGTGTTGCGTAACTTAAGGCTTTGTTAGCGGTTCATGGTGCAAGCTGGGGCTGTCACGATGGATGGTCCCGATGTCGAACGCCACGCTCTCCCGCACGGATATCGCCGATCTGCCGGTGACTGATCCGTTGCTTTATGCCTTGGCCAGCCGCGATGGCGATGTCGTCGCCCTTGTGCAGGACGCGCTGGCGGCGGACCGCGCCAGCCTGGCATTCCACCAGATCGTCACTGCCGATGCCATCCCGCAGATCGCCTTTCATGAAGGGTTGATCCGCCTGCATGATACCGCCGGGCGCATCATTCCGGCCGCGCATTTCATGGGGCTGGTCGAAGATACGGCCATCGGGCGCGAGATTGATTGCGTCAGCCTTGCGCTGGCGCTGCGGCATCTGCGGCGCAATCCGGGCCTGCGCCTGTCGATCAACCTGTCGGCAAGGTCCGTCGCCGACAGCGCGTGGCGGCGCATTCTGGATGACGGGTTGCGCGACCGCGCGCGTCTGGGCGACAGGTTGATATTCGAGATCAGTGAAACATCCGCGATGATGCTGCCCGATGTGATGATCCGTTTCATGGCGGAAATGCAGCCCAAGGGCGTGGCCTTTGCGCTGGATGGGTTCGGGGCAGGGATGACGGCGTTCCGCCATCTCAAGGATTTCTTTTTCGACCTTGTGAAGATCGACAAAAGCTTTGTGCGTGGCATCGACCGCGACTCCGACAATCAGGTGCTGGCCGAGGCGCTGATCACCGTCGCCCACCAGTTCGAAATGTTCGCCATCGCCGACGGTGTCGAGACCGAGGAGGAGGCCGCATTCCTGCGCAGCATCGGTGTGGATTGTCTGCAAGGCTATCTTTACGGCGTGCCGCGTTTCACCTTCTGAGCTTGATTGAAATCAAGGCGGGGAAATTGAATTGCCCTCTATGGTGCAACCCAATAGCATGACCCAAACGGGGGGAAGTGGGCTTGCGCATGTCCAGTGTGTGGATCGCATCCTTTCGGCGGAACAAACCTGAAGGGACCAATCCATGACCAATGTTGTTATCGCATCCGCAGCGCGCACCGCTGTCGGCAGTTTCGGCGGCGCTTTTGCGAATACGCCCGCGCATGATCTGGGCGCGGCAGTTTTGTCAGAGGTCGTGGCGCGGGCCGGCATCGACAAATCCGAGGTGAGCGAGACGATTCTTGGTCAGGTGCTGACCGCCGCACAGGGCCAGAACCCGGCGCGGCAGGCGCATGTCAACGCGGGCCTGCCGATCGAGGCTGCCGCATGGAGCATCAATCAGGTTTGCGGATCGGGCCTGCGGGCCGTGGCGCTGGGCGCGCAGCATATCCAGCTGGGCGATGCCGATATCGTGCTGGCGGGCGGTCAGGAAAACATGACGCTGAGCCCCCATGCCGCCCATCTGCGCGCCGGTCACAAGATGGGCGATGTGTCCTATATCGACACTATGATCCGTGACGGGCTGTGGGATGCGTTCAACAATTACCACATGGGCCAGACGGCGGAAAACGTCGCCAACCAGTGGCAGATCACCCGCGACGTGCAGGATGAATTCGCCGTCGCGTCCCAGAACAAGGCCGAAGCCGCGCAAAAGGCTGGCAAGTTTGTCGATGAGATCATGGCCTTTACCGTCAAGACCCGCAAAGGCGATATCATCGTCGATCAGGATGAATATATCCGCCACGGTGCCACGCTCGACGCGATGCAGAAACTGCGCCCCGCCTTCACCAAGGATGGGTCGGTCACGGCGGCGAACGCCTCGGGTCTGAATGACGGGGCGGCGGCGACCTTGCTTATGTCCGCTGACAATGCCGAAAAGCGCGGGATCGAGCCGCTGGCACGGATCGCGTCCTATGCGACTGCCGGCCTTGACCCGTCGATCATGGGCGTGGGTCCCGTCATGGCCAGCCGCAAAGCCTTGGCCAAAGCGGGCTGGCGGGTTGAGGACCTTGATCTGGTCGAGGCGAACGAGGCTTTTGCCGCGCAGGCCTGTGCTGTGAACAAGGATATGGGCTGGGACCCTGCCATCGTGAACGTGAACGGCGGCGCCATCGCCATCGGACATCCGATCGGCGCATCCGGCGCGCGCATCCTGAACACCCTGCTGTTCGAGATGAAGCGCCGCGGTGCCAAGAAGGGTCTGGCGACGCTCTGCATCGGGGGCGGCATGGGTGTCGCGCTTTGCGTCGAACGGTTCTGACGACAGGGGCGGTCGGTTAACGGCCGCCCATACGACAATAACAAACGGGAGGAGAGACTATGGGACGTGTGGCACTTGTCACGGGGGGATCGCGCGGCATTGGCGCGGCCATTTCAACAGCCTTGAAGGATGCAGGCTATACCGTCGCCGCGACCTATGCGGGCAATGACGAAAAGGCAGCCGCCTTTACCGCCGAAACCGGAATCAAGACCTATAAATGGGACGTCGGCAATTACGAGGCGTGTGCCGCTGGCATCGCCGAGGTCGAATCCGACATCGGCCCGATCGAGGTGCTGGTCAACAACGCGGGCATCACCCGTGATGCGCCGTTCCACAAGATGACACCGCAGCAGTGGCAAGAGGTGATCGACACCAACCTGTCGGGCGTGTTCAACATGACCCACCCCGTCTGGCCCGGTATGCGCGAACGCAAATTCGGCCGGATCATCACGATCTCGTCGATCAACGGCCAGAAAGGCCAGTTCGCGCAGGCCAACTATGCCGCCGCCAAGGCCGGTGACATCGGTTTCACCAAGGCGCTGGCGCAAGAAGGCGCGCGCGCGGGCATCACGGTGAACGTCATCGCGCCCGGTTACATCAACACCGAGATGATGAGCACAATTCCTGAAAAAGTGATGAACGAGGTCATCCTGCCGCAGATTCCTGTTGGCCGTCTGGGCGAGGCATCGGAAATCGCGCGCGCGGTGGTGTTTCTGGCCTCTGACGATGCGGGTTTCGTCACGGGGTCCACGATTTCCGCAAACGGTGGTCAGTATATGTGCTGACCCCGTTCAGGGCAGAATAAAGAAAGGCCGCGCCCTGATGGCGCGGCCTATTGTTTTTGCTGGCAGCCCGTGGGCCGGCGTCAGCGGTTATTCAATGCGTTGCAAGGCGGGTGATCTCTTCCTTGATCTGCAACTTTTTCTTCTTGAGTTTCGCCAGCTCAAGATCATCGACGCCGGGCGAGCGTTGCAACACCTCGACATGGTCCGAGAGGGTTTGGTGCTTTTTCTTCAGTTCCTGCAAATGCGAACTCAAGCTCATGATCTTCCTCCTGCTGGTTGAACGTAA
>DAISXL010000005.1:4143-5679 GCA_036825855.1 Yoonia sp.
CGCGTCTGGCGCAGGTCCGCAGGCAGCGCGCGCAGATCGGCGGTGATCACCTCCAGCGGCAGGTCATTGGCCACCGCATTGCGCCGCGCAAGATCTGCGTAATCGGCCTGCACCTCGACGCCGGTCAGCACCAGCCCCGGCACCCGCCGCCCGAGACACAAGGCCGCAGTCCCCACCCCGCAGCCCAGTTCCAGCACCGACTGGCCCGCGCGCGCGGCGATACTGGCGGCCAGCAGCACCGGATCGACACCGGCACGATAACCGTGGCGCGGCTGCAATATCTGCAAACGCCCGCCCAGAAAGGCGTCCTGCGTCACATCCTCAGTCACGCCCCAGATCGATCTCGC
Source organism: Yoonia sp. (assembly GCA_036825855.1). Taxonomy (GTDB): domain Bacteria; phylum Pseudomonadota; class Alphaproteobacteria; order Rhodobacterales; family Rhodobacteraceae; genus Yoonia. The sequence goes on from DAISXL010000005.1 coordinate 4,491, forward strand.
CATCGCGCATCACGGCCTCGGCCATGAACAGGTCGCGGTCATGCACCATCAGGCGGCGCGGCATGATGCCGATACTGCCTTCCATGATGCTCATATTGTCGTCGAAGGTGAACCAGTCTATACCTTCCGCGTCCAGCAGGGCGGTTGCAAAGGCGATGACGGTCACGTCATTGGTGCGTAAAAGCTCTTTCATACCCAAGGATTACGGCGCTGATGCGCCCTTGTCCATTCACATGACGGAACCTCGCATGAGCCTTGATCACGCCGCCACCAAACCCCATGAACAATTGGCGGCCGCCTTGGCGGATGACCTGACAGCGGTCAACGCGATGATCCGTGAGCGGATGGCGTCTGAACACGCGCCGCGTATCCCGCAGGTCACCGCGCATTTGGTCGAGGCCGGCGGCAAACGCCTGCGCCCGATGCTGACGCTCGCTGCGGCGCGCATGTGCGGCTATGACGGGCCGTACCATATCCATCTGGCGGCGACGGTGGAATTCATCCACACCGCGACCCTGCTGCATGACGATGTCGTCGACGAAAGCAGCCAGCGGCGCGGCCGGCCCACGGCGAACCTGCTCTGGGACAATACATCCAGCGTGCTGGTGGGTGATTACCTGTTCGCGCGGTCGTTCCAGTTGATGGTCGAAACCGGATCACTGCGGGTGCTCGACATCCTCGCCAATGCCTCGGCCACCATCGCCGAAGGCGAGGTGCTGCAACTGACCGCCGCCGCTGATCTTGCCACTACCGAAGACATCTACATCAAGGTCGTGCGCGGCAAGACCGCCGCCCTGTTTTCCGCCGCGATGGAAGTGGGTGGAGAGATTGCAGGACAGGATGCCGCCACCAAACAGGCGCTGTTCGATTACGGCGATGCCTTGGGTATATCGTTCCAGATCGTCGATGACCTCCTGGATTACGGCGGCACCAAGGCCACCGGCAAGAACATTGGCGACGATTTCCGCGAACGCAAACTGACCTTGCCGGTGATCCGCGCGGTGGCCGCCGCCGATGCCGATGAACGCGCATTCTGGACCCGCACGATCCAGAAAGGCCGTCAGGAAGACGGCGATCTGGACCATGCGATTGCGCTGCTACACCGGCACGGCACGCTGGAAAGCACCCGTCAGGATGCGATTCTGTGGGCAGCAAAGGCCAAGGATGCGCTGGGCGTCATCCCTGACCA
>DAISXL010000005.1:5779-35491 GCA_036825855.1 Yoonia sp.
ATGCGATTCTGTGGGCAGCAAAGGCCAAGGATGCGCTGGGCGTCATCCCTGACCATCCGCTGAGAACCATGCTGGTCGATCTGGCCGATTACGTCGTCGCCCGGATCAGATAGGATCAGTCTACCAACCCTGTGTTATTCTCCACCGCCAGCTGCGCTGCCGCGACCAGCGCCGCACCGTCATAGCCTTGGGCGGTCATCTCTTCGATCCAGCGGCTGGTGACGCCAGCGCCAACGGCCATGATTTCCGCGGTCTCCTCTGCCGAGAGTTCGGCAACCGTGTTGCCGCTGGCCGCCATCACGTCGCGCCCTACGGCGTCGCCTGTGTCATGCGCGCGCCCGGCCCAGCGGCTGGCCATCAGGCCGGAATTGGCGTCGATCACCGCGCGCAGATCATCGGGCAAGGCGTCATAGGTGGCCTTGTTCATCGTCCAGAGGAAATAGAGGTTATAAAGGGACCGGTCGCCCGCCACATCGGTATGGCTGTCTGTCAATTCGTCCAGCTTCAGCGACGGGGCTTGTTCCCACGGGATCACCCCGCCATCGACCACACCGCGGGCAATCGCCTCGGGGAACTGCGGGACGGGCATGCCGATAGGTTCAGCGCCCAATTCTTCTAGCAACAAGGTCGCGGTGCGCGACGGGCCGCGCAGTTTCAGCCCTGCGAAATCTTCCATCGTCGCGGGCGCGTCCCCGCGTTTGTGCAGGATGCCGGGGCCGTGCATGTGGACTGCGATGATATGCACATCGGCGAAGTCATCCAGCAGGTAATCTTGCGTGAATTCCCACGCCGCCGCACTCGCCTCTTCGGCCGACTTGGTCGTCATGAAGGGCAGTTCCAGCGCTTCGGCTTCCGGAAAACGGTTCGGCTGATAGCCGGGGATCACCCAGCCGCCGTCGATCGCGCCGTCGCGGATCAGGTCGTATTGGTTGGTGGCCGATCCGCCCAACTGCATGAACGGGTAGATTTCTACCTTGATCCGCCCGCCGGATTGTTCCTCGATCGCGTCGGCCCAAGGCTGCATGAAATAGGTCGGGTTCGCACTCGCCGGAGAGACAAAGTGCTGGAACCGCAACGTCACCTCTTGGGCAAAGGCGGGTGGCGTCAGGGCCAGCAAAGCCAGCATGGCATAGGGGGGCAGGTGCATCGCGTGCATCCTTTCAGGGTGATGTGGGGAAAGGTGTCGCCGCTAGCAACGCACCAAAGATAACGATGCGCCCCCCGATTGCAAGATCACACCGCGAAAAGCGGAAATGTCATGCCCAAGGCCCAGCCCAGAAACACGCCAAGGCCCACGCCCGCCGCGACGGGCCGCTGCGTCGCCCGCCCGATCCAGCCGCCCAACGTGCCGAACAGCAGAAAGAACAGCAGGATGATCGGCATGATCAGCAGCAGAAAGAACAAGCCTTCCATGTCCAGTGCCGTGGCGATCCCAAGTGAGACCAGCGCATTGGTGCGCACCACCAGCACCCGCCACAATGGCGCGCGGCCAGCCTCGGTCAGATAGGCATCGGCCAGCATGAACGGCACCGCCCCCGCCGCGATGGCCAGGATGATCCAGATCCGCGCATCGACCGCGAAAAAGGAGGCCACATATATATCCAGCATGCCCCCGAAGATACCGATGCAGAACAGGGCGATGGGCAGGGCGAGCAGCAATCCTGTCGCATCCCAACGCAAGGCGCCCGCGCGGGCAAGGAACAAGAGCCCGATCAGCCCGAACAGCGCGAAATGCAGGGCAAGGTAATCGGCGACCAGCACGGGCAGAAACCCGATGTCGAACGGATACAGGATCAGCGGCGTCAGAACCGTCGGCACCAAGGTCGCAGCCCAGAACGCAGCGCGCGGCAGGCGCTTGGGCGGTGTGGCCGCGCGCAAAGGCTGCGCGAGGCGCGCCAAAGGCCATGCCAGCGCTGTCACACTGACGATTAGCAGCGCGATCCAGCCGCCGCGCGCGGCGACAGGCGTAGCGTTGGGACGCTCGAACACCACGTTCAGCCAGTCGCGTGTCTCGACCATGCTGGTCGGGGAATAGAGCACGCCGACATGTTCCACCGAAGGGGCCAGCACCGCCCGCCGCCCTGTGCCCGCCGCAGGATCACCCAAGGTCTGCGCGAATGTCGCGTCAGGGTCGGTCAGGCGCAGCACGCGCAACGCCTCGGCTGCCAGCGCCGTTTCCCATGCGCCGTTGATAACCAGAAGATTAGCAGGCGCATCCGCCGTCACAGCGGTCGAGAACATCGACACGGCCACGGTCGCGTCCACGCGGGGATCGGCAATCGCCTGCCGCACGATGATGTCAGAGGCCATCGAATGCCCCAGCAGCGCCAGTTGCCCGTTCGCGCCGCGCAGGCCCAAGGCGGCGTCGATCACGCGGCCCAGTTCCTCGACCAAAAGCCGCGTCGTGCCATCGATGGATGTCACATCCCCCGACATCGGCACCGGATTGCGCCCGTGCCCTTCGAGATCGTAGCTGGCGACGATATAGCCCGCCTGCGCCAGCGTTTGCGCGAAACCGATCATCAACTGGCGCGATCCGGCAAAGCCATGGGCGATCACGACGACAGGGGCGTCGGTGACATCGGGCCGCGATACCACCGTGACGGGCGTTTCGCCCACGGCAAGGTCTGACGTGACCAGACCCGCCGCCATTTGCTCCAGCCGGAATATCGACAGGCCCGCAAGGGCCAGTGCCACGATCAGGACAAGCGCAGGCCAGAACCGGTGCCCCATCGGTCAGACGGGATAGGTCGGGTGGAACAGTCCCTTGGGCGACGCAGTGAAAATCTGGCAACCCTCGGCGGTGATGCCAACCGAATGTTCGAACTGCGCCGACAGCGATTTGTCGCGTGTCACGGCGGTCCAGTCATCGGCCAGCACCTTGGTTTCGGGGCGGCCAAGGTTGATCATCGGCTCGATCGTGAAGAACATGCCTTCTTCCAGCACGGCCCCCGTGCCTGCGCGTCCGTAATGCAGCACATTGGGCGGCGCATGGAACACGCGGCCCAAGCCATGCCCGCAGAAATCGCGCACCACGCTCATCCGGTGGCTTTCGGCATAGGTCTGGATTGCATGGCCGATATCGCCAAAGGTATTGCCGGGCTTGGCGGCCGCGATCCCTTTCATCAGGGCGGCATGGGTCACGTCGATCAGCCGTTCGGCCTTGCGCGACAGGCTGCCTGCCACATACATCCGGCTGGTGTCGCCATACCAGCCATCCAGAATGACGGTCACGTCGATGTTCAGGATATCGCCATCTTTCAACACTTTGTCGCCGGGGATGCCATGGCAGACAACGTGGTTGACCGAAATGCAACTGGCGTGCTGATAGCCTTTGTAGCCGATGGTGGCGGATGTCGCACCGGCGTCGTCCACCATCTGCGTGATGATCCGGTCCAGCTCGCCCGTGGTCTGGCCAGTGGTCACATGCGCCGCGATCTCGTCAAGGATCATGGCCGCCAGCGCGCCGGCCCTGGCCATGCCGTCGAAATCGGCGGGTTCATAAATCCGGATGCCGTCTTTGGTCAGGCGGCCTTTGTTCGTATCCAAGTCGCTATCCTTTGCCATCTGCCCGACGATATATTGCAAGTCTCGCCCAAGTTCTAGGGCATGGCAAAGCGCGGCGTGCGATCTATAAAGTCCGTGACATCAAAAGGAGAGCCAGATGCCAAACCCCACCGCCGCGATGCTAGTGATCGGGGACGAGATTTTGTCGGGCCGCACGCGCGACGCCAATATGCACCATCTGGCAGGGCGGTTGACCGAAGCGGGCATCGACCTGCGCGAGGTCCGCATCGTCAGCGACGACGCCCCCGCGATCATCGCCGCTGTGCAGGCGCTGTCGGCAGGGTTTGACCATGTGTTCACCAGCGGGGGCATCGGGCCGACACATGACGACATCACCGCCGATTGCATCGCCGCGGCCTTTGGCGACACGATCGACGTGCGCGATGATGCGCGTGCGCTGTTGCAGGCGCATTACGACCGGTCCGGGCAGGAACTGAACGCCGCGCGTCTGCGCATGGCGCGGATTCCCGCCAGTGCCACTTTGATCGACAATCCCGTCAGCACGGCACCGGGGTTCAGCATCGGCAATGTGCATGTGATGGCGGGCGTGCCGTCGGTCTTTCAGGCGATGGTGGCCAGCATTCTGCCGACCCTGTCAGGCGGCGCGCCGCTTGTGTCCCGCACGCTCGAGGTGATCCGGGGCGAGGGCGATATCGCAGGGCCTTTGGGTGTTTTCGCGGCGGACCACCCCGACCTGTCCGTCGGGTCCTATCCGTTCCAGCGCAACGGCATTTACGGCGCGAACCTCGTGATCCGTGGCGCAGATGCGGCGCAGGTCGAGGCGGCTTTCGCGCGTCTGCAAGACCTGTTCGCCGCATGACCCTGCCAAGCGCCGCGCGGTGCTATCAGGTGATCGAAGGCACTTGGCCGCCCGCAGCGCGGCGCGGCGTTGGCCCCTGGACGATCCGGCTGGATGCGAGCAACAGCAGCCGCGTCTGTTCGGCCACGGCAGAGGGGGCTTGGACGGATGACGATATCACGGTGGCGGCGTCCACCATGCAAGCGGCGGGTCAACGGCCGCTGTTCATGATCCGCGAGGGTGACGGCGCGCTTGATGACGCGCTGGCGCAGCGCGGCTATCGGGTCAAGGATCCCGTCTATATCCATGCGGTCGCGTTGGACCGCATCGCCACCCAGCGCCCGCCACCTGTGACCACCTTCGAGGTCTGGCCACCGCTTGCCGTGCAGGCCGAGATTTGGGCCGCAGGCGGGATCAGCGCAGGCAGGCTGGCCATCATGGACCGCGCGCCGATGCCGAAGACAACGATCCTCGGGCGGGCAAAGGACCGGCCTGCGGGCACCTTGTTTGCAGGCGTCCACGGTGATTGTGCGATGGTCCATGCGGTCGAAATCGCGACGACGTTTCGCAGGCAGGGGTTGGCGCGGCACATGATGGTGGCCAGCGCTTTCTGGGCGCAGGGGCAGGGCGCGCGCTGGCTGACGCTGGTCGCGACACGGGCGAATACCGCCGCCAACGCGCTCTATGCTTCCCTCGGGATGGAGGTTGTGGGACAGTACCACTATCGCATCATGCCGGAGGATAGCCTTGACCGACCAACCGACCGCCCTTGACTTGCCGATGGTCGATCCACTGCCGGAACCGACGCAAAAATACTTCGACATCTGTCAGGACAAGCTGGGGTTTGTGCCCAATGTCCTGCGCGCTTATGCTTTCGACATCGACAAACTCAATGCGTTTACAGGGCTTTACAATGACCTGATGCTGGCCCCCTCCGGCTTGACCAAGCTGGAACGCGAGATGATCGCAGTGGCGGTGTCGTCCGCCAACAAATGCTATTACTGCCTGACAGCGCATGGGGCTGCGGTGCGGCAGATGTCGGGCGATCCGGCCTTGGGCGAAATGCTGGTGATGAACTGGCGGGTGGCCCCGCTTGATGCACGCCAGACGGCGATGCTGCTGTTTGCCGAAACCATGACGCTGGCCTGCGGAACGATCACCGAAAAGGACCGCGATGCGCTGCGGCAGGTCGGGTTTTCGGACCGCGACATCTGGGATATCGCGGCTGTCGCGGGGTTTTTCAACATGACCAACCGGATCGCATCGGCCACCGACATGCGCCCGAATGACGCCTATCACGCGCAGGCCCGATGACTAGACTGGCCGGTCTTTTGCTGGCGCTGTCGGTGACGGCGGCGCAGGCGCAGATGCTGGATTTTCCGGCCGATGCCGCGCTGCAGGCCGAAGAAACCAGCCCGCTGGACAGCTATGCCCTGCCTGTCGGGATCTGGCAGGACGGTGTGGTGCCCACCACGCCCGTCGAAGGCGAAATGACGCGACAGGCCTGGCGGATCGACACGACGGACCTGACCAGTCTGCAACTGCTGCGCCCCTTGCGCGAACAGTTGCGCGATGCGCGGTTCCGCATCCTGTTCGAATGCCAGACAGAAGCCTGCGGCGGGTTCGACTTCCGCTTTGCGATGGACACGCTGCCGCCGCCGGAAATGCAGGTCAATCTGGGTGATTTCAGGTACCTGACCGCCGAGCGTACCACGGCACAGGGGCTGGAATACGTGACGCTGTTCGTCAGCCGCACCGCGCAGGCCGGGTTTGTGCAGGTGACGCGGGTCGCGCCGGTTGCACCCGAGCGCGAGCTGCTGGCAAGCCCCACGGCACCGGCCGTCGGGCAGGCGGTGCCCGCCGAAGGTGTCGCGGATCAGCTTGACTCCATCGGGCGCGCGGTTCTGCCCGATCTGGAATTCGCCACCGGGTCAGCGCAGCTGGATGACAAGGCTTATCCGGCGCTGGCCGATCTTGCCGCCTATCTGGCCCGAAACCCCGACAGGTCCGTCGCCCTTGTCGGCCATACCGACGCCGCCGGGGCGCTTGAGACCAATATCGCCTTGTCGCAAAGGCGGGCGCGGTCGGTTCTGGAACGGCTTGTCACTGTCCATGCTGTTGACCGCCGCCAGTTGGCCGCCGAAGGCATGGGCTATCTTGCGCCGGTTGCCAGTAACCTGACAGAGGCGGGGCGCGACGCCAACAGGCGCGTCGAAGTGATCATCACGTCAACGCAATGACGCGGTCAGACAGCCTGAAGCCTGCGGTCGTTCCGGGAAGGCTGCGGCGCAAAGATCACGCGGGCGCGGCCTTCGGATTTCGCCTGATAAAGCGCACGGTCCGCGTGGACGAACAGCGCCTCGATCGGGGTATCGGGCGACGTCATGACCGCCCCTATCGACAGGGTGATCGTCAGATGCGCGGGGCCGGCGCGGAAAGGGATCGGCCGTGTCAGCCGTTCCGCGATGACGCGGGCCTGATCGGGGGAGGAATTGGCCAGCAGGATGGCAAATTCCTCTCCTCCGATGCGACCGATCACGTCTTCTCCGCGCAGGTTGCGTTGCAGCATATAGGCGATGGATTTAAGGCAATCGTCACCCGCCTGATGGCCATGGGTGTCGTTGATCTGCTTGAAATGGTCCGCATCCAGCAGCAGCAACATGCCAGAGCTGTAGTCGCGGTTCCGCTTGCTGGCGATATCGAGAAAGGTGCGCCTGTTGTTCAGGCCGGTCAGCCCGTCCTTGCGCGACAAAAGCGACAGGCGGCGTTGCAGCCGCACCTGATAAAGCATGACAATGAAAAAGAACCACAGAAACGGCCCGCCGACGATGGTGGCGTTCACGGTCTGGTAGACCAGCGCGTTGTCGGGCAGCATCTGACCGACGGTCATGCCGAACACGACATTGGCCGCAGCGAGCGTTGTGATGAAGAACAGCACCCGCGCGATGACACCCTGCCTGCTGCGGGGTTCGAGTAGCCGCATTAACCGTTCCATGGGCGTCCTTGCTGCATAAAGACGCAAAGTGACCGGCAAATGTTAATATTTCGTTTATAGATGTCCGCTGATGCCGGACGTTACCAAGCGTCAGGGCCTTTGTCGGCAAACGTGCGGACAAGAAAATCGACGAAAGCGCGCACCTTGGGCTGGGTGAAGTGGCCTTGCGGGTAAACTGCGAAAATCCCTTGCGTTTCCACCGGGAGATCGGGGATCGCTTCTTCGACGAGGCCTTTGCGCATGGCATCGGCATAAAGGAAGCTTGGCAGATAGGCGATCCCAAGGCCCCCGATACAAGCGTTCAGCAGCGATTGGCCATCGTTCACCGTCAGCCAGCCCGCCGTGCGGACCTGCCGTTTTTCGCCCGAGGGCGCGGTCAGTTTCCACACAGCCGCATTGGCTTGGTTGGAATAGTGCAGCAGCTTGTGATCGTTCAGGTCGTCGATCTTTTCGGGGCGGCCGTACTGCGCGAAATAGGCGGGGCTTGCGATCATGCGCCGTGTCGTTTCGGTCAGCTTGTGGGCGCGCAGGGTGCTGTCCTCGAGTTCACCGATCCGCACCGCCATATCGAACCCTTCCGAGAACAGTTCCACATAGCGGTTGTTCAGCACCATGTTGACAGTGATGTCGGGATATTCGCCCAGAAAATCCCCCAGTACAGGCGACAGGTGGTTCACGCCGAAATCGGTCGCCACGCTGATCCGCAACAGCCCCGACGGTGCGGTCTGCATGGATGTCACCAGCGCGTCGGCCTCGCCTGCGTCGTTCAGCACGCGGCGGGCGCGGTCGTAGTAGGCCAGCCCGATTTCCGTAGGGCTGACGCGGCGTGTGGTGCGGTTCAAAAGCCTAGCACCCAGCCGTGCCTCGAGCGCCGAAACATGTTTGGACACAGCCGATTTGGAAATGCCCATTTTCTTTGCCGCATCGGTAAAGCCGCCTTGGTCCACGACGGTTGCAAAGGCTTCCATTTCCGTAAGACGATCCATTCCCGGCTTCCAACTTTCTTGTGCAGCTAGGATCGGCTTGCCCAACAATTCAGGCAGGAATAGGACAAATGCCTGACAATATGGGGGAACGGGGCGGCTTTGGTGACGATACGGAAACAGAAAAGCCGCAAACCCCTTGTGGCAAAGGGTTTCGGTCAGCGCGGTATCCCGTTGTTCCGCTACGTCAGAGCGTCGCGGCCAGCCGTGTTCCCTGATCGATCGCACGTTTCGCATCGAGTTCCGCCGCCACATCCGCACCGCCGATGACATGCACAGAACGCCCTGCTGCGATCAATTGATCGGCAAGGCTGCGTTCGGGCAACTGGCCCGCGCAGAGCACGATCGTATCTGCGGCAATGACTTTGGGGTCGCTGCGATCGGCACCGTGGCTGATATGCAAGCCTTGCGCGTCGATCCGGTCGTAATTCACCCCGCCGATCATCTGCACGTTCTTCATCTGAAGCCCTGCGCGGTGGATCCAGCCTGTCGTCTTGCCCAGCCGCTTGCCCAGCTTTTCGGCCTTGCGCTGCAAGAGTGTCACTTGCCGCACAGGCGCATCGGGCTGCGGTCCCTCGGCGCGCAGGCCGCCGCGCACCTCGGCGGGGTCGCCCACGCCCCATTCCTGCAACCAGTCGGGCAGGTGGTCTGTCGGGCTGTGGTCGGTCACAAGGAATTCCGCAACATCGAAGCCGATCCCGCCCGCCCCGATGATGGCGACGTTTTCGCCGACCGTTGCAGTACCGCGCAGCACGTCGATATAGGACACGACATTAGGGCCGTCCTGCCCCGGAATGCCCGGATCGCGCGGCAGCACGCCGGTCGCGATGATGATCTCGTCGAAAGCGGCCAGATCGTCGGGCGTCGCGACCTTGCCCAGCGCCAGCGTGATGCCCGCCTTGGCGACCATCGCGTCGTAATAATCGACAAGGCCCCAAAATTCCTCTTTGCCCGGCACCTGCTTGGCAAGGTTCAGCTGCCCGCCGATCCGGTCGGATTTGTCGAACAACGTGACATCATGCCCGCGTTCTGCCGCCGTAAGCGCCGCAGAAAGGCCCGCAGGTCCAGCGCCGATGACGGCGATCGTCTTGCGCGTTGTGGCGGGTGCGACCGTCAGTTCGGTTTCGTGGCAGGCACGCGGATTGACCAGACAGGACGACAGCTTGCCGCTGAAGGTGTGATCAAGGCAGGCCTGATTGCAGGCAATGCAGGGCGCGATTTCGGCGGCTTTGCCCGCCATGGCCTTGGCCACGAAATCGGGATCGGCAAGGAAAGGCCGCGCCATGCTGACCATATCGGCGCAGCCTTCGGCCAGCACCTGTTCGGCGACATCGGGCGTGTTGATCCGGTTCGACGTGATGATCGGGATCGACACCTCGCCCATCAGCTTGCGCGTGACCCATGCAAAGGCGCGGCGCGGCACGGATGTGGCGATTGTGGGAATGCGCGCTTCGTGCCAGCCGATGCCGGTGTTGAGGATGCTGGCCCCTGCCTCCTCCATCGCTTTGGCAAGCTGGACGACCTCTTCCCACGTCGATCCGTTCGGGATCAGATCGATCATCGACAACCGGTAGATCACGATGAAATCAGGGCCGACGGCGGCGCGCACGCGGCGCATGATCTCGACCGGCAGGCGCATCCGGTTCTCGTAGGACCCGCCCCAGCGGTCGGTGCGTTTGTTGGTGTGGGTGACCAGAAACTGGTTGATGAAATAACCTTCGGATCCCATCACCTCGACCCCGTCATAACCGGCCTCGCGGGCGCGGGTCGCGGCGGTGACGATGTCGCTGATCTGCTTTTCGATCCCGTCCTCGTCCAGCTCTTGCGGCGGGAACGGAGAGATCGGGGATTTGATCGCAGAGGGCGCCACGCATTTGGGACCGTAGGCATAGCGGCCCGCATGCAGGATCTGCATCGCGATCTTGCCGCCTGCGTCATGCACGCGGTCTGTCACGATGCGGTGGTTGGCGATGTCCTTGTCGGTATAAAGCCCCGCCGCACCGGGAAAAACGCCGCCTTCGGGGTTGGGGGCCATGCCGCCCGTGACCATCAGCGCCACACCGCCACGCGCGCGGGTGGCATAGAATTCAGCCACGCGGTTCCAGTCGCCGGTCTCTTCGAGCCCGGTATGCATCGACCCCATCAGCACGCGGTTCTTGAGCGTGGTAAAGCCCAGATCAAGTGGTGCAAGAAGATGCGGATAATGCGACATGGCGGGCCTCCCTCAATGGGCGGAGAATGGCCAAAGCGGCCCGCCGCGTCACGCCCAACGTGGCGTCACATGGGGTTGCTGCGCGCCGCCAGCAGGGCCGCGCGCAGCAAGGGCAGCTTATGGCAGCAGAACTGCGTCGATCACGTGGATCACGCCGTTGGAGGCGATGATATCTGCGGTCGTCACGTTCGCACCTTCGACGGTCACGCCGTTGCGGCCATCGATATGGACATTCGCACCGTTCACGGTCGCCACGCTCAGACGCTGACCGGCCAGCTGGTCGGATGTCACCGCACCTGGGACCACGTGATAGGTCAGGATCGCGGTCAGCTGGTCGCGGTTTTCAGGCAGCAGCAGGGTTTCGACCGTACCTGCGGGCAGGGCGGCAAAGGCGGCATCTGTCGGTGCGAAAACGGTGAAAGGACCGTCGCCCTTCAGCGTATCGACAAGGCCCGCAGCGGTGACGGCAGCGACCAGCGTGTTGAAGTTGCCGTTGGAGGCGGCGATATCGACGATGTCGGGCTCGCTCTCCATCATTGGGGTACAGGCGGCGACAGCGGCCATGGCGGTGGCGAAAAATGCGGATTTCAAGGCAAAACGACGGTTCATGTGGGTGTCCTCTCATGTTGGTTGACGCATTTTTTACGCAGCGAGAGCATGGATGGTTCCCGTTCTGACAATGAGTTGAGATTGCGACATATTGTCATCCATTCGGAAACGCCGCGCGTAGAGGTTGGTTAACGGCCGTGATGGTATTGCCGAACAACCGCTTTCAGCAGGTCAAGTTCGCTGCGCAAAAGATCGACTTCTGCACGGATGTCATCGGCCAGCGCTTCTCCCGACAATATCGCAAGGCTGCCGATCGTGGTGCCGTCGGTGGTGCGGATCACGATGGTTTGCAGGCCTTCGTTCAAGATCGCGGGCGGAATGGACAGGCTGCATCGCCAAATCTCCGCCTCTGGTCCAGGGGCGCAGTGCAGGTCGGGCAAAACCTGCCCTTCGTGGCTGGCGATCAGCTCGGGGGCTGCGTTGCTGCTGAGGCTGAATTCCCAGAGGCCCGTGCGCAGTCGTGATTGTGTCAGAACCGGATACGACATGGTGCACCTTTCACAGTTGCGCGCGCAGATAGCGGCAGAGCGTCAGATCACGCAGGGTGATGCGGTTCATCGTGGGGTTCTGCACCATCAGGTCGATCCACATCCGCTCTGCGCGGGTTTCGTTCAGTTGCGTATAGGCAAGGTCGAAGGCAACGATGGCCTGTCCGTCCTGCTGCGGCAAAGGCAACAGGATCTGTTCGGTATTGGGGCCGTTGCGCACATTCAGGCGGGCCAGAATCTCGACGGGCCGTTCCGCATCGACCCATGCCGACAGTTGCACGATATGCTGCTTTTGCAATCCGGCACAGGCTGCGGCGGGCAGGTCGACCACCAGTGACAGATAGCTGCCATCAAAATGGAACACCTCCAATGCCAATGAGTAGGCCGCTACATCATTATCGCGTTTGTTTCGGTTCTGCCGCAGGATGATCTGGGGCTGCGCGCAATCGTGAAAGACACCGATGTCCGAGCCGATCCGGGCTTTGTCCGGCACCGGCGCCTGCCCTGGAATCTCCAGCTTGAAACGCCATGCTGTCGGCCGCCACGCCCAGTCTGTGCCGGTCGGTCGGGCAAAGCTCTCTGCGCCGATCCTGGGCAAGGCCAGCCTGTCATCGGCCTGCTGGCACAGGTCCTGCAGGGCGGATCGCAACTGCCGCGCCTGATAGCGCTGCGCCCGCAGGGCCGTCAGGTCGGTCGTGGCTGCCGCGCGGGCGGCACTGCGCCATCGGGCAAGGGCGCCTTTGTGAAACAACCGGCCCAGCAACCCCTGTGGTGTGATCGGCATGGGTTCGCGGTCCTTTCCGGCATCCGCCTATTGCGCAGCTTCGGCGACGGACACGGGGGCGGGCGCAGACAACCCGCGCAGTATCTGGTCCAGCAAGGCAGCCCCGCTTGCAGAGGACAGCGGCGCATCTTCCAGCCCCCGGACTGAAACCGTGACCAGCCTGTCGTTCACATCGGTGAAGGCCCGCCATTCGTCGGGGCCAAGCCCGTCCATCGGGGCTTCGCCTGTGTTTCGCAGATGCACGACAACCCGCCCCCCGAACGCCTGCGATGACACGACAGCAATGGTGGCCGCACTGCCGCCCTTGCTGAGCAGGCCCGCCCCTTGCGGGGTGACAAGAAAGTCGCGCAAGCCGGATTCCGCACCTGCAACCATGGCCGAACCCGCATCACCCGCCTGTACTGTCGCCACGCCCAACACCCGCGGCACGGGTGCCTCGGTGCCCAGCGTGACACAAGGCGCGAACACGGCAAAACCGTCGCGCAACCGGCTGGACACCGGGTCTGCGCAATAGCCCGCCGGGGGCGTCGCCACCAAATCACCGCTCAGCAACGCCACCGGCTGCGCCACCCCGACAGGATTGCAGGCCGAAAGGGCCAAAGTCCCGACCAGGGCGAAGGCGCGCCGAAGCATGTCCTTACAGGTCCATGTAGATGTGCTTTTCACCTTTGGCACCGGGGTGGGTCAGCGCGCCCAGACGGGTGGACCCGACCAGCTGCGCATATTTCCACAAGGCACCAGAAGCATAGATCGTCTCGCGCGGGCCAGCCCAGGTCTTGCGGCGGTCTGCCAGTTCCTCGTCGCTGAGAGCGACCGACAATTCGCCGGTGATCGCGTTCAGCGTGATCATGTCGCCGTCTTTCAACAGCGCGATGGGGCCGCCTTGGGCCGCCTCTGGCCCGACATGGCCCACGCAGAACCCGCGTGTCGCGCCCGAAAAGCGGCCATCCGTGATCAGCGCTACCTTTTTGCCCATGCCTTGGCCCGACAGGGCGGCGGTGGTGGACAGCATTTCGCGCATGCCGGGGCCGCCTGCGGGGCCTTCGTTGCGGATGACCAGCACTTCGCCTTCCTTGTACTGGCGTGCCTTCACAGCCTCGAACGCGTCTTCTTCGCATTCGAACACGCGGGCAGGGCCGGTAAAGACCTGTTCGTCTTCGGACATGCCTGCGACTTTCACGATCGCACCTTCAGGGGCAAGGTTGCCCTTGAGGCCGACAACGCCGCCGGTCTTGGTGATCGGGTTTTCCACCGAATAGATCACGCGGTTGTCCGCCTCGCCTTTGATCATGTCGAGTTCTTCGCCGATCACGCGGCCGGATGCGGTCATGCAATCCTCGTGGATCAGACCGGCCTTGCGCAGTTCCTTGAGCACAACAGGCACGCCGCCCGCTTCGTAAAGGTCCTTGGCCACGTATTTGCCGCCCGGCTTCAGATCGACGAAATAGGGCGTGTCGCGGAAGATCTCGCAGACATCGCCCAGATCGAAATCGATCCCAGCTTCGGCAGCAATCGCAGGCAGGTGCAGACCGGCATTGGTCGACCCGCCGGTGCAGGCCACGATGCGGGCGGCATTTTCCAGCGATTTGCGCGTCACGATATCGCGGGCGCGGATGTTCTTGGCGATCAACTCCATCACCGCCTCGCCGGACGCGATGCCATATTGGTCGCGCGATTCGTAGGGCGCAGGCGCGCCGGAGGAGTTGAGCAGCGCCAGACCAATCGCCTCGGACACGCAGGCCATGGTGTTGGCGGTGAATTGTCCGCCGCAGGCACCGGCAGACGGACAGGCGACACGTTCAAGGATTTCCAGCTCCGCATCCGACATGTTGCCGGCCTGATGCTTGCCCACGGCTTCGAATACGTCCTGCACGGTCACGTCCTGCCCGTTCAACCGGCCCGGCAGGATCGACCCGCCGTAGATGAACACCGACGGCACGTTCAGCCGCACCATGGCCATCATCATGCCAGGCAGCGATTTGTCGCAGCCCGCCAGACCCACTAGCGCGTCATAGCAATGGCCGCGCATCGTCAGTTCCACGGTGTCGGCAATCGCCTCGCGCGATGCCAGCGACGACCGCATCCCCTCGTGTCCCATCGCGATCCCGTCGGTGACGGTGATCGTGGTGAATTCGCGCGGGGTGCCCATGCCTTTTTTCACGCCCAGCTTGACGGCCTGTGCCTGCCGGTTCAGCGAGATGTTGCAAGGCGCCGCTTCGTTCCAGCAGGTCGCGACACCGACCCATGGCTGGGCGATGGCCTCTTCGTCGAGCCCCATCGCATAGAAATACGACCGGTGCGGCGCGCGCGACGGGCCTTCGGTCACATGGCGGCTGGGCAATCTGGATTTGTCGACACGGCTGTTAGGCATAAGATCTCTCCCCGAAAAACTGTTGGAACTGGTCTAAATAACGGGCGGGACTGACACAAGCGCGAAACCGTTATTGCAGGTGCGCGTCATGGCTGTCTAAACATGGGCATGAGTGATCCCTACCGCGCCCATGCACAGTTTGTTCGCCCTGCATGGCCTGTGCGGGACGCCTGGCGCGTCGTCGCGATGATCTTTCTGGTCGAACTGGTTTTCAACCTGTCACCGGTGATCTTGGCGCTGTTCCTGACAGAGGCGGCGCTCGAGGACTATTACATCGGCACCAGTGCCTTTGGCACGCTGGCGCAATTCTACAGCTTCGGGATCGCGGGGCTGGGCTTGGTCGGTTTGCTGCACCTGTTGCACCGGCGCGGGTTCTGGTCGCTGATCGGGGACCGGCAGGCAGCATGGGACGATCTGAAGCGGGTGGCCTGGGCGGTCGGGCTGGTCCTACTGCTGATCGAACTGCTGCCGCCCTGGGCGCTGGTGGGTGAGGCGACCGTCATGCGCGATCTGGGCACGTGGATGCTGCTATTGCCCTTGGGGCTATTGGCGCTGCTGGTGCAGGTCGGCACCGAGGAGTTGTTCTTTCGCGGCTACCTGCAACAGCAGATGGCCTGCCTTTCCTCGTCGCGCTGGGCGTGGATGGGTTTCCCTTCGGTCCTGTTCGGCCTGATCCATTACTGGAACGGCTATGGCCCTGCCGACGGGCTGATCTGGGCGGTCTGGGCGGCTGCGCTGGGGCTGGCTTGCGCCGATCTGACGGCGCGGACCGGCAATCTGGGCGCAGCCATCGGGCTGCATCTGGCCAACAACGCCTTTGCGTTGCTGCTCTACGCGGTCGCGGATTGGCCGTCATCGGGGCTGGCGCTGTTTCTTTATCCCTATGAAGACCCCACCGCCTATGATTACAGCCTGCAATCCTTGCTTGACCCCTGGATGATTCCCTATGCGCTGAGCATGGCAGGTTCGGTGCTGGTGATGTGGCTGGCCGCAAGGATCGCGGTCAGGCGCTGATTGCATTTTCTGCCGCAGGGCCATATCTGACAAGGGTCAAGAAAAAGGCCCGCATATGAACTGGATCACCAATTACGTTCGCCCGACGATCAATTCGTTGTTTTCGCGCCGCGAAGTGCCCGAGAACCTGTGGACCAAGTGCCCCGAATGCGGAACGATGCTGTTCCACCGCGAACTGGCCGATAACCTGAACGTTTGCACCAATTGCGACCATCACATGGCCATCGGTGCGCGTGACCGGCTGCGGTCGCTTTTCGACGGCGGTGTCTTTGTCGAGGTTGCGGTGCCGGAACCCGTCGCAGACCCTTTGCATTTCCGCGACCAGAAGAAATACACCGACCGGATCAAGGAAGCCCGCAAGAAAACCGGCGAAAAAGACGCGATGCTGGTGGCCGAGGGTGACATGGGCCGCACGGGTGTCGTCGTCGCCGTACAGGACTTTTCCTTCATGGGTGGGTCGATGTCGATGTATGTGGGCAATGCCATCGTCGCCGCCGCCGAACGGGCCATCGCGCTCAAACGCCCGCTGATCCTCTTTTCCGCCGCCGGTGGCGCACGCATGCAGGAAGGTATCCTTGGCCTGATGCAGATGCCGCGCACCACCATCGCCGTTCAGATGCTCAAAGAGGCGGGGCTGCCCTATATCGTCGTGCTGACCCATCCGACCACGGGCGGCGTTACCGCCTCCTATGCGATGCTGGGTGATATCCAGATCGCCGAACCCAACGCGCTGATCGGCTTCGCCGGTGCGCGGGTGATCGAACAGACCATCGGGGAAAAACTGCCCGAAGGGTTCCAGCGCGCGGAATATCTGTTGGACCACGGGATGCTGGACCGCGTGACGAAACGCACCCATCTGAAAGATGAGCTTGTCACGATTGTGCGCCTACTGACCAAGCAAACACCGGCGGTCAAAGGCGACCTGCCTGCGCCCGAAATCGCCCCCGCCCCCGAACCGGTGGACGCTGACAAGTGACACAAGGTTCTGACGTTATCCTGCAAAGGATGATGGCGCTGCATCCCAAGGTCATCGACCTGACCTTGGACCGCGTCTGGCGTCTGCTGGCGGCTGTGGGCAATCCGCAGGACCGGTTGCCCCCCGTCATCCATGTCGCGGGCACCAACGGCAAAGGGTCCACGCAGGCGATGATCCGCGCGGGGCTGGAACAGGGCGGCAGTGTGGTGCATGCCTATACCTCGCCGCATCTGGCACGGTTTCACGAACGGATCAGGGTCGCGGGAGAGTTGATTTCCGAACCCGCGCTGAGCGATGTGCTGGACCGCTGCTATCACGCGAACGGCACCGATCCGATCACCTATTTCGAGATCACGACCGTCGCGGCCTTGTTAGCGTTTGTCGAAACGCCTGCCGATTACACCTTGCTCGAGGTTGGGTTGGGCGGGCGGCTGGACGCGACCAATGTGATCGCGAAACCCGCGCTGACAATCATCACGCCGGTGGACATGGATCACCAGCAATATCTGGGCAACACTTTGGCTGCTATCGCGGGCGAAAAGGCGGGGATCATCAAGCGCGGCGTGCCTTGCGTCGTCGGCCCGCAGCACCCCGAAAGCATGGATGTGATCGAAGCGGTGGCCGCGCGCAACGGCGCACCATTGCTTGCTTACGCGCAACATTGGCATGTCGGCACCGAGCGCGACCGGCTGATCTATCAGGACGAACGCGGCCTGCTGGACTTGCCGGTGCCGAACTTGCCCGGTCCGCATCAGGTGATGAATGCTGGGGCTGCCATCGCGGCACTCCGCCATCTGGGCAAGGATGAGGCTGCTTGCGAGGCGGCCGTCACCCGCGCCTATTGGCCCGCACGGATGGAAAAGCTGACGCGCGGTGCGCTGGTCGATCTGGCCGCGCCTGCGGAACTCTGGCTTGACGGCGGGCATAACCCCGCCGCCGGTGTCGCCCTTGCCGCGACCCTGCGCGCGCAATCGCCGCGTCCGACCCATCTGATCTGCGGGATGCTGAACACCAAGGATATTGCCGGCTATCTGCGCCCCCTTGCGGGTATCGCCCAAAGCCTGACCGCCGTGTCCATCCCCGGCGAGGCGAATACGATCCCCGCCGAAGATACGGCGCGCTTTGCAGCGGACGTGGGCCTGCCCGCCACGACCGCCGCCAGCGTGCAGGATGCGATCACCGCGATCCGCGCCGATCATCCGCAGGCGCGCATCCTCATCTGCGGGTCGCTGTATCTGGCGGGCCATGTCATCCGGGAGAACAGCCAATGATCGCAAGATTCGCCGCCGCTCTGGCGTTGATCGGCACACAGGCGCAGGCCGTCGATTTCTATTTCTGCTGGGACGGGGCCAATGGCTATACCATGACCGGCCAGATGACGGTGAACCCGACCGCGCTGTCGCGACCTTTGGTGACCGAAAACGACGTGACCGAATTCCGCATCGCGGGCTATCTGGATGGCATGCTGATCGGCAAATGGGACATGCAGACGCGCGGTGCCGACGACACATGGCAGTTGCATTTCGACCCCGTGCGCGGGGCCTTTCTGACGCCCGGTGAATTGGGGCTGGGGGTCAGCCAGGCGTGGAACGCGAACGGCAACGCTGATGATTGCGGCAATCCGGGCTTTGGCTTCAACCTTGGCAACTATGCGCAGGATTTCTGTCTCAACGGTGTCTGGGTCGAAGACAGCGGGATGCCGCCCGAAACGCCGTTTCTGGTCAGCCCTACCCCCGTCAGCCCGATCTGCGAAGTCTACGCGCCAACCAGCTAAAAACGAATCAGTCACTTGACGGCGAATCACTTCATCGCTTAGGGTCGTTGCAACGCGAAGCGCCGTAAAAACAGGCGTTGCCGGGCAGTGGGGCGGGACGAGAAGGCAGGCTTTCGGGCCTGTCTGCTTGTTTCCAGAGCCTAGCCGACGGCCGTGATCCGCAGCATATCGCCGCTCCTGACTTGCGCATTTGCAAGACGCCGCCGCACTCATTAGCGTGAAGCCGTAACCCCGAAAGGCAGGCTTGAACGTGCTGAGAAATACTCTGACCGCTGGTGTGATCATCGCGATGGCTTATTCTGCCGCGCCTGCCGTGGCCGAGGTGGACATGGGAGCCTATCTGGCCGGACGGCAGGCCGCGACCGACAACGATTTCACCCGTGGCGCGCGCTATTTTGGACAGGCGCTGGAGGCTGACCCCGGCAATCCGCTGCTGTTGGACAGCGTGATCGCGTCCTATCTTGCGCTGGGTGCCTTCGACAGGGCCGAGGATATGGCGCGCGACATCGTGCGCCTTGGGGTCACAAGCCAGATCGCCGACCTGACGATCAACGTGGTCGATGCGAAAGCCGGCAACTGGGACGGGATCTTCGAGGCGCTGGAGGCCGGACGCACCGTCGGCCCTCTGGTTGACGGGCTGACCCAGGCTTGGGCGCATATGGGCAACGGCAATATCCGGCGCGCCCTTGCGCAGTTCGATCAGGTGATCGAAACCGAAGGCATGGCGGGATATGGCGTCACACACAAGGCCTTTGCCTTGGCATCGGTCGGTGACTTCGACGGGGCCGAAGCGTTGTTCGCCTCCAGCACGGGCTTGCAATACAGCCGCCGCAGCGCCGTCGCCCGGATCGAAATCCTCAGCCAGCTTGGCCGCAACGATGACGCGATCAGGATCCTTGACGCGATCTTTGGCGATCAACCCGATGCCGAGATTGCCGCCCTGCGCGAAGACCTCGTCGCAGGCACTGCCGTGCCCTATAGCGCCGTGGCGACGCCCGTCGCCGGGCTGGCGGATGTCTATCTGACCGTGGCGGGGCTGGTGCGGCCTGACGCGCCCGATGCCTATACGCTGCTGTTTGCCCGCGCGGCGGGCTTTCTGGCACCGGACAATGCGCCTGCGCTGCTGATGGCCGCCGGTCTGCTGGAAAGCCTCGGGCAATATGATCTGGCCAACGCCGCCTATGCCGAAGTGCCGCGTGACGATCCGGCCTTTTCGCTGGCCGAAATCGGCCGCGCCGAGGTGCTGCGCGTCGCAGGCAAGCCCGATGCCGCGATCGAGGTGCTCGAAGCCCTGTCGCGGGCCTATCCCGATCTGCCGCAGGTCTTTGCCCGCAAGGGCGACGTGCTGCGGCAGGTGGACCGGCTGGAGGATGCGGTCACGGCCTATAGCCGGGCGCTTGCGCTCTATGCCGATACCTCTCCGGCGAAATGGGTGGTGTTCTACACGCGCGGGATCGCGCATCACCAGCTTGATCTTTGGCCCCAAGCCGAGGCCGATTTCCGCGCTGCACTGACCCTTGAACCGGACAATCCGCAGGTGCTGAATTACCTTGGCTATTCGCTTGTCGAACGCGGCGAGAAACTGGACGAGGCGCTTGCGATGATCGAAACCGCCGTTGCGGCGCTGCCTGACAACGGGGCGATTGTCGATTCGCTGGGATGGGTCCTGTTCCAGATGGGCAAATACGAAGAGGCTGTGGGCATCCTTGAACGGGCCGCGACGCTGCTTCCCGTCGATCCGGTGATCAACGATCATCTGGGCGATGCCTATTGGGCCGTTGGCCGCACGACAGAAGCGCGTTTTCAGTGGCAGCGCGCCTTGTCCTTCAACCCGGCCGAGACCGATGCGCAGCGCATCCGCGACAAGCTGGACCGCGGTCTGGACCTTGTCCTGATCTCCGAGGGTGAAGAACCGATCAGGCTGGCCCGTGGCAGTGATTAAGGCCACAGCCCCGGCCAAGGTCAACCTGACCTTGCATGTCACCGGCCGCCGCGATGACGGCTATCACCTGCTGGACAGTCTGGTGGTCTTTGCCGATGTCTGCGATCAGCTCAGCGCCACCAGTTCGCCTGATATGCGGATCAGCGTCAGCGGGCCGTTCTCGCCCGGTGTGCCGACAGATGACGGCAATCTGATGATGCGGGCGGCGACCGCCCTGCAACAGGCGCGCGGGGTCGAGTTGGGGGCTGCGCTGACACTGGAAAAACATCTGCCCCATGCGGCGGGCATCGGCAGCGGGTCGTCGGATGCGGCCCTGACCCTTGCGATGCTGGCGGAATTGTGGGGCGTGGCGCCTTTGCCCGCAGACGCACCCGAGGTGGTCGCCTTGGGCGCGGATGTGCCTGTCTGCCTGCAAGCGCCTGCACCGACGCGGATGACGGGGATCGGCGATACCTTGTCGGATGTGCCGCGCCTGCCGGATTGCGCGCTGGTGCTGGTCCGCCCGCCTGTCGATGTGCCGACCGCAGCCGTGTTTCAGGCGCTGACCCGCCGCGATGGCAGCGCGATGGATGATCTGCCGCATGGGCTTGATTACGACGGTTTCGCGCAATGGCTGGCCGCACAGCGCAACGACCTGCAAGCCCCCGCCGAAACCATCGCCCCCGAAATCACCGAAGCGATTGCCGCACTCCGCGCTTTGCCGGTAGTCAGTTTCGCGGGCATGTCGGGGTCGGGCGCGACCTGTTACGGGCTGGTCAAGGACATGGCCACCGCCCGTCAGGTCGCGCGCCGGATGCAGGTTGCGCATATGAACTGGTGGGTGGCCCCCGCGGCGGTGCTTCAGCCCGCCTGATCGCGGCGCATCAGGGTCACGAACGTATCGCCATAGCGGCGCTGATCCTCGACAGTGAAGCCTTTGGGGGCGACTTGCCCGCGCCCTTCTTCCCAGACGATCAGGGCGCCCGGCGCGACCCAGCCTTGCCGCAAGGCGGCCTCAAGCGCGGCATGTCCCAGCGCCAGACCGTAAGGCGGGTCCATGAATACCAGATTGCAGGGCTGGCCCGTGGGGATCGCTACGGCACTTGTCGGGATCAGCCGCGCGTCCCGCTCGCGCCGGAGCTTGACGACATTGGCGCGGATCAGCGCCTGTGCGGCGCGCCCGTTATCGACGAATGTCGCATGGACCGCGCCGCGCGACAAAGCCTCCAGCCCCAGCGCACCGGTGCCTGCGAACAGGTCCAGCACCCGCGTCCCGCGCACGGCATCCCCGAACCGCCCGCCTTGCAACACGTTGAACAGGCTTTCGCGCACGCGGTCGCTGGTCGGGCGCAGATGGGCTGCGTCATCACCTGCGCCCACATCGGCCAGATGGGTCCCGCGATGGGTGCCAGCGATGATCCTCATGCGGTCAGCAGCGCCTTCATGTCGGTGGCAGGGTCGGTGATCAGCGCAGGATCAGGGCTGCGGCCCGCTTCGATCAGGCGCTTGCCGATCATGTAATTGCGCGGGTCGTTCATCGCATCCACCGCCAGCAGGTCAGCGCCGCGATAATACCAGTGCGACTGCACGCCGGGCGCATCGCCTTTTCGCACATGCACATGGGTATAGCCCGCGTTCAGCCCCGCGATCTGGAGCTTGCAATCGTATTGATCCGACCAGAACCACGGTTTGGGCTGGTAGGGCAGATCACGGCCCATGATGTTCAGCGCCACGGCCTCGGCCTGATCGATCGCGTTGCCCACGCTTTCCAGGCGGATGCGGCGCCCGTGAAACAGGCAGGACGCGCAATCGCCCGCGGCCCAGATATGCGGGTCGGACGTCCGGCCATGGCTGTCTGTGGTGATCCCGTTGTCTACATGCAGGCCAGCGCTGTCGGCAAGGATGGTTGCAGGCGTGATGCCTGCGCCGACGATGGCGAAATCGATGCCGAGTTCGGTGCCATCGGTCAGCCGCGCCCCTGTCACGCGGGTATCGCCCAGCAGACGGTCCAGCCCCACGCCTTCACGGATGGTCACGCCATGCGACTGGTGCAGCGCGCGGAAATAATCCGAGGTTTGCGGCGCCGCCACCCGTTGCAGGATTCGGTCCGCCATTTCCACCAGCGTCACGCGCAAGCCGCGCTTGGCCGCGACTGCCGCCGCCTCCAGCCCGATATAGCCGCCGCCGACGATCAGCACCTGCCGCCCGGCGACCAGTTCGGGGGCCAGCGCATCGGCATCGGCCAGATCGCGCATCGCATAGACACCGTCCAGATTGCCGCCGATCGCAGCGGGCAGGGTGCGCGGATGCGCGCCGGTCGTCAGCACAAGATGGTCATAGGCCAGTGTCGCCTCACCCGACAGCGTGATGGTCTTTGCCGCCGGATCAATCGCCACGACACGCGTATCCAGCCGCAGGGCGATGTCGTGATCGGCGTAAAACTCGGCGGGCCGCAGATAGAGCCGTTCCTGCGCCATATCGCCAAGCAGATAAGCCTTTGACAGCGGCGGGCGCTGGTACGGCGGCACCTTTTCCGCGCCGATCAGGGTGATTGCACCCGCGAACCCTTCGGCGCGCAATTTTGCCACAACCGAGGCGCCGGCCTGCCCGGCACCGACGACGACAACATGCGTCATGAAACTGTTCCCTTGGTGTCACCACTTGTTTTGCAACACTCTATATGGGAAGCAATCGGCTATACAACGCGAAGAGGGGGCGAAAGCCATGACAATCAAGACAGGCGATACACTACCGGATGCGACATTTTTGCAGATGGGCGACAACGGGCCGGAATCGGTGACGCTGGCCGACAAGATCAAAGGCCGCAAGGTCGTGATCTTCGGTCTGCCCGGGGCCTTTACCGGCACCTGCACCACGGCCCATGTGCCCAGCTTCATGGTCACCTATGACGACTTCATGGCCAAAGGCGTGGATGAGATCATCTGCGTGTCGGTCAACGATCCGTTCGTGATGAAGGCCTGGGGCGAAAGCACCCGCGCGACCGAAACCGGCATCACCATGCTGGCCGACGCCGAAAGCGCCTTTACCACGGCCATCGGGATGGATTTCAGCGCAGCCCCCGTGGGCTTCGTCAACCGCTCCAAGCGGTATGCGATGCTGGTCGAGGACGGCGTGGTCAAGATCCTGAACGTCGAGGCCGGACCGGGCCAGTGCGAGATTTCGGCAGGCGAAACGCTGCTGGCGGAACTGGGGTAAGGACAGACATTCACATGAATGCTGGCGCTTGAGGGGGAACCCTGTTGCAGCAGCGGAGCCGAGTTTAACAAAGGCTTCCGGAGATATCTTCGGGAGCCTTTATAAGTTGGGTGTCTGCTGTGCGGGCAAACTAATTCTGAAACGTTGTGTCGGCGCGGATATCTTGACTATAACTGGTAGTCAGAAGGAACTTGGCAATGCGACTAGAAATCGAAGACAGTGCGTTTCTGCGTGCGCGGGAAGGGAAGCCAAGTGAGTTTGTGATCTGGCCAAAGAATTTCCCGCAAACCTATCTCAAGAGAATGGTTATAGACCACCCCTATAGAACGAGATGCCTGCTCGAAAACGCCGGAGTTCAAATATTCGTTGGTGATATTTTTGCCAAGCGCCGCAGTAAATCTGGCTCTTATGATGTGCTAGTCTTGATGATTCCAGATTGCGATCTCGGCAAACTGCTGCCGACGGCAATTATCGAAATCGATGTCGCTATGCTCGTTTAACAGGTTGAGATAAAGACTTACACTGAACGCTGAGGTCCGGTGGAGCCTATTTGGCTGCAACAGACAGACCAAAGGGCCATCGCTTTTCACTCCGCCGCACTCAGCACCCTGCGTGTCGGGAACGGGATTTCCACACCGGCTGCATCCAGCGCCTCTTTCACCTGCCGTTTCATATCGGCCTGATATTGGAAGAAATCGCCGCTGGCGCACCACACCCGCACCAGAAAATCGACCGAGAAATCGCCAAGGTTGTTGACCTGAATGAAGGGCGCAGGCTCGGTCCGCGACCGTGGGTCGGACAGGATGGTGGACCTGATCGTCTCTTCGGCCAGTTTCAGGTCCGCGCCATAGCTGACGCCGAACACCCATTCCGCGCGGCGGCTGTCATAGGCGGAATAGTTGACGATCGTGTTGCCCCAGACCTGGCTGTTGGGAATGATGATCTGCACATTCGCGATCGACGCCAGTTCAATGAAGTTGAGGTTGATTTCCTTCACCGTGCCCATCTGGCCGTTCACCTCGACGAAATCGCCGAGTTTCACGGGGCGGAAGAACACGATCATCACACCCGCCGCGATATTCGACAGCGTGCCTTGCAGCGCGAGGCCAATGGCCAGACCGGCGGCACCGATGACGGCGACAAAGGACGTCGTCTGCACCCCGAAGGTGTTGAGAACGAACAGGAACGCAAAGCCGATGATGACATAGCGGACGATATTGCCCAGAAAGCTGAACAATGTGTCGTCCAGATGCCGGTTCATCTGGCCGACCCGAACGAGGCGCCCGCGCAGCCAGCCGCCGATGATGAACCCTGCGATCAGGATCAGGATCGCGGCCAGCACACTGCCGAAGATCGAGACCAGGAATTCGAGCGTCAACAGATCGGCGAGCGTGCGCCCGTTGATGATTTCGGTTGTCAGCAAGTCGTCCAAGTCAGCCTCCGGCGAGCGCGTCCATTTTCGCACCCAGTTTGATGTCCAGCGCCGACAGTCCGCCCGCGTCATGGGTCGTCAATGTCACCTCGACGGTTTTGTAGACATTCGACCATTCGGGGTGGTGATTCCATTTTTCGGCCCAAAGGGCAACCTTCGTCATGAATCCAAAGGCTTCGATGAAGTTGCGGAACACGAATTGTTTATGGATTGCATCGCGCCCTTCGACCATCTGCCAGCCGTTGGCCAGCAGGGGGGGAAGGTCGCTGTCGCGTTCGGCTTGGGTCAATGCGTCGGTCATTGCTGTTCTTCCCTGTCAGTTCTGCGGAACGGACCATAGCTGGTCAGCACCTCGATTTCATGGTCCACCGCGTCGCGTTCGGCCACCAGATAGCGGGCGATCGCATCGCGGAATCCGGCATCCGCGAACCAGTGCAGCGAATGCACCGGCACCGGCAGATAGCCGCGCGCCAGCTTGTGTTCGCCCTGCGCCCCTGCCTCGACCCGCGCCATGCCTTGGGCGATGGCAAAATCGATGGCCTGATAATAGCACAGTTCGAAATGCAGGCAGGCGTGGTGTTCGGTGCAGCCCCAGTAGCGGCCATATAACGTGTCGCGCCCGATAAAGTTCAGCGCGCCTGCGACAGGTTTGCCATCACGGATCGCCAGCACCATCAGCATGTCGTCGCGCAGGGTCTGGTGCGCGAAGTGAAAGAAATTCCGTGTGAGGTAAGGCGTGCCCCATTTGCGGTTGCCGGTGTCCTGATAGAATTGCCAGAACGCATCCCAGTGTTCGGGCTGGATCTGGTCGCCTGTCAGCGCCACGATCTGCCCGCCGAACCCTTGCGCGGTCTCGCGTTCCTTGCGGATGTTCTTGCGCTTGCGGCTGGACAGGCTGGCAAGAAAATCGTCGAAGCTGCCGTAGCCTTCGTTGACCCAGTGAAACTGCTGCCCGATCCGCGATTGCAGGCCCATTTCGGCCCCTGCCAGCGCCTCGGCTTCGGTGCAGAAGGTTGCGTGCAGGGATGACAGGTTGTTGTCGGCGGCGATCTGGACAGCACCCTGGATCAGCGCCGCCATGCCCACCGCCTCGAACCCCGGACGTGTCAGGAACCGCCGCCCCGTGGCCGGCGTGAATGGCACCGCGATCTGCAGTTTGGGGTAATACCGCCCGCCTGCGTTTTCATAGGCATGCGCCCAGTTGTGATCGAAGATATATTCGCCCTGACTATGCCCCTTGGCATAAAGCGGGGCCACGGCGATGATCCGCCCGTCCTGTTGCGCGGTCAGATAGCGTGGCTGCCAGCCCGTGCCGGGACCGACGGAATAGCTGTCCTCCAGCGCTTTCAGAAAGCGGTGCGTCGTGAACGGGTCATTCGGGCGGCCATCCGCGGCCTCGGGGCAGGCACAGGCATCCCAATCGGCGGGGGCAATGCCGGTGATGCTGGCATGGGTGGTGATTTCGATCGCTGAACCGTCCATCTGCTTTTAACTGGAGGGCGCGAGGCGCGCGTCAAGCAAGATAACCCTCGAAGGTCACATTATCCGCGATTTCACGGGCCTTCGCCTCGGCCAGTGCGGACCGGATCGTCCAGCACAGGACAGGCGCGCCTGTCACCTTGATCTCGGCCACACGCGGGCGGGCCAGATCAAGCGCTTCATGGCTGATGAAACAGGCGCCCACGCGGTCGTAATCGGGGATGCCGCGCAGATGGTCGCAGATTGCGGGGGTCAGTTCGGGCCAGAACACCGGATCATAGGCCGAGGTCACCAGCCCGCGTGCAATGGCCGGGGCGAGGGTCCGGCAGGCGGCGATGCTGTGCGGGTTGAAGGACATCAGCGCGACATCGCCTTTGTACTCTGCGAGCGCGGCGCAGGTCGCCTCTTCCAGAGGCCCGACATCCGGCCCCATATTGCCATCCTGATCCTTGATCTCGACCAGCAGGGGCACTTGCCCTGCGACCAACGCCAGAACATCCTCCAGCGCGGGGATCGTGCCGCTGTCATCCTTCAGCGCGATCTGTTCCAGTTCGGCACGGCTGTGCGCGCGCACAGTCCCGGTTTGCGCGGTCAGCCGGTCAAGCCTGTCGTCGTGAAACACCATGGCCTGCCCGTCGCTGGACAATTGCACGTCAATCTCGATCCCGTAACCGGCGGCAATCGCGGCCTTGATCGCGGCGATGGAATTTTCCATGCGCCCCGCCTTGCGGTCATGCAAAGCGCGGTGCGCAATCGGGCGGCCAAGGAAAGATGCGGGCAGGGTCATGCGATCTCGAATATGCCTTCGATCTCGACGGCGACGCCAAAGGGCAGGCTGGCCGCACTGACCGCAGACCGCGCATGACGACCTTTGTCGCCAAGGGATGCGACCATGAAATCCGACGCGCCGTTGATGACCTTGGGCTGGTCGCCGAAATCGGGGGTCGAATTGACGAAACCCACCAGTTTCACCACCCGCACCAGACGGTCGATATCACCGCCACAGGCGGCCTTGAGCTGTGCCAGCAGGCTGACCGCACAGGCGCGCGCGGCGGCGGCACCGGCGTCGATATCCATGTCCGCGCCCAGCTTGCCTTTGATCATCCCATCCGCATTGGCCGAGATCTGCCCCGACACATGCACCAGATTGCCTGTCTGCACGAAGGGCACGTAATTCGCCGCAGGGGCAGGGGCGTCGGGCAGGGTCACGCCCAGTTCGGCCAGACGGGTTTCGATCACGCTCATGTCACACTCCTTGGCTGTTTGGCCGGACGCTAGCGGGCAATGCGCGGGGGTGCAATCAACTGTCGCGAAACGCGCGGGTGAAATAATCCGCCAGCGGCTTGATCAGGTAATCCATCGGCCTGCGGTCGCCCGTGCGCACAAACGCTTCGACCGGCATGCCGGGCAGCAAGGCCAGATCGGCGGGCAGACGCTGCATTTCGCCGTCGTTCACCTGCACCTCGGCGCGGTAGAAGGACTGGCCCGTCGCCTCGTCCTGAAACGCATCCGCCGACAACAGCGTGACGCGCCCCGCCAGTTCCGGCGTGCGCCGCTGGTCAAAGGCGGAGAACCGCAAGGTCACGTCCTGGCCGACAAAGACCTGATCGATGTCCGTGGTCTGCACCTGTGTCGCGATCACAAGGGGGCGGTCCTGCGGGATCAGGAACAGCACCGGATCGGCGGGGCGGATCACCGAACGGGGCGCAAAGACCTGCATCCCGTAAACGATCCCCGACACCGGCGCGCGGATGTCCAGCCGGTCAAGCTGGCGTAGCAGGGTCTGGCGGCGTTCGGCCAGTTCAAGCTGGTTGAATTGCAGGTCACGCAGACGGGTGATTGCCTCTTCGCGGCGGGTCGATGACAGGCCGAGGATCTGGATTTCGATCTCTGTCATCCGTTCGGCCGCCTGCGCGGCTTGCGCCGTCAACTCGCCGACACGTCCCAAAAGGCTTGCCTCTTCGCGTTGCAGCGCCAGCACGCGGCTGGCCTGCGACAGCCCGCGGTCAAGCAGGCTTTGCTGGTCGGCCAGTTCGCGCGCGATCAGGCCCTGTTGCGTTTGTAGCGCGGTCTGCTGGGCGTTGATGCCCGTGATCTGGCTGGCGATCTGCGCGCGCTGCTGGGTCAGCTGGTCAATGGATTGCAGGCTGGTTTCCAACCGTGCCGCGAACAGCCGTTCCTGCCCCTGCATCAGTTCAGCCGCCTCAGGCGAGCCCGCGTCCAGCAGGACCGGATCGAACACCAGCGCGGTTGCATCGTCGCGTTCCGCCTCCAGCCGCGCACGGCGGGCGAGGATTTCGAAATACTGCCCTTCGACGATGGCCAGTTCCGATTGCAGGTCAGTCGGATCGAGGCTGATCAGCAGGTCGCCTTCTGCCACGCTGTCGCCTTCGACCACAAGGATATCTGCCACCACCCCGCCGAACAGGTGCTGCACGACCTGCCTGTTGCGATCAACCTCGATCTGGCCGCTGGTGATGACCGCGCCGTTGATCTCGGCCATGACCGACCATGCGCCGAAACCGCCCACGAGCACGGCCAGCGCGGCGCTGCCGATGATCATATAGCGCCGCACGGGCCATTGCGGGGTCATGATACGCCCCCCGATTGGGGTGCGGCGCGTTTGATCTGGGCGTGGTTCTGCACAAGGTCGGCCAGCACCTCGTCCTTGGGGCCGAAGGCGCGGCGCATCCCGTTGTCGATCACCAGCAAAAGGTCGCATTCCTGAATGGCGGCAGGCCGGTGCGCCATGATGAAGACGATCCCCCCCGCCGCCTTGAAGGCGCGGATCGCGGCGTTCAGCGCGAGTGACCCATCATTGTCGAGGTTGGAATTGGGTTCATCCAGCACCAACACGACAGGGTCGCCATAGAGCGCGCGGGCCAGCCCGATCCGCTGGATCTGTCCGCCCGACAAGCGGCCCGTCGTCGCCGTCACGCGGGTGTCGTAGCCATCGGGCAGTTTCAGGATCATGTCATGCGCCGCGGCCTTTTGCGCGGCCAGCACGACCGCCGCATCGTCGGGGGCCATGGCCATGCGGGCGATGTTGTCCTTGATCGTGCCGTCGAACAATTGCACGCGCTGCGGCAGAT
>DAISXL010000006.1:0-16854 GCA_036825855.1 Yoonia sp.
ATGATGGACTGGACCGACCGTCATTGCCGGTATCTGCACCGGCTGATGTCGCGGCATGTGCTGCTTTATTCCGAAATGGTGACGGCCCCCGCCGTGATCCATGGCGCGCGCGACCGTCTGATCGGCTATGATGCCGCGGAACATCCGGTGGCGCTGCAACTGGGCGGGTCCGATCCTGTGCTGCTTGCGCAGGCGGCGCGGATCGCGGCGGATATGGGCTATGACGAGGTCAATCTGAACTGCGGCTGCCCGTCGGACCGGGTGCAATCGGGGTTCTTCGGGGCGGTGCTGATGGAAAATCCGGCACTGGTTGCCGAATGCTGCGCGGCGATGATCGCGGCGGTCGATATTCCGGTGACGGTCAAATGCCGCATCGGGGTCGATGACCAGACGCCGGCAGAGGTGCTGCCCGATTTCATCGCGCGGGTGTCGGCGGCGGGGGTGGACCGCTTTTCGATCCATGCGCGCAAGGCGTGGCTGCAAGGGCTCAGCCCCAAGGAAAACCGGGATATTCCCCCCTTGGACTATGATCTTGTGATCGCGATGAAGGCGCTCTTTCCGCATCTGCACCTGTCGGTCAACGGCGGGATCACGTCGCTGGATCAGGCGCAGGCTTTCCTTGATCGTGGCCTTGACGGGGTGATGATCGGACGCGCGGCCTATCACACGCCCTGCGATATTCTGCTCGACGCCGATGCCCGCATCTATGGCGCGCCCTTGGGCCGCAGCGCCGAAGAGGTCGTGCATCTGATGCTGCCCTATATCGCGGACCATCTGCAGCACGGCGGGCGGCTGGGGCAGGTGACGCGGCACATGCTGGGCATGTTCCAGGGGCGGCCGGGGGCCAAGGCCTGGCGGCGGCATCTGTCCGAAAACGCCCATCAAGACGGGGCAGGGCCGCAGACCGTGCTGGCCGCCCTTGCGCATGTGACGCAAGCAGCCGCCTGACCTCTGGTCATTTCCGCAGGTGGGGTATAGCGATAGCGCCAAATCAGGCGGAGGAGTGCGCGATGCCCGAGACGATGTTGTTGGTCCAGATGGCCGTGTTCCTGCTGGTGATCGGGGCCTTTGCGGGGGTTCTGGCCGGGCTTTTGGGCGTGGGCGGCGGCATCGTGCTGGTGCCTGCGTTTTTCTATGTCTTTTCGGCGCTGGGGTTTGACAGCCCGCAGCTGATGCAGATGTGTCTTGCCACCTCGCTGGCCACGATCATCGTGACCTCGGCACGGTCCATGCTGGCGCATCAGCGCAAGGGGGCGGTGGATTGGGCGATCCTGCGGACATGGGCCCCCGGTATCGCGATTGGCGCGATCATCGGCGTGCTGGTCGCATCCAGCCTGCGGTCGGGCACCTTGCAGGCGATCTTCGGTATTCTGGCGGCGATCGTCGCGCTTTACATGACCTTCGGCAAGAACCACTGGCGGTTGGGTCCGGTCATGCCGGGCGGCGTGTTGCGGGCGGCCCTGTCGCCGCTGATCGGCTTTCTGTCGGTGCTGATGGGCATTGGCGGCGGGTCGTTCGGCGTGCCGACTATGACCCTGTTCAACGTGCCGATCCACCGCGCGGTAGCGACGGCGGCGGGCTTTGGCGTCATCATCGCGGTGCCATCGGTCGTGGGTTTCCTGTTCGTCGACATGGCGGTCGCCCCGCCGTTCACCATCGGGGCGATCAACCTTGTGGCCTTTGTGCTGGTCATCGCGATGACGCTGATCACGGCCCCTTGGGGGGCGGCACTGGCGCACCGGACCGATGCTGTCCGCCTGAAACGGGTGTTTGGCGTGTTCCTGATCCTTGTGGCGCTGAACATGCTGCGCAAGGCCGTCGGCTGGTGACAGAGGCGCTGCACCGCGACGGGTTCGCCGTGCTGCCCTATGATCCGGCGGTTGCCCTCTGGGCCGCTGCGGCCGATGCCGCCTGCGACCGGATGCTGCAAAACGGCCCGCCGTTGCGGCATGGCGGGACGTGGTGCGTGGGGGTCGATGCGCTGGACAATGCAGCCGACGGGTCGGTGGATGGTGTCCCGCTTGCCGGCGCGTGGCGCGATCTGGTGCCACTGCCCGACCACTGGCACCGCGCGCAGCTGTCGGTCGTGTTTCCGGGTTATCCCGTGCAGGAACCGCAGGATACCGATGCCGCCCATGCCTACCGCGTGATGCGGTGCGCGGCGCATGTCGACGGTCTGCATGGCGAAGGCACGCCGCCGCGCCGCCATCTGCGCGAACCGCATGCCTTTATCCTTGGCCTGCCGCTGAATGCCAGTGCGGCAAGCCCGCTGACCGTCTGGAAGGGCAGCCACGACATCCTGCGCGCGGCTTTTGCCGCCTGTTTTGACGGGATCGCGCCGGACCACTGGGGCGCGGTCGATGTCGCCGCTGCCTATCATCAGGCGCGCCAGCAGGTCTTTGCCACCTGTGATCAGGTGGCTGTGCCCGCACAGCCCGGCCAGGTGGCTATCCTCGACCGGCACCTGCTGCACGGGGTGGCCCCTTGGGATGCGGCGATCACCGACACATGCCGCAAGGTCGCCTATTTCCGCCCGTTGGGGGCCGTTGCGGACTGGCTGTCGCCGTCTTTCCGGCGCGCCTTGTAATCGGCCAGCGATTTGCCCGCCTCGGCCACGAAAAGGCTGGGCAGGACGCGCAGGGCGGTCACCTGATCCACGCGGATCACGTCGAAATCCCGCCGCTTTTCGCACCACACGACGCAGGTCCAAAGCCGCCCCCAGTAATCCAGTTGCAAGGGGCGCACGGTACGCGCCTCGCCTTGCAGGGTCAGTTCCAGTTTCTGGCGCGTGCGCACGGCCTGCCGCAGGCGGGGCAGGTGCTGGAACCCGCGCGCGGCATCGGCAAAAGGGTAGATCGCAAAGCCCTGCACGGGGGGGCTCGCGGGGTTTTCAGGCATCACCGCATCGAGCTTTGCCAAAAGCTGGCGCGCGGCCTGCGCAAGGTCGGCATCCTCGGCCTCGCCCACGGCGGACAGGCCCAGATGCAGCGCCTCGACCTCGGTCAGGGTCAGGTTCAGGGGGGGCAGCGTGATCGCCGCTGTCACGCGGTAGCCGATGCCGCGTTCGCCCGAGATCGGCACGCCCGAGGCCGCCAGCGTTTCCATATCGCGGTAGATACTGCGCAGCGACACGCCGACCGCATCCGCAAGGTCTTGGGCGCGGTGCAGGCTGCCATCGCGCAGGATCTGGACAAGCTGCATCAATCTGTCGGCACGGCGCATGGTGATTCCCTGCTGGTCGGTGTGGTTTTGCCAGTTTTCTGGCAACTGACAGGTTTTTGGCACAACCCCGAAATTCTTCATAGAAAAAAGGGGTGGGGCGCGATCAATTCTTTGGAATAATCCCTTCCCTCGGCCGTTCTAAGGGCATAGAAACCTATATCCGAGATACGAGGCGCATCCCGCCAGAGGAGAGAGACATGCTCAATAACATCGGCCTTCCCGGCCTTCTTCTGATCGCCGTTGTCGTGCTGGTCCTGTTCGGGCGCGGCAAGATTTCCAGCCTGATGGGCGAAGTCGGCAAAGGCATCACCGCTTTCAAGCGCGGCGTCGATGACGGCAAGAAAGAACTGGACGACAGCTTTGCGGATGCCCGCGACGTGACGCCCGAAGACGAAAAAGCCAAAGACAAAGTCTGAATCACCCTGAAGGGATAGCCAGCCATGTTTGGTCTCGGCGCAAGCGAAATGGTGCTGATCGGCATCGTGGCCCTGATCGTGATCGGGCCAAAGGACCTGCCCGGCATGTTCCGCGCCATGGGCCAGTTCACCGGCAAGGCCCGTGGCATGGCGCGCGAATTTTCCCGCGCCATGGAAGCGGCGGCTGACGAATCCGGCATCAAGGAAATGTCCAATACGATCCGCGCGGCATCCGATCCCAAGAAATTCGGCACGGACAAGCTGAAGGATGCGACAGGCTTTTCCAAAGGGCCGGCGACGCAGGCTTTGGCCGAGGAACGCAAGGCGGCCAAGGCCAAGATGACGGATGATCTGGCCAAGACCCAGTCCGAAGCCGCAGCGCGCGCCGCCGTCAAGGCAGAACCCGCCACGCCGGCGCAAAAGCCTGCCCCGCGCAAGGCCGCCCCCAAGCCCGTGGCTGACAAACCCGAGGACGAGGCATGAGCCACCCTGACGAGATCGACGACAGTTCCGCCCCGTTGATCGAACATCTGGCGGAACTGCGCACGCGGCTGATCCGGTCGGTGCTGGCCTTTATCGTGGGCATGGTGATCTGCTTCACGATCTGGAACCCCTTGTTCAATTTCCTGACGCTCCCCCTGTGCGATGCGCTGGCCGCGCGCGATCAGGCGTGCGACCTGCAATTCATCGCCCTGGAAGAAGGTTTCTTCGTCGCGATTTCGATCTCGCTTCTGGGCGGGCTGGTTTTAGGTTTTCCCATCATTTCCTACCAGTTGTGGCGCTTTGTGGCGCCCGGCCTTTACAAAAGCGAACAAGGGGCATTTTTGCCGTTCCTGATCGCCTCGCCCTTCATGTTCTTTCTGGGCGCGGCCTTTGCCTATTACGTCATCACGCCACTGGCCTTTGGATTCTTCCTTGGGTTCCAGCAACCCGGCACGCTGATGACGGGCACGGACGGCAGCACGCAGGCGGCGGGCATCCTGTTCCAAGGGTCGGCCAAGGCCTATCTGAACCTGACGATCAAATTCATCGTGGCCTTTGGCCTGTGCTTCCAACTGCCGGTTCTGCTGACGCTGATGGGCAAGGCGGGTCTTGTCTCGGCGCGGGGACTGCGGGCGACACGCAAATATGCTGTGGTCGGCATCCTGATCGTTGCGGCCCTTGCCACGCCGCCGGACGTGGTTTCGCAGGTGATCCTGTTCGTGGTGGTTTACGGCCTTTACGAAATCTCGATCCAGCTGGTCGCGCGCGTCGAACGCAAGCGCGAGGCCAAGCTGCGCGCCGAGGGTCTGTGGGATGATGAATTGCACGGCGACGCCGCGATGGACGACGAGCCCAAGGCATGACCAAGGACACGCTGAAACGGATCGCCCGCGCGCTGGAACGGATCAGCCCTGCGCCGCAGAAAGCGCCCGATTTCAGCGCCGCGGCGGCCTTTGTCTGGCATACGCAGCCTGACCGGCTGGAACCCGTCACACGGATCAACCGGATCGACGTGGCGCTGCTGGTGGGCGTGAACCGGTCGCGCGACACGCTGCTGGCCAATACCCAGCGGTTCGCGGCGGGTCTGCCTGCGAACAACGCGCTTCTCTGGGGTGCGCGGGGGATGGGAAAATCGAGCCTTGTCAAGGCGATCCACGCCGCTGTTCAGGCGGATCATCCGGCGCTGAAACTGGTCGAGGTCCAGCGCGAGGATCTGCCCAGCATCAACCGCTGCCTGAACCTGCTGCGCAAATCGGACGCGCGGTTCATCCTGTTCTGTGATGACCTGTCCTTCGGCCATGACGATGCGCATTACAAATCGCTCAAGGCGGTGCTGGATGGCGGGATCGAAGGGCGGCCCGATAACGTGGTGCTTTACGCCACATCGAACCGCCGCCACCTGATGCCGCGCGACATGATCGAGAACGAACGCTCCACCGCGATTTCGCCCTCCGAGGCGGTCGAGGAAAAGGTGTCGCTGTCGGACCGGTTCGGGCTGTGGCTGGGGTTCCATCCCTGCGATCAGGATGAATACCTCGCGATGATCCGCGGCTATTGCGACGCTTACGGCGTGACCATCGACGACGCAACCCTGCGGGCCGAAGCGATCGAATGGCAGGCGACGCGTGGCAGCAGGTCAGGCCGCGTCGCCTGGCAGTATTTCACCGATCTGGCGGGGCGGCAGGGCGTGCGACTGCCCTAGCCGTCAGGGCAGGAATTCCATCGGATCAAGGCTTTGCAGCCCGCGCCGCACTTCAAAGTGCAAAAAGCTCGGGTTGCCGGCGCGCACCTTGCCGATGACCTGCCCGCGCGAGACGCTCGAATCCTTTTGCACCGTCAGATTGTCCATCTGCGTATAGACCGTCAGCAGCCCGTCCGCGTGCCGGATCACGACGATGGACCCGCCGGACGTATCGGCCGTCACGGCCGCGACGGTGCCCGCGTCTGCGGCACGAACATCCGTGCCTGCGGGCACGCCGAAATCGACGCCTTCATTGGTGCCGGGCGCATAGGCGCGGATGATGCTGCCTTGCACGGGTGCGGCAAGCCTGCTGGCGCTGGCCGCAGGTGGCGGCGGGGCAGGTGTGCCGATGTCCGGCGCTGCGGGCGCTGCCACAGGCGCTGCTGGCGCGGGTAGCGGTGTTGCGGCGCTGGGGGGCACGGGCGTTTCGCTGCCGGCACCGGGTGCGGTGACAGCCGGAGCCGCAGCCCGCTGCGGGGCGGCGCCACCTTGCGGGATCAGCAGGAACTGGCCTTCGCGGATGGTGAACTGCGCATTGAGCCCGTTCCATTCGGCAATCGATGTCACCGGCACGTTGTAGAGCCGCGAGATCGAGAACGCGGTTTCCCCGCGCGCGACCTGATGGCGGATCGGTTCCGCGCCGGGCGCGGCTGTCGCGGCGACAGGCGCGCCAATCGGTGCGGCACCGATCACCGGGGTGCCACCATCAGCAGGCGGCAGGGCTGTGGATGTGATCGGCCCGCCTGCGGCATCGGCGCGGTCTAGGGCAGAGGTCGCGACAGCGGCAATGTCAAAGGGTTGCTGGCCCGCGGGGCGGTCGGGAGAGATCGACCCATCGGGGAGACGGTTGGGCAAAGCCACGATTTCATCGCGGCGCAGGATCGTGTCGGGCTCGATCCCGTTATATTGCGCCAGTTCGTTGGCATCCAGACCCAGCCGGATCGCGATGCCGCGGATCGTGTCATCCTGTCGGGCCACAACAACCTGATAGGTCGGATAGGAAATCACACCGCGGTCGTCAGGACGGGGGCGGTTGGGCAATTCCTGCACGGCACCCGCGGTGCTGAACCCGTTGCCCAGATCGCGCAGGTCGGCATCCATGCCGTCGCAGGCCGCCAAGGCGGACACGGCCACGCCGGTCATCAAAACCGTCCTGATGAAGCTTTGCCTTTGGGCCATTCTACCGCTCCTTGTGCCGGGTCGTCGCTTGTTCCCTCGACGATACCATATTTTGTGGCAGTTTACTCTTGTCCGAGCCCTTCTAGCAAGGGCACAAACCTGACTGCGCGCAATTCGTCATAATCATAGCCGGTGTCAAGCCTTGTCACGCGGATCAGGCTTTGCACCGCGTCCGATTGGCCGACCGGCAGCACCATGATCCCGCCCACGCGCAACTGCGCCAGCAGCGGCCCCGGCGGGTCCTCGGCGGCGGCGGTCAGCAGGATCCGGTCGAAGGGCGCCTGATCGGGCAGGCCGAAACTGCCGTCAGCGGTGAAGGTCGTGATATTGGCGATCTGTTGCGCGGCAAAGATCGCGCGGGCATCCTCGACCAGACTGCGGTAGCGGTCGATGGTATAGACACGGCGCGCGAGCTTGCTCAGGATCGCGGCCTGATAGCCCGACCCTGTCCCGATCTCGAGCACCTTGTCGCGCGGACTGACCTGCAAGGCCTGCGTCATCAGCCCCACGACCGAAGGCTGCGAGATGGTCTGCCCGCAGGCAATGGGCAGCGGCATGTCCTCATAGGCGCGGTCTGCGAACAGGCCCCGCACGAATGCCGCGCGGTCGACCTGTTCCATCGCGGTCAGGACGCGGGCGTCGGTGACACCCTTGCTGCGCAGGGCATAAAGGAATTGCATCTTGGTATCCGCGTCAAAGCTCACGCCAGCGCCTCTTGCAGGGTGGTCAGCATCGCGCGGTCGGTCAGATCCGCCCGCATCGGCGTGACCGAGATATAGCCGTCCAGATTGACAGCGGCATCCGTGCCGGGGTCGGTCGGCACATCCTGCGCGCCGCCCCGCACCCAGAGGAACCGGCGGCCACTGGGCGAGGTCTGCGCCTCGGCCGAGAAATGCGTGCCGCGCCGGAACCCTTGGGCGGCGGCCTTGATCCCCTTGACGGCCGATCCGGCAACAGGGGGGAAATTCACGTTATAAAACAGGCGGTAATCGGCGTCGTCCCACAGATCGCGCGCCATCAATTTACGCACCACATCCGCACCATGGGTCGCGGCAGCCTCGAACGGGTCGTCCAGATCCTTGTTCGCGGGGCCGAAATACTGCGACAGCGCGATGGCGGGAATGCCTTGCAAGGCCGCTTCCATCGCGCCGCCAATCGTGCCGGAATAAAGCGTGTTTTCCGCGGCATTGTTGCCACGGTTCACGCCCGACAGCACCAGATCGGGCCGCGCGTCGATCATGACGTCGTAGAGCCCCGCGATCACGCAATCGGCGGGCGAGCCTTCTGCGGCGAAGCGGCGGGGGCCCAGTTCCGCGATCATCGTGGGATGGGTATAGCTGATGCAATGGCCCACACCCGATTGCTCGAACGCGGGGGCGACGGTCCAGACCTGCCCTGCGGGGCCAGCGATATCCTGCGCGATCCGGGTCAGAACCTGCAGGCCGGGTGCGTTGATGCCGTCGTCATTGGTGATCAGAATACGCATGCGCCGTCCCTTGTTGCTAGCTGATACCTAGGCCAGCGGGGGGGCGGCGGCAAGCCGCGCATGGCTGTGGCGGGGTCCCTGACCGCCGTTGTGGCGCAAAGGACCCAAAGCCCGGGTCAGTCCGCCAGTATTTCCGGCAACAGCCGTGCGGCCTCGGCGCTTGGCTCTGTCAGCGCGCTGCGATCCTCGCCGGGGTAGAACCGCGCGCGGGTGGCCGTGGGCATCGGCGCCGGCGTCAGGATCTGCACGCGCGGGCCGGTCTTGACCGATTCCGCCTGCCAACTGCGCGCAAGGGCCATCTGCGCGGCCTTTGTCGCGCCGTAAGCGCCGAAAAACTGCTGTCCGCCGCGCGGGTCGTCAAAGAACACGGCCTTGCCGGTCTGGCCCAGCAAGGGGCTGACATAGGCGATCAGGCGGGCAGTGGCCTCGACGTTGATCGTCATGGATTTGCTCAGGTCCTTGGGGCCGATATGGCCCGCAGGGGCCAAGGGGGCGGCATGGACGGCGGTGTGCAGCCACAGATCCAGCTTGCCCCAGCGGTCGAATATCCCCCGGCACAGCTGCTGCATGGCGGCATCGACGGTGATATCCATCGGCGCAAGCGTCGCCGCTCCGCCAGCGGCCTGCACCGCATCGTCGAGTTCCTCGAGCGCGCCGACGGTTTTCGCCACGGCGATGATGTGATGGGTCGGTGCCAACTGGCGGGCAAGGGCCGCGCCGAGGCCGCGCGAGGCGCCGGTGATCAAAGCTATCTGTGTCATGCCGCGTCTGTCCGACGAACGCGGGCCCACGTCAAGAGGGATCAGTCGCGTGGCGGCAGTTGCATGGCAAAGGTGACACCGGCGCGGTCCGTGACCAGCACCTGCGTCTCGCCGATGGCGGTGACGGTCAGGCCCATCGTCTGCATCCCCGGCACGATCCGTGCGACCTGTCCGTCTGCGGCACGGATCAGCGCGGCAGGACCTTCGGTCGTGCTGAACAGACCGATCAGCGTCAGCCGGTCCAGCGCCAATGCATCAGGTTTGGTGGCCTGCGCAGCCGCAGGCGAGGTGTCATTCTGGGCCATGATTTTTCTTTGCTTGCTCGTGTCGGCCACGGGGTGCCACAGATCGCAGCCAAGCGAAACCCGGCGACGCGGGTCAAAACCGCGCAGCCCGCAGGACGCGCGTTATTCCGCCGCCGTCTTGGTCTGGAAGCCCTGCTCGATCATGTCGGACGGGGCCACGGGATATTCCCCCGAAAAACACGCGTCGCAATAGGCAGGTGCGGCAGGGTCGCGGCCATTCTTCTGGCCTACGGCGCGGTAAAGCCCGTCGAGCGAGATGAATTTCAGGCTGTCCACCCCGATATGGACGCGCATTTCCTCTTCGGTCATCGTCGCGGCCAGCAGCTTGTCGCGCTGCGGTGTGTCGACCCCGTAGAAACACGGCCATGCGGTGGGCGGGCTGGCGATGCGGAAATGCACCTCGGCGGCACCCGCATCAAGGATCATGTCCTTGATCTTCTGGCTGGTGGTGCCGCGCACCACGCTGTCGTCGACCAGAATGATCCGCTTGCCGCGCACCAGCGCGCGGTTGACGTTCAGCTTCAGCCGCACGCCCATGTTGCGGATCTGCTCGGACGGTTCGATGAAGGTGCGCCCCATGTACTGGTTGCGGATGATCCCCATCGCATAGGGAATCCCCGATTGCAGGCTGTACCCGATCGCCGCCGGCGTGCCGCTGTCAGGGACGGGGCAGACCAGATCAGCCTCGACCGGGGCTTCCTTGGCCAGTTCGCGGCCGATGTTTTCGCGGGTTTCATAAACGGACCGGTCCCCGAGGATCGAATCAGGGCGGCTGAAATACACATGTTCAAAGATGCAGAACCGCGATTTGGCGGGGCGGAAAGGGAAATGGCTTTGCACGCCCTTGTCGCTGATCACCACCATTTCGCCCGGTGCGATGTCGCGGATGAACTCGGCCCCGATGATGTCGAGCGCGCAGGTCTCCGAACTCAGCACCCAGCCATCGCCCAATTGCCCCAGCACCAGCGGGCGCACGCCCAAGGGGTCGCGGCAGCCGATCAGCTTGGTGCGGGTCATCGCGACGATGGAAAACGCGCCTTCTACCTTGCGCAAAGCTTCTTCCATGCGGTCGGGGATGTTGCGGCCCATGGACCGCGCCATCAGATGGATGATGCATTCGCTGTCCGACGAGCTTTGGAAGATCGAGCCGCGTTCGATCAGTTCGCGGCGCAGGGCCAATGCGTTGGTGATATTGCCGTTATGCGCGATGGCCGCCCCGCCCATCGAGAATTCGCCAAAGAACGGCTGCACGTCGCGAATCGCGGTCTGGCCTTTCGATCCGGCGGTCGAATAGCGTACATGCCCGATCCCGATGGTGCCGGGCAGGGTTTCCATGACCTTCTGATTGGTGAAATTGTCGCGCACCAGCCCCATGCGGCGGGCCTGATTGAACCCTGTCGCGGGATCATGGGTGACGATGCCGCCCGCCTCTTGCCCGCGATGTTGCAGGGCGTGCAGGCCAAGCGCCACAAAGTTCGACGCATCGGTCACGCCCACGACGCCGAAAACGCCACATTCCTCGCGCAGCTTGTCGTCATCAAAGGGATGGGCGGGAAGGTCCTTGTGCGACACTGGGCTGCTCCGAATCCGTGGGAGGGCAATTTGCCTCTACTTAGTCCCTGCCGGGGCGGGTGTCACGAAACGATCATGACCATCCGCCCTGAGCCGCAACAAAGCCACCGCAGGAGTGCGGTGGCTTTGCGGCTTGCCCAAGAAAGGACTGCTTATTCGGTGACGGGTGCAGGTTCGGTGATCGGGGTGGTTTCGGTCACGGGCGCGCCGCAGTTGCCGACCAGATCCTGATACTGCTGCGTGATCCAGCCCAGCGCCTGTTCGGGGTTCTGCGCTTCGATCCGGGCGGTCAGCTGCGCAAAGACGCCCGCCGACCGGCTGTCGTCGATCACGGCAAGCTGCTGTGTCGCAAAGATCGTGTCATAGACAAAGAAAGCGACGGCGACCAACAGAATGCCGCGCAACACGCCAAAGAAGAACCCCAGCGCCTGATCCACGCCACCGATGGCGGACCGCTGCACCACGCTGGAAAACAGCGGCGTGAAGATCGACACGATCACCAGCGCCAGCGCAAAGACCGCCGCAAAGGCCGCGATGATCGCCAGTTCGCAACTGT
This sequence comes from Yoonia sp., assembly GCA_036825855.1. Classification (GTDB taxonomy): domain Bacteria; phylum Pseudomonadota; class Alphaproteobacteria; order Rhodobacterales; family Rhodobacteraceae; genus Yoonia. The sequence continues at coordinate 11,722 of DAISXL010000006.1, forward strand.
CGCCGATGAAATCGCCCACAATCGGGATTTGCCGAACCAGCGGTTCGACCTGCGGCGCAAAGATGAAGGCGACGATTGCCGCCCCGATCCAGCCAAGGATCGCCATCGTTTCGCGCACAAGGCCACGGCTGTAGGCCAGCACCCCCGAAAGCAACACGATGATTGCCACGCCTGCGTCGACGAGTGTGAAACCGTCCATGCTCCGTCTCTCCTGCCAGTGACGCTTTAGCGCGCGCCGAATACATCTTCTACAAATGCGGCCAAATCATGAGATTGGCGCAAGGATATGCCTTTCACCGCGACCTGCTTGGCCTGCCGCGGAGTGATCGCAGAGGTAAAACCAAGTTTCTCGGCTTCTTTCAATCTATTTTCGGTCTGGACCACCGGACGCAGCGCCCCCGATAGGCTGATTTCCCCGAAAATGACCGCATCTGACGGCACCGCCGCATCCTCGCGCGCGGATACAAGGGCGGCAGCAACCGCAAGGTCGGCGGCAGGTTCGGAAATGCGCAAACCCCCTGCGACGTTCAGGTAAACGTCCAATCCGGTGAACGGCACACCGCAACGTGATTCGAGCACGGCAAGGATCATGGCAAGCCTGCCGCCGTCCCAACCGACGACCGACCGGCGCGGTTGGCTGTGTGGCGATGGTGCAACAAGCGCCTGGATCTCGCAAAGCATCGGGCGCGTGCCTTCGATGCCGGCGAACACGACCGATCCGGGGGCAGGGGCGCCACGTTCGGACAAAAACAGCGCCGAGGGATTCTTGACCTCGGCCAGGCCCTTGCCGGTCATTTCGAACACGCCGATTTCATCCGCGGGGCCGAAACGGTTTTTCACCGCGCGCAGGATGCGGAACTGGTGGCCACGCTCGCCTTCGAAATACAGCACGGTATCGACCATGTGTTCCACAACGCGGGGGCCTGCGATGCTGCCGTCCTTGGTGACATGGCCGACCATGATGACCGACATGCCGTTGCGTTTGGCGAATGTCGTCAGTTCATGCGCTGACGACCGCACCTGGCTGACACTACCCGGCGCGCTGTCCACGTTATCCGCCCACATCGTCTGGATCGAATCGATGATCGCCAGATCGGGCTTTTCCGCCTCCAGCGTGGTCAGGATGTCGCGCAGGTTGGTTTCCGCCGCCAGCCTGACGGGGCTTTTTTCCAGCCCGAGCCTGCGCGCGCGCATCTGCACCTGTGCAGTCGATTCCTCGCCCGAGATATAGATCACCTTCAGCCCGTTGCGCGCGAACCGTGCTGCCGCCTGCAACAGCAGCGTGGATTTCCCGATGCCGGGATCGCCGCCGACCAGCAGCGCCGACGCCTTGACCAGCCCGCCGCCCAGTACGCGGTCAAGCTCGGCGACACCGGCCTGCGTGCGCGGCGGTTCGGGTTCATGCGTGTCCAGATCGATCAACGGGATCGGCTTGCCGCGCAGGGCGCCCAAGGATTTGCCTTTAGGACCGCTGGCCAAGGCCTTGGTTTCGTGGATGGTATTCCACGACTGGCAGGCATCGCACTGGCCCGACCATTTGGAATAGGCGGCACCGCATTCGGAACAGACGAAGGAAAGATCTTTGGCCATGTTCACCTTTTGGCCTTATCGGGGGTGCCATGCAACCCGTCCCGCGCGGTCAGCCCCGAGATCAGGATCGACGCAAGGATACAGGCGGTGAACAGATAAAGCCCCCAGGCGGTTTCCACCCGCCCCAGCCCCATGCTTTTGAACACCACGATGTAAAGCGCTATCAGGAACACATCGGCCATCGCGAATTTGCCCAGCCAAGCCAGCACCGGCAATGTGCGGTCGGCCAGCAACCCGAAATGCACCAGCGCCAGCCCGATTGTCTTGAGATAGGGCAGAAAGATCGCAAGCGCCGTCACCACCAGCGCCAGCGGGATGTCACTGCCCCAGAGCGATTGCAGCCCTGTCACGACCGAGATTTCGGACAGCCCGAACAGCGGCAACAGCCCCGCCCGCATCAGTGGTGCGAACCATGCAACAGGAAACAGGATCAGCAGCGACAGGTTGGCGTAAACCAGCGCCCGCTGCATCACTTGCCATAGGTCCGGCGGGTATAGCGGCCGCCCAGTTGCGTCAGCAGTTCATAGCCGATGGTGCCCGCACGGCGCGCGACATCATCCACGCTTTGCTCCGCGCAGATCAGCGAAAGCGCCTTGGGGTCCTCGGGCAGGTCGGTGACATCGACGGTCATCAGGTCCATCGAGACGCGGCCCACCAGCTTGCAGGGCGTCTTGCCGTGGTAGAAAATCGCGCGGTCCGACAGCGACCGGATGATGCCATCGGCATAGCCTCCCGAGATCGTGGCGATGCGCGAGGGGCGTTCCGCCTGCCAGCTGTTGCCATAACCGACGACTTCGCCCTGTGCGACATCGCGAATTTGGACGACGGGGAATTCCAGCTCGATGGCGGGCGTGCCCTGCGTGAATGGTTCCGCGCCATAAAGCCCGATCCCCGGACGGGTCAGATCGAAATGATAGTCCGGCCCGAGCAGGATGCCGCCCGTCGCGGACAAGGACCGTGGCACACCGATCCCGTCGGTCATGGTGTGGAAATTGGCGAGCTGGTGCGGGTTCATCGGGTGGTCGGGCTCATCGGCACAGGCCAGATGGCTCATCACCAGCGTGGGGTTCTGTTCCAGTGCCAGCCCCGCTATCGCCGCCCATTCCTGCATTTCCAGCCCCAGCCGGTTCATGCCGGTATCAAGCTGGATGCCGAAAGGATGGCCGGGCAGGGTTTCGAAATGATGCGTCAACTGGTCCACGGAATTGAGCATGGGTGTCAGGTTCAATTCGCGGATGATGTTGGTATCGCCCTTCATATGCCCTGAAAAGACGTTGATCTCGGGGCGCGGGCCCAGTTCTTCGCGGATGGGGGCGGCCTCTTCGGCGACAGCGACGAAAAACTGGCGCACACCCGCCTTGAACAGCGCCTTGGCGACAATGACCGACCCCAGACCATAGCCATTGGCCTTGATCACGGCGGCGGTCTTGCAGTTGGTCATGGCGTCCAGCGCGCGCCAATTGGCGACGACGGCGTCAAGGTCGATGGTCAGGCGTCCGGTGCTCATGGGCATCCTTTTGGCAGGGGCGGGCAGGGGCGGCAAGGGCGGATGAACGCGCAGTCCCTAGAACTGCTGGTCGCCGCCTTGCTGCCATGGTTTGACAAGGTTGCCAAAGCGGGTAAAGCGGCCCTCGAAGCTCAGCTCGACGGTGCCGATGGGCCCGTGGCGCTGTTTGCCGATCACGACCTCGGCCTTGCCGTGCAGGCGTTCCATCTCTTCCTGCCAAGCGGCCATCTTTTCCATCTCGTGATCGCCCGGCTTTTCGCGTTCCTTGTAGTATTCCTCGCGGAACACGAACATCACGACGTCGGCGTCCTGCTCGATCGAGCCGGATTCGCGCAGGTCCGACAGTTGCGGGCGCTTGTCCTCGCGGCTTTCGACCTGACGCGACAGCTGCGACAGGGCGACCACAGGGATGTTCAGCTCCTTGGCGATAGCCTTCAGGCCCATCGTGATCTCGGAAATTTCGTTGACGCGGTTTTCCGACCGTCCCGTGCCGCGCACCAATTGCAGATAGTCGACCATCAGCACATCCAGCCCATGCGTCCGCTTGAGCCTGCGCGCGCGCGCGGCCAGCTGCGCAATCGGCAAGGCAGGCGTGTCGTCGATGAACAAAGGGCAAGCCTCCAGCGATTTGGCGGCATCGACGAAACGGCGGAATTCGGTTTCGGTCATGTCGCCACGGCGGATCTGTTCGGAGGGCACTTCGGCCGCTTCCGACAGGATCCGCGCGGCCAGCTGTTCGGCGCTCATCTCCAGCGAATAGAACCCCACGACACCGCCATCGACAGCGCCTTCGCTGCCATCGGGCAGGATGCCTTTCTTGTAGGCCTTGGCGATATTGAACGCGATATTGGTCGCAAGCGAGGTTTTGCCCATCGACGGACGCCCCGCAAGGATCAGAAGGTCGGATTTGTGCAAGCCCCCCAGTTTCTTGTCTAGGTCGATCAACCCGGTGGAGACACCCGCAAGCCCGCCTTCACGCTGATAGGCGGCATTGGCCACGTTGACGGCATCGGTGACGGCGCGCAGGAAGGACTGGAACCCCTGATCGGTCGTGCCCTGTTCGGCCAGCGCATAAAGCGCCTGTTCCGCTTCGACGATCTGGTCCCTGGGTTCGCTGTCCACATCGACCTTGGCGGCCTTGTCGGCGATGTTGCGGCCGACCTGGATCAGTTCGCGCCGCACCGCCAGATCATAGATCATCTGCGCGTAATCCCGCGCAGCGAAGGCCGAAATCGCCGCCCCTGCAAGCCGCGCCAGATAGGCCGGCCCGCCCAGTTCCTTCAGCCCCTCGTCATCCTCCAGAAAGGTCTTGAGCGTGACAGGGCTGGCCAGCGCATTCTTGGAAATCCGCGTCGCTGCCGTCTCGAAAATGCGCGCATGCACCGGGTCATAAAAATGTTTCGGCCCGATGATCGCCGCCACCCGGTCGAAAATATCGTTGTTGGTCAGGATCGCCCCCAGAAGCTGTTGTTCAGCCTCGATGGAATGCGGCATCAGATCGACACTGGTCTCGGCGCTGCCGGACGCGTTGAAGGTCGCTATTTCGTTCATCACTTACCTCGCATGTCGCAGTGTCATAGCAGGCCTTGGCGCAGAGTTCACCTTGTATAACTCTGTGGATCGTTGGCGGGATAAGCCCGTGCAAAAACGGGCAGCCCGGCCCGGGCCTACCAGATAGGGCAGTTGGTGCAGCGCAGTTCCCCAGATATCGGGGTCAGCAGATTCTGCCGCCCGGGCCTGTGGATAAGTTCAGGCGGAAGCCTGCCACCCTGCCGGATCGCGCAGGTAAGCCTCGACCGCCGCCAGCGTCTCCGCGTCATAGGCGCCGCGCGCCTTGGCCTCGGCCAGCACGTCCCACCAGGTGCATAGATGCAGCAACTGCACGCCATGATCGGCCAGTGTTTTCTCGACACCGTCGAAAATGCCGTAATAGAAAATCACGGCCGTCGCCGAACAGGTCGCGCCCGTTTCACGGATCGCCTCGACAAAGGACAGTTTCGATCCACCATCGGTGGTCAGATCCTCGACCAACAGCA
>DAISXL010000006.1:16954-32268 GCA_036825855.1 Yoonia sp.
TCGACAAAGGACAGTTTCGATCCACCATCGGTGGTCAGATCCTCGACCAACAGCACGCGCTGGCCTTCGGTCATCACCCCTTCGATGCGGGCATTGCGACCGTAGCCCTTTGGTTTCTTGCGCACATAGGTCATCGGCAGCGCCAGCCGTTCGGCCACAAGGGCCGCAAAGGGAATCCCCGCCGTCTCGCCACCCGCGATATTATCAAACGCCTCGAACCCCGCCTCGCGCATGATCGTGACGCTCAGGAAATCCATCAGCGTGGACCGGATGCGCGGATAGGAAATCAGCTTGCGGCAATCCACATAGGTCGGCGCCTTCTTGCCCGAGGCATGGGTGAAAGGCTCGCGCGCGTTGAAGGTAATGGCACCGATTTCAAGCAGCATGCCCGCGCTCAGCCGCGCGATTTCAGCCTTGTCAGGATAGGAGGAGGGGATCATGGCAGTCTCTTTCACATCTTCCGAGTATAAATATCCCCGCCGGAGGCCTCCGGGCGTCAGCCCGTGACCCGCCAGTGCAGATCGAACCCGGGGTTGAACAGGGTGACGGGGCCGTCGCCGGTGTCGATCCGGTCGGGATAGGGGACAGGATCGCCCTTGGTCAGGGTGATCGTCGCCTCATTGGGCGGCAGGCCATAATACATCGGCCCATTGAGTGAGGTGAACGCTTCAAGCTTGCGCAACTGGCCCGCGACCTCAAAGACTTCCGCCAGACAGGACATGGTGTTGGTGGCGGTAAAGATCCCCGCGCAGCCGCAGCTTTGCAGTTTCGCGCCATCGGTATGCGGGGCTGAATCCGTGCCAAGGAAAAATCGCTTGTCCCCCGACACCGCCGCCTGCACGAGTGCGATCCGGTGCGTTTCACGCTTGGCGACGGGCAGGCAATAGAAATGCGGCTTGATCCCGCCCGCAAGGATATGGTTGCGGTTGATGATCAGGTGATGCGTGGTGATGGTCGCGGCCAGATTTTTCGGATTGTCGCGGACATAATCGACCGCATCCTGTGTGGTCACATGTTCCATCACGACCTTCAGATCCGGCACCTTCTTGCGCAGGGGCTTGAGAATCTTGTCGATGAACACGGCCTCGCGGTCGAAAATGTCGATATCGTGGTCGGTGACCTCGCCATGCACGCAAAGCGGCATCCCGATCTCGGCCATGACATCCAGCACAGCCCGCACCTTTTCGAAATCGCGCACGCCAGAGGCCGAATTGGTCGTAGCCCCCGCCGGGTAAAGCTTGACCGCCGTGGCGATCCCAGCCGCATGGGCGGCGCGCACATCCTCGGGGTCTGTCGCCTCGGTCAGGTAGAGTGTCATCAGCGGCGTGAAATCCATGCCGTCTGGCAGCGCCGCCATGATCCGGTCGCGATAGGCCGCCGCCTGCGCACCCGTCACCACAGGCGGCACCAGATTGGGCATCACGATCGCGCGGGCGAAATGTCGCGCGGTTTCAGGCAGGACCGCGCGCAGCATGGCGCCATCGCGCAGATGCAGATGCCAGTCGTCTGGGCGGCGGATCGTGAGGCTGGTCAGGTTTTTGTCAGGCATGGTCCCGCAATTACACAATCGCGATTGCGCTGACCATCCCTTTCCTGCGGCCTAGAAAAACGCCTGCAACCCCGTCTGTGCGCGCCCGAGGATCAGCGCATGCACGTCATGGGTGCCTTCATAGGTGTTGACCGTTTCCAGATTGACCATATGGCGCATGATCTGGAAATCCTCGGAAATCCCGTTGCCGCCGTGCATGTCACGCGAGGCGCGCGCGATATCCAGCGCCTTGCCGCAGTTGTTGCGCTTCATTAGGCTGATCATTTCCGGGGCGGCGCGGCCTGCCTCCATCAGACGCCCCAGTTGCAGGGCGGCCTGCGTGCCAAGTGCGATCTCGGTCTGCATATCGGCCAGCTTCTTCTGGAACAGCTGCGTCTGCGCCAAGGGTTTGCCGAATTGCTTGCGATCAAGGCCATATTGCCGTGCCGCGTGCCAGCAGGCCTCGGCCGCGCCCATGACACCCCAGGCAATGCCATAGCGGGCACGGTTCAGACAGCCGAACGGCCCTTTCAACCCCTGCACACCGGGCAGCAGCGCCTCTTCACCGACCTCGACATTGTCCATGACAATCTCGCCCGTCACGGATGCCCGCAAGCTCAGCTTGCCGCCCACTTTCGGCGCGCTCAGGCCCTTGGTGCCTTTGTCCAGCACGAACCCGCGGATCTTGCCGCCATGCGCCTCGGACTTGGCCCAGACAACGAACACATCGGCGATCGGCGCATTGCTGATCCACATCTTGGACCCGTTCAGCACATAGCCGCCATCGGTTTTCTTGGCCGTCGTTTTCATCCCCGCAGGGTCGGACCCCGCATCGGGTTCGGTCAGACCGAAACAACCGATGAGCGTGCCTGCCGCCAGCCCCGGCAGGTATTTTTCGCGCTGCGCATCGGACCCGTAGGCATGGATCGGATACATCACCAAGGACGATTGCACCGACATCATCGACCGATAGCCGCTATCCACCCGCTCGATCTCGCGCGCGACAAGGCCATAGGTGACATAGCCCGCGCCCAAACCGCCATATTCCTCTGGGATCGTCAGGCCCAGCAAACCGGCCTCGCCCATCAGGCTGAAAATCTCGGGCTCGACCAGTGCGTCGCGATAGGCGGCAGTGACACGCGGCTGCAATTTGCTTTCCGCAAACTGGCGTGCTGCATCGCGCAACATGCGCTCATCCTCGGTCAGCTGATCTTCCAGACGCAGCGGATCGGCCCAGTCGAACGGGCCAAGGTCGGGGCCAAAGCCGGTGGCGGTGATGGGGGCATTCTGATTCATGACGCGATCTCCTTGTTGGCCCAAGTCTAGGCCGCAGCAGCCATGGGGGCAATGCACGCCTTGACGCAAGCCCCGCCGAATGCAGCTATAGGCCAAAGGCGGAGGGGATCACATGGCATTTGACAACATCGACGCGGTGCAGGCCGCTTTGGGCGCTGAGGGCTATATCTGCGGCAGACCGCTGGCCACGGTGGTCTTTCTGGCCCTGCGCCTTGGCCGGCCCCTGTTTCTCGAAGGCGAAGCCGGCACCGGCAAGACCGAAATTGCCAAAGCACTTGCCGCAGCCTTGGGCCGCCGCCTGATCCGGCTGCAATGCTACGAAGGGCTTGATGCCTCCTCTGCCGTCTATGAATGGAACTTCGCCGAACAGATGATCGCGATCCGCACGGCAGAGGCGACAGGCGGTGCCGACCGCGACGCCCTGAAATCCGAACTTTTCACCGAAGACTACCTGATCGAACGCCCGCTCTTGCAGGCCATGCGACCGCAGCCCGGCGGCGCGCCGATCCTGCTGATCGACGAGCTTGACCGCACCGACGCCCCGTTCGAAGCCTTCCTGCTCGAAGCGCTTTCCGATTTCCAGGTCACGATCCCCGAATTGGGCACGATCAAGGCGGCGGAACCCCCCATCGTGATCCTGACCTCCAACCGCACGCGTGAAGTGCACGACGCGCTCAAACGCCGCTGCCTGTATCACTGGGTCGATTACCCCGATTTCGACCGCGAAATCGCGATCCTGCACGCCCGCGCCCCCGAAGCCAGCGCTGCCCTGTCGGCGGAGGTCGTGGCCTTCGTCCAGCGGCTGCGCGACGAGGATCTTTATAAAAAACCGGGCGTGGCCGAAACCATCGACTGGGCGAAATGCCTGCTGGCGCTTGATGTCGTCAACCTCTCGCCCGAGGTCATCAGCGACACCTTGGGCGCGCTGTTAAAATATCAGGACGACATCCAGAAATTGCAGAACGCACAGGCCAAACGCATTCTCGACGACGCCCGCGCCAGCCTGACCCCATGACCTCCCATCTTCCGAGTAGAAATATCCCGCAGGGGTCTGGGGATGTGAAATCCCCAGCTTATGCGCCGCTTGCCTTGCCGGACGACCCCAAGCTGGCAGGCAACATCACCCATTTCGCCCGCGCCTTGCGCAAGGCGGGCGTGAAACTCGGCCCCGGACGGGTGATCGATGCGATCAACGCGGTGCAGGCGGTGGGCTTTACCGAGCGCGCCGACTTCTTCTGGACGCTGCACGCCTGTTTCGTCAGCAAGCCCGAAGACAGCGCCGTTTTCGCGCAGCTGTTCCGGCTCTACTGGCGTGACCCGCAATATATGGAACAGATGATGTCGCTGCTGACCCCGATGGTCCACGGCGTGCAAGAGGATCGCACAGCAGAGGCGGCAGAAAAACGCGCAGCCCAAGCCTTGCTCGACGGGCGCGACCCACCCGCGCGAGAGGCACCGGCGCGAGAGGACGAGATCGAGATCGACATCGACGCAAGCCAGACCGCATCGGCCGAGGAACGCCTGCGCCAACTGGATTTCGAACAGATGAGCACGGAGGAAATGGCCGCCGCCACACGGATGCTGGCTGATTTGCGCCTGCCGGTGCCGCCGATCCTGACGCGGCGCAGGCAGGCCTTGCCGGGGCCTTTGGCGGATTGGAAACAGACCATGCGCCGCGCCGCACGGCAAGGGGGCGAGATCGGCAAGCTCGCGACAGCCCGCAAGCGCATCCGCTATCCCAACCTTGTGGTGCTCTGCGATATTTCGGGCTCCATGTCCTCTTATTCGCGCGCCGTGCTGCATTTCGTGCATGCCGTGGCCAACCGCGAAGGCCAGGGCTGGGCGCAGGTCCATGCCTTTACCTTCGGCACGCGGCTGACCAATATCACCCGCCACATGCGCAGGCGGGATGTGGATGCGGCACTGGCGGCGGCAGGCGCGCAGGCGCAGGATTGGGAAGGCGGGACGCGGATTGGCGCCTGCCTGCATGATTTCAACCGCGACTGGGCGCGGCGCGTTGCGGGGCAGGGCGCGGTTGTCCTGCTCATCACCGACGGGCTGGACCGCGACGCCACCCATGATCTGGGGCGCGAAATGGAACGGATGCAACTGACCTTCAGCCAAGTCATCTGGCTCAACCCGCTCTTGCGCTGGGACGGCTTTGCGCCGCTTGCGCGCGGAATCGCGCAGATGCTGCCGCATTGCACCAGTTTCCGTGCCGCCCATAACGTGGCATCATTGGCAGGACTGGCCGAGGCTCTGACGCGCCCCGATGACGGCGGCGAAAAACGGCGGATGCTGGCGGCCTTGCAGGGGGGATCACGGGCATGACAATGGAACCCGCACAACTGGCGCTGGACTGGGCGCAAGCAGGGCGCAAGGTGGCGCTGGCCACTGTGGTGGAAACATGGGGCTCTGCCCCGCGCGGTGTCGGCAGCCAGTTGGTGATCGATGCGGATGGCGCGATGGAAGGGTCGGTGTCAGGCGGGTGCGTCGAAGGCGCTGTCGTCGTCGCGGCCATCGACGCCATCGCGGCGGGCGAACACGCGATCCTCGATTTCGGCGTCAGCGATGACGAGGCTTTTGCCGTGGGCCTTGCCTGTGGCGGGCAGATCAGGGTGCTGGTGCAGCCTGTGGGCGACGGCCTGACACTGGCCACCCTGCAAGCTTTGGCCGAGGCGCGCGCCACCGCCCGCCCCATTGGCCTTGCCACTGATCTTGCGACAGGAAGCAGCCGGATCATCACGCCTGCGGATGCGCCCGACCGCTTCCGCCTCGACCGCGCGGGGCTGGAAGAGGATGGCACCTTCATCACCCTCCAGAACCCACCTTTGCGGATGATTATCGTGGGGGCCGTGCATATCGCGCAGCCTTTGGTCGGCATGGCGCGCGCTTGCGGTTATGCACCTGTTCTGATCGACCCGCGCGGGGCCTTCGGCTCTGCCGCACGCTTTCCCGGCGAGACGATCATCGAGGACTGGCCGGACGAGGCGTTGGCGTCCCTCAAACCCGATGCCCGCACCGCTATCGTGACGCTGACGCATGATCCCAAACTCGACGATCCCGCGATCATGGCGGCCTTGCGCAGCGATGTGTTCTATCTGGGCTGTCTGGGGTCCACCCGCACCCATGCCAAACGCGTCGCGCGCATGCAGGATGCAGGGTTTAGCCAAGATGACATCGCGCGCATCCATGCCCCTGTCGGCCTTGACCTTGGCGGGCGTCATCCTGCCGAAATCGCGGTCAGCATCATGGCGCAGATCACCCAAGTCCTGCGGCAGGCCAGATGAAATTCGGCCCTGTCCCCGTGGCGGAGGCGCTTGGCGCGATCCTGGCGCATGGCACCGCGCAGCTGCGCAAGGGCAAGGTGCTGGACGCCGCCGACATCGCCATGTTGCAGGCCGCAGGGGTGGCGCAGGTCATCGCCGCCAAGCTTGACTCGCATGATCTGGACGAGAATGCCGCCGCCGCGAAACTGGCGCAGGCGCTGGCAGGCGATCACGTTAGCGTCAGCGCTGCGGCGACGGGTCGCGTCAACCTCTTTGCAGATGCAGCGGGGATCGTCTGTCTGGACGCTGCGGCCATCGGCCGCTTCAACGCGGTCAATCCGATGATCACCGTCGCGACCCTGCCGCAATACACCCGCATCGCAGCGGGCAACATGATCGCCACGATCAAGATCATCTCCTACGCCGTACCGGGGGCGGATGTGGACCGCGCCGCTGACATGGCAGGGGCGTTGCATGTGCTGCCGCCTTTGTATCGCACGGCCACCCTGATCGAGACACAGTTGGGCGAGGCACCCTCTGACAAAGGGCGCGAGGCGCTGGCCAAGCGGCTGTCGCGCTTTGATGTCGTACTTGATGAGCGAAGTCTTTCACATCATGAAATCAGTGGCTTGTCTGCCGCGCTTGATGATGCGCAGGGCGAGATAATCTTCATTCTGACCGCCTCGGCCACATCGGATATCGACGATGTCGGCCCCGCTGCCCTGCGCGCTGCGGGCGGCACGGTCAGCCAGTTCGGCATGCCTGTCGATCCCGGCAATCTGCTGTTTCTGGGCGAGTTGCGTGGCCGGCCCGTCATCGGCCTGCCGGGCTGCGCGCGCTCGCCCGCGCTCAATGGCGCGGACTGGGTGCTGGAACGGGTGATTTGCGGGCGCAGGCCTACGCCCGCCGATTTCGCGGCGATGGGGGTCGGTGGCCTGCTCAAGGAAATTCCCGACCGTCCCCAACCGCGCCGCGAGATCGGCTGATGCTGCAAAGCAGCGAAAGATCGTTGTTCTCAAGTGGTTCCCGCCGTGCTTAACTCATTCCATAGCAACGATGTATCGGGAGGAACGAATGGCATCTGTAGCAATGGTCGTGAACGGCAAATCCGTCACGAGGGAGGTGGAAGGCCGCACGCTTCTGGTGGATTTCCTGCGCAATGACCTGCGCTTGACAGGGACCCATGTCGGCTGTGATACATCGCAATGCGGGGCCTGCGTGGTGCATGTGAACGGTCAGGCGGTCAAGGCCTGCACGATCTTCGCGGTCGAGGCGGACGGGGCCGAGGTGGCCACCATCGAAGGACAGGCCAACAAGGACGGATCGCTGAACGTGATCCAGCAGGCGTTTCAGGACCACCATGGCCTGCAATGCGGGTTCTGCACGCCGGGCATGGTGATGTCGGCGGCGGCGCTGCTCAAGGAAAACCCTAAGCCGACCGAGGCCGAAGTGCGCAGTTACCTGGAGGGGAATATCTGCCGCTGCACGGGATACCACAATATCGTCAAGGCGATCATGGCCGCATCGGGTCAGGACGTGACGGCCATCGCCGCCGAATAAGAATTCAGGGAGCAACGGGGCGCGCGCACTTCTGCTGCCGTCCCAACCGGGAGGAATTTCAATGCCAAAAGATCATGGAATCGGCGCCAGCGACAAGCGCCGCGAAGATATCCGCTTTCTGACGGGGGCGGGCAAATATACCGACGACATCAAGGCGTTTGGCGCCACCACGGCGATCTTCTGCCGCTCGACCGTGGCGCACGGGATAATCAAATCCATCGACACCTCCGCCGCCGAAGGCATGCCGGGCGTTCTGGCCGTGTTTACGGGGGCTGATTTCGCCGATGTGGGCGGCAACCCCGCAGGCTGGCTGATCAACAGCCGCGACGGCACGCCGATGAAGGAACCCAAGCGCCCTGTGCTGGCGCATGGCAAGGTGCGCCATGTCGGTGACGCCTATGCCGCCGTCATCGCGGAAACCGAATTGCAGGCGCGCAATGCCGCCGAGGCGATTGTCGCCGAGATCGAGGAACTGCCCGCCATCATCGACATGGCCGAGGCGCTGGCAGGCGATGCCTTCGTACATGACGAGATCGGCACCAACCAGTGTTTCGACTGGGGCTGGATCGAGGATAACCGCGCCGCCACCGACGCGGCGATCAAGGCCGCCCCGCATGTGACGACGCTGGAGCTGGTCAACAACCGTCTGGTGCCCAATGCGATGGAACCGCGCTGTTCGATCGGGAATTACGACGCAGGCACCGATTCTTATGTCTTGCAAACCACGTCGCAGAACCCGCATCTGACGCGCCTGCTGATTTCGGCCTTCGTCATGGGCATCCCTGAAAACAAGCTGACCGTCATTGCCCCCGATGTGGGTGGCGGATTCGGGTCGAAGATCTATCACTATGGTGAAGAAGCCCTGGTGCTGGCCGCCGCGCGCAAGATCGGGCGTCCCGTGAAATGGACCGCCGACCGAACCGAGGCGTTTTTGACCGATGCGCATGGCCGCGACCATGTGACCAAGATCGAACTCGCCTGTGAAAAGGACGGCACCTTCATCGCCTTCCGCACGGAAACCATGGCGAATGTCGGCGCCTATCTGTCGAACTTCTCGACCGCGACGCCGACCTTCCTGCATGGCACGCTGATGGCGGGGAACTACACCGTTCCCAATGTCTATGTGAACGTCAAAGCCGTGTTCACCAACACCGCCCCTGTCGACGCCTATCGCGGTGCGGGCCGGCCCGAGGCGACCTATTCCATCGAACGCGTCATTGACAAGGCGGCGCGCGAATTGGGGATCGATCCGATTGCCATCCGGCGCAAGAACTTCGTCAAGCCGGACCAGTACCCCTTCACCAGTGCCGCCGGTCTGCAATACGATTCCGGCAATTATGACGCGCTGATGGACCGGCTGGAAAAGCATATCGATCGTGCGGGGTTCGAGGCGCGGCGCAAGGAAAGCGAAGCGCGCGGCATGCTGCGCGGTCTGGGCCTGAACGCCTATATCGAGGCGTGCGGGATTGCGCCGTCGAACCTTGTGGGCGTGCTGGGCAGCCGTGTCGGCCTTTATGATGCGGCCACCGTGCGGGTGAATGCCACCGGCAACCTGTCGGTCATGGTCGGCGCGCACAGCCACGGGCAGGGGCATGAAACCGTGTTTCCCCAGATCGTGGGCGAAATGCTGGGGATCGATCCGGCCAGCGTGGACATCGTGCATGGCGATACGTCAAAAATCCCCTTCGGGATGGGCACCTATGGGTCGCGGTCCTTGGCGGTTTGCGGCTCGGCCATGGTGCGGGCGACCGAAAAGATCATCGCCAAGGCCAAGAAGATCGCAGCACATATGCTGGAAGCATCCGCCGATGACGTGGATTTCAAGGATGGCCAGTTTACCGTCAAAGGCACCGACAAATCGGTCAGCTTTGGCGAGGTCGCGTTGAAGGCTTACATCCCCCACAACTTCCCGCTCGAGGATATCGAACCGGGGCTGGAGGAAACGGCGTTCTACGATCCCGCCAACTTTACCTATCCTTCAGGCGCCTATGCCTGCGAGGTCGAGGTGGACCCTGACACCGGCAAGGTCCGCGTGGACCGGTTCATCGCGGTGGACGATTTCGGCAATATCATGAACCCGATGATCGTGACGGGGCAGGTGCATGGCGGGCTTGGCCAAGGGATCGGTCAGGCGCTCTTGGAAGGGGCGCGGTATGATGCGGACGGGCAGCTTTTGTCGGCAAGCTACATGGATTACACCATGCCGCGCGCGGATGATCTGCCGTTCTACACGGTCGACCATGCGGACGGCACGCCCTGCACGCACAACCCCTTGGGCGTGAAAGGCTGTGGCGAGGCGGGGGCAATCGGATCGCCGCCCACAATCGTCAATGCTGTCGTCGATGCACTGCAATCGGCAGGCAAGAACGTCACCCATATCGACATGCCCCTGACGCCGCTGCGCGTCTGGGAAGCCATGCACACCGCGTAAGGGAGAGCAGTCATGTATGCTTTTGAAATCGAACGGCCCACCACCATCGCGGATGCGGTCAAGGCTATGGAACATGACGGGGCGCAGGCCTTGGGCGGCGGGCAAACCCTGATCCCGACGCTGAAGGCGCGTCTTGCCGCGCCTGACGTGCTGGTCAGCCTGACGGCGATTGGCGAGATGAAGGGCGTCTGTCTGTCCGATGACGGGATGCTCTGCATCGGGGCGGCAACGACCCATGCCACCGTCGCCCGTGATGCGGCGGCGCATTTCCCTGGGCTTGCAGGTCTGGCGAGCCATATCGGCGACCCTGCCGTGCGCAACCGTGGCACAATCGGCGGATCGCTCGCCAACAACGACCCTGCGGCCTGTTATCCGGCCGCAGCGCTGGGCACGGGGGCGACCATCATCACCAACACCCGCCAGATCGCGGCGGATGATTATTTTCAGGGGATGTTCACCACCGCGCTGCATGGCGGCGAGGTCATCACCGAGGTCCGTTTCCCCATCCCGCAGACATCGCATTACATGAAATTCGTCCAGCCCGCGTCACGCTTTGCGCTGGTGGGCGTGTTCGTCGCGAAATACGCGGACGGCGTGCGGGTTGCGGTCACGGGGGCGTCTGAGGACGGGGTGTTCCGCTGGTCCGAGGCCGAAGCCGCGCTTTCGGGCGATTTTTCGGCACGGGCGCTGGACGGCCTGAGCGTCGACCCTGACGGCATGATCAGCGATCTGCACGGCACCCCGGACTACCGCGCGCATCTGGTCAAGGTGATGACGGGGCGCGCCGTGACCGCTGCCGCCTGACCCTGTCGGCACAAATCCGCCCGACCTTGTGGTTGGGCGGAACGCACCTACCTCTGGGCTGTTATAAGCCTGAGAGTCCCCTTCTCTGGAGGCTGTTTTCAAGAGGTTAAAAATGCGTCATTCGAAATTCAAGAATACCACGTCGTTCGTTGTCAGTCTGGCGATGGTGACGGCCCCTGTGTTTGCACAAGAGGCCGACCCGCAGGCCTGCGGCGATGTGCCTGAATTCCCCTGCCTGAGCGTCGACGGCGAGCTGATCGAGGATCGCGCAGCCTTTGACAGATTACAGCAAGAAGCCGCCATCGCGGCGGCTGAGGCAGAAAGAAACGCGGCCTTGGCTGCTGCCGAGGAACAGAACCGACTCGCCGCCGAGGCCGCTGCCGCTGCGCAGGCTGAGCAAGAACGCATGGCGGCCGAAGCCGCAGCAGCGCAGGCCGAACAGGATCGCCTTGCCGCCGAGGCCGCTGCACAAGCCGAGGCTGAAGCACAGGCTGCCGCTGAAGAGGCCGCCGCACAAGCTGCCGCCGAAGAAGAAGCGCGCGCTGCTGCTGAAGCGCAAGCCGCCGCCGATGCTGAAGCCGCAGCCGCCCAAGCTGCCGCGGATGCAGAAGCTGCCGCTGCCGCAGAGGCACAATTGGAAGCCGATGCACAAGCTGCTGCCGATGCACAAGCTGCTGACGATGCACAAGCCGCTGCTGACGCACAAGCTGCTGCTGACGCACAAGCTGCTGCTGACGCACAAGCCGCTGCCGATGCACAAGCCGCTTCTGACGCACAAGCTGCTGCCGATGCAGAAGCCGCTGCCGCTGACGCCCAAGCTGCTGCCGATGCACAAGCCGCAGCTGACGCTCAAGCCGCTGCTGATGCAGAAGCTGCTGCCGCCGCGCAAACCGCAGCTGAAGAAGAAGCCGCAGCCGCTGCCGCCGCGCAAGCCGAAGCGCCAGCCGACGACGCCACCGCAACTGATGAGACAGCCGAGCCGCTGGCCGAGCCTGCCCCGATCATCAGCGAGGCGACAACCGTCGAGGAACAGCTGGCCCGCGAACAGACCCCTGCGGAAACGGCTGAAGAAGCGCCCGTCGAATCCGCCGCGGCTCTGGCTGACCTCGAAGGTGAACCCACCGCCGCGGATGTGGTCGTCGAACAGGAAACCGTCACTGTCGAGGACGTGCGGTCCAGCACCGAAGATTTCGACAACCGCGTGAATGCGGAACCTGCCCAGATCGTGCAGGGGTCCGACGACCGCGAGGGGCTGTCGACCTTTCAAAAGGCGCTGATCGTCGGCCTTGGCGCCGTGGTCGTCGGCTCTGTGCTGCGCAACGGTGATCAGGTCGTGTCGAACTCTGGCGACCGCGTCGTCGTGCAGCGTGGCGACAATTTCGTCGTGCTGAAAGATGACGACGTGCTGCTGCGCCAGCCCGGATCGGAGGTCGAAACCCAGACCTTCAACGACGGCTCGACCCGGACCATCGTCACGCGCGAGGATGGCACACGCGTCATCACGATCCGCGGTGCGGACGGGACCGTGCAGCGCCGCGCCCGCGTTCTGGCGGACGGCACGCAGATCGAACTGTTCAACGACACGGTCGGCAGCGCCCCCGTGGTGGTGTCCGAACTGCCGCCGGCCCCAGTGTTCTTTGCACCGGGCGCAGGCCAGCCCAATGTCGCAACCCTGCGCGAGGCACTTGCCGCGCGCGAGCGGTCGGAAATCGGGCGGACGTTCTCGCTCAATCAGGTGCGGACAATCCCCGAGGTGCGCAATCTTGCCCCTTCGGTCGATCTTGATACGCTGACCTTCGCGTCAGGCTCTGCCGCGATCGACCAGACGCAGACGGCGGCGCTGACCGACCTTGGCCTTGCGATTGCGGCCATCGTTGAAAATGACCCCGCGCAGGTCTTCCTTGTCGAAGGCCATACCGATGCAGTGGGCAGCGCGGCCTTCAACCTTGCGCTGTCGGACCGTCGCGCCGAAACGGTGGCGCTGGCCTTGACCGAGTTCTTTGGCGTGCCGCCGGAAAACCTTGTCACGCAGGGCTATGGTGAGCGGTTCCTCAAAGTGCCGACACTGGCCGATGAACGCGCCAACCGCCGCGTGGCGATCCGGAACATCTCGTCGCTGCTGCAGTAACGATCCGGCAGGCTAGAACAGGAAAGGGCGGCTCACCGAGCCGCCCTTTTTCCGTTTCGCCGGTTGGTAGGATGGGTGATAGCACCCATCTTACAAATTTCACTTCGACAATGGCCCGATCAGCATGACCATCTGGCGACCTTCCATCTTGGGAAAGTTCTCGACCTTGCCGGTTTCCTTGGTGTCCTCGGCCACGCGTTCCAGCAACTGGCGGCCCAGTTCCTGATGCGCCATCTCACGGCCACGGAACCGCAGGGTGATCTTCACCTTGTCGCCGTTTTCCAAAAACTTGAACACGCTGCGCATCTTGACGTCGTAGTCATGGGAATCCGTGTTCGGGCGGAACTTGATTTCCTTGATCTCGATGATCTTCTGCTTCTTGCGCGCTTCGGCTTCTTTTTTCTGGGTCTCGTATTTGAACTTGCCAAAGTCCATGATCTTGCAGACCGGAGGGACGGCGTTCGGGGAAATCTCTACAAGATCGAGCCCGGCTTCTTCGGCCATCTGCATCGCCCTGTCTGGCGATACAACGCCTACGTTTTCGCCGTCTGCACCGATAAGCCGGATTTCGGCTGCCCTGATCCGTTCGTTGATCCGAGGGCCGGTTTCGCGCTGGGGTGGCGCGTTGTGGGGTCTGCGTCCTATGGTCTTGATCCTTTGTTTGTTGCGTAATGCTGGTGGGCAAACTAAACCTGCTAGGGCCGCGCTTCAACCCGCTATCACGTCGTTTCGCAGGTATTTTCGGCGCTGCATGGGCCTTTCCCTTTGAGCGAGATTCTGACATACGCCGCAACGAGGGCGGGTTACCGCCCGAGCTTTTCAAAGAAGGACCACGCTTATGAGAGCGCTTGCTATCTTGATTATCCTCGCCGTTGCCGGCTTTTTCGGCTACCAATATGCCGTCGAAGGCCGCGGCCCCAGCGCCGCTGTCGGCGTTCTGACAGGGGCGACCGCCGCCGCTGAGGCAGAAGCTGCCGCTGCTGCCGAAGCTGCTGCCGCCGAAGCCGCTGCTGCCGAAGCTGCTGCCGCCGAAGCCGCTGCTGCTGAAGCCGCCGCTGCCGAGGCCGCTGCTGCCGAAGCTGCCGCCGCTGAAGCTGCTGCCGCAGAAGCTGCTGCTGCGATCGAGGCCGAAGCTGCCGCTGCAGCCGAAGCGGTCGAAGACGCTGCGACCGAGGCCGCTGATGCCACTGCCGAAGCCGTGGACAACGCCGCCACTGCGACCGGCGATCTGCTGACTGTCGACGGCTTCAACGCCGATCAGGTCATCGCGCTGATCGAAGGCTCCGATCTGGCCGCCGAGGAAAAGACCACGCTGATTTCCGCCGTGACCGCCGCGCAGAACAGCCCCGCGCTGCTGCAGCCGGTGCTGGAACGCGTGAACCAGCTGCTGGGCGAATAAGCCCCCGCACAAACGACAAAGGCCGCCCTGTCAGGGCGGCCTTTTTGATTCAGGGGGATGGCAACATCAGTCCAGAAACGCCTTTTCCACCACATATTGCTGCGGGTTGGAATTGGCCCCTTCGTTCAACCCATAGCTTTCCAGCATTTCCTTCAGTTCCAGATTGAACGCCAGATTGCCGCAGATCATCGCGCGGTCATTTTCAGGCGACAGGGGCGGCACGCCAAGGTCGGTGAACGCCTCGCCGCTGCGCATCAGGTCGGTGATGCGGCCCATCTTTGCGCTCTCCTCGCGGGTGGTGGTGGGGTAGTATTTGATCTTTTTCCAGAACCCGTCGCCGATCACCTCGTTCAGAAGTTCGTCGGTTTTCAGCCCTTCGATCAGGTCGCGGCCATAGGTCAGCTCTCCTGCTTCGCGGCAGGTATGGGTGATGATGATCTCGTCGTAATCCTCATAGGTCTGCGGTTCGCGCAAGAGGCTGGCAAAGGGCGCAAAGCCGGTGCCGGTGGCAAAGAACCACAGCCGTTTGCCGGGCAAAAGCGCGTCATGCACCAAGGTGCCCACGGGTTTCGGCCGCAGGATCAGGCCGTCGCCGGGCTGGATGTGCTGCAGCTTCGATGTCAGCGGACCGTCCTGCACCTTGATCGAATAGAATTCCAGCTCCTCATCCCAAGAAGGCGAGGCGATGGAATAGGCGCGCATGATCGGTTTGCGCTTGCCTGTCTCTGGGTCCGCGTCGCCCATCAGCCCGATCATAACGAATTCGCCCGACCGGAACCGCAGGCTGGCAGGCCGCGTCACACGGAAGGAAAACAGCCGGTCGGTGTAGTGTTTCACCTCGGTCACGGTCTGCATGTCGGGCAATTGCGGGACGATCTTGGCGCTGGCGTGGTTCACGG
>DAISXL010000006.1:32368-34805 GCA_036825855.1 Yoonia sp.
CGCAAACGGGCCTGATAATGGCTTTCGCGCCAGTCGGCACGGGCAAGCCATTGGTCCTGCGGCTGGCGGGCGGCCAAGCCATCGTCGATCTCGACCTCGTCGAAACCGGACCGGCGCGCCATGGCGTATTGATCGGCGATCACATGGCCGCGTGCGCGCAACCGGCCTTTGAAGCCCGCGCGCCGCAGCATCGCGGCCAGCGTGAAACCGCGCCCGTCCGCAAAGCTGGGGAAATCGATGCGGATCATCGGCGCGTTGGTCAGGCGCGCCAGCGTGGCGGGGTCGGTGTCGGACGCAAGGTCCACCGCATAGGCGCAATCATTGGCAATTGCCTGTGCGGCATCGCGGAACGGGCCGGTCCAGTCGTCGGCGGCAAAGCCTGTATCGGTGACGATCACGGTCATGCTGCTTGTCCTTCCCGGACCATGCGCCCGTTTGCAAAGTGGATACCGCATTCGGTTTTTTCGCTGTTGCGCCAACGGCCTGCGCGGGGGTCTTCACCTTCGCCGACGCGGGTTGTGCAGGGCATGCAGCCGATGGACGGATAGCCTTGTGCCACCAGCGGATGGCGCGGCAGGTTGTGGTCGGCCATGTAGCCGCGCAGATCGTCCGAGGACCACTGCGCCAGCGGATTGATCTTGATACGCGCGCCGTCGGCTTCAAACAACGGCAGGCTGGCACGCTGGCCGTTCTGGAACTGCTTGCGCCCCGTGATCCAGCCGCCGAAGCCTTGCAGCGCCTGTTCCAGGGGCCGTGTCTTGCGCAGATCGCAGCAGGCGTCGGTATCAGCCTGATGCAGCAGGCCGTCCACATCCTCGCGCAGCACGGCATTGCGGTCGGGCGTGATGACGCGCACATCGGTCAGCCCGAGGGCCTTGGCCACGTCGCGCTGATAGGTCAGCGATTCCGGAAACAGCATTTCGGTGTCCAGAAAGATCACCGGCACGGCCGGGTCCACCTGGGCCGCAAGATGCAGCAGCACCACGCTTTCGGCGCCAAAGGACGACACCAGCGCTACCGGGCCGATCTGTGGGTCGTTCAATGCGGCACGCAGGACCGCCAGCGCGTCTGAATCGCGGTGCAGGGCGTTGCGGCGGTTGGCGAGATCATCAAGCGGCATCGGCTTTGTCCTCATTGGGGTAAAGCAACGTCTTGAACGGGGCGAGCCCCAGACGGCGATAGGTTTGCAAAAACGTCTCGGACGGGTCGCGGCGCAGGTCCAGATAGCCTGTCACCAGACGCTCAACGGCGGGCACGATGTCATCGGCACTGAAACCGGGGCCCGCGCGTTCACCGATGGTTGTGGTCTCGGTCCCGTCTCCGCCCAGCGTGATCTGGTAGTTTTCGACGCCCGCGCGATCGAGGCCCAGAATCCCGATATGGCCGACATGGTGATGCCCGCAGGCATTGATGCAGCCGGAAATCTTGATCTTGAGCGGGCCGACGTCGTGTTCGATTTTCAATTCGTCAAACCGCGTGGCGATCTGCTGGGCGATAGGGATCGACCGGGCCGTCGCCAGCGCGCAGTAATCCATGCCGGGGCAGGCGATGATGTCCGACGCCAGCCCGATATTCGCCGTCGCCAGATCGGCCTTGCGCAGGGCGGCGTAAACCGCAGGCAGGTCGGACTGGTGGACATGCGGCAGGATCACGTTCTGTTCATGGCTGATGCGCAATTCGCCGTGGCCGTACTGTTCTGCCAGATCAGCCATCACGCGCATCTGGTCGGAGGTCGCATCCCCCGGTGTCGCGCCATGTTTCTTGATGCTGATCGACACGATGGCATAGCCGGGGGCCTTGTGCGCGGACAGGTTCGTATCGCTCCACGACCGGAAAGCGGGGTTGGCCAGACGCGCGGCCTCAAACCCGTCGGTGTCTTTGGTGACAAAGGCGGGCGGGGCAAAGGATGTCTCGATCTCGGCCAGCAGCGTCTGGTCATAGCCGCCAAAGCCTGCGCGGATCGCGTTGAACCGGTCCTCGACCAGATCACGGATCGTCTCGATCCCGTTTTCATGCAGCGTGATCTTGATGCGGGCCTTGTACTTGTTGTCGCGGCGGCCAAGCAGGTTGTAGACGCTGACAATCGCCTCGACGTAAGGCAGCAGCTCCGCCTTGGACACGAAATCGCGCAAGACCTTGCCCACCATCGGCGTGCGGCCAAGGCCACCGCCGACGATGACCTGATAGCCGATCTCGCCCGCGTCGTTGCGCACCACGACCAGCCCGATGTCATGGGCGCGCGTCACGGCACGGTCGGCGGCGGCCCCTGTCACGGCGATCTTGAACTTGCGCGGCAGAAACTGGAATTCGGGGTGGTCGGTGGACCATTGGCGCAAAAGCTCGGCAATGGCGCGCGGGTCCTCTATCTCGTCCGCGGCGGCACCGGCGAAATGGTCGGCGGTCACGTTGCGGATCGTATTGCCGCTGGTCTGGATCG
>DAISXL010000007.1:0-30954 GCA_036825855.1 Yoonia sp.
AACATACCGCCATGATCGAATTCAGCACCCTATCTGATGACCACCCCGACCTCGCGCATTCGCCGCTGCTGCGCGGCGCGCTTCTGACGCTGCAATACGCACAGCAACACGGTGCGATCGGTCTGACGCAGACAAAAGCCTTCAAGCGGGTCTTCGTGCACTGGGCAGTCGAGAATTTCGACTGGCCAGGCTCGAGCGCGGAAGAGATGTTCCGCTCCCACAAGGTCATCAACGAATACGAATTCCCGCCGCTTGAGGTGCTGCACCAACTGCTGATCACCTTGCGCCTGGGGCGGCACTTCAAGGGCGAGTTCCGGTTGACCAAACGCGGTACTGAACTGTCCCAGTCCTCGGCTCGTCTGTTTGCGGAACTTATCCCCTTCTTCGTGCTCCGGATCGATCATGCCTCTTATGCGCGCTTTGACGAGCGGCCGTTCGGAAAGTGGGATGTCTGGATGAATGTCATCAACATCGAAGCTGACCAT
This sequence comes from Yoonia sp., assembly GCA_036825855.1. Taxonomy (GTDB): domain Bacteria; phylum Pseudomonadota; class Alphaproteobacteria; order Rhodobacterales; family Rhodobacteraceae; genus Yoonia. Next base: position 486 of record DAISXL010000007.1, read on the forward strand.
GGCACGACCGAAGCCGCCTTGTTCGAGGCGTTCTACGGTGAGCCGAAGGATTGGCACACGGCGGGCTGGCGTGAGATGGATGCATTCTCATCGTGCGTACTGCAACCGCTTGAATGGGCCGGGCTGCTGATCGAAACCCGCGATGAAAGCTCGGGCAGCCGCGTCTGCCATATCGCCAAGACGCCGCTCTGGCGCAGTGCGCTGAAGCTGGACACCGATAACATGCTCCGGCAATTTGCCGTCCACTAACCTACGCGAACGATCCTAAAAAGACATTCAGCATTTCGCGCAATACTTCGATGCAGCTTCACTTAGGCGGTCAAAACAGGTCGTCCTCGTCTCGGAATAACGACACGCGTCTTCGGAGCATCGAGGGCCGCGAGCATCATATTTGATTATGCGTCCGGGCCGCCGAGATGTATGAAGTCGATACACTGTTGAGAGTTTTCTGATTGTAGGGCGAGAGATCACATGAGCGATTGGCAAGATGCAGCTATTAAACTTGATGAAATTTACTCTCAGGACCCACGTATCGCTAGGCGCCAAATCAAGAACCAGCAGCAACTTCTAGTGCTAGACGGAACGCGCCATAAATTCTTTCCCATACGGCGATTGGCCGACGGCATCGCGGGTAGAAAAATGGATACACAAAAGAGCCCAGCGCAGGAAGTCCAACGCTATCGACATAGCTTGAGATCCTCAGGGTTTCGAGAGGTAACCGAGGAAGAAGCTGAGCACAGGAACTTACTCAGCGAACTCGTCGGGCTTCTGCAAAACCTGTTCCAAGACAATCCGTCGCCGTCGAGAAAGACATTCTGGGTACCGAACCTTGATATTAGAGCAAATATTCTCAATGCTTTTCGGCAATACGATGAGCATGGAATGCCTGATGGGTTCGCTGAGGCTCGAACGTGGTTTGTTTCTCATCCTACGACACAAGTCCCTTATCCCGCGAAGGTGATCTGGGGATTAGCAACAAACAAGAAGGGGTCAGAATTTATCTCTCATCAGGCCAGGGACGGGCTCCGCAAAGCTGGCTTCGAATGTGCTGACTTGAGCGAAGTGGTCGAAGCCGATTTTAAGCCTGAGCAACTTAGAGAAGGTTCAGTTCGCGAAACGACCCAACTCAGACGCGAACGTAACCCTGTGGCACGGGCACTTTGTATCGAGCACTATCGAAACAAGAATAATGGAAATCTGCTCTGTACCGTTTGTGGCTTTAATTTTGCCACCTTCTATGGCCCCCTCGGCGACGGTTTCATGCACGTTCATCACTTAGATCCCATCTCCGAAGCGCGCTCTTCGCGGATAGTGTCTCCTGAGTTTGACCTTGTTCCAGTTTGCCCAAATTGCCATTCAATGATCCATCGAGGAGGCCAAAATCGATCAATCGCCGAGATGCGCAGGATTGTTACTTGAAGCTAATATCTTGTGGCCAGCGGCCCATAGCGGACATTAACTTGCTGACACAATGCGGCGGTGCATCCTTTCGAAGCGGATACTCATAGATCCCGCGGCTTCGTTGTTTGATATACCATCAGTAGATGGACAAAGCTGTCAACTGAATAGATGCTGTAATGACCGCTTGTCTCTTGAAATACCAAAACATTAAATTAAAGCAGTCTATAGCTGCTTTGGGCTTACTGGAATAAATTCAGTTCTACTCTGAACAAAATACTGTGCATGACTATTTTTATGCAGTCTTCATGAATTGTCACCAGATAGGTTTTCGATCTCTTGCTCGGACATAGATAGCTCATCCATTGGACGAAATGGCTCGAAATCTTTAACATTCCACAGGTTCTGATCATGGGCACCGCGGATGAGCAGCCTTTCGATACTTAGCGCTTCGCTCTTCGTTAGACCTTCAAAGAGAACCTTGACCGCCATCTCGCCCCGGGTGAAAAAGTGTTCGTTTATCTTGCGATTGTGCGAAGCACCCGAATTCACATGCTTCAATCGATCGCTCTTGCCTTCGCCAAAGTACCTAATTCTGCCATCAGCGTCTTGAACCTGATAGACGACATGATCAGTTAGAGCGCGGTTGTTCAGCACCAGCCTAAGTGGGTTCTTCCGTCGATGTGCCTGAACGGTGGTCACCCGTCCCGACTGAAATGTCCGGCTGTGTGACGAAACCTCATGCCTCTTCCGATCAGGCAGAAGTTGGATCAATTTGTCGACCGGTCCGAATTTCACATGAACGGGACTGATGTATTCCATGGGACCAGTATCAAAACCTGGGATTTGATAGCCGCAGAACCCCTGGTTCCGGAACCGGCTCTCCACACCTTCGACCCAACCATCCAGAACTGCACTGCCATACGCCTTGAATTCGTCGAGGGTCATGGCAGGCATTGGGATGATAGCAAACCCGAACGCATGTGTTTCTTTGTCCAGAAAAAGAAAGGGGGATATCTTGTCTGCCCAGAAAAAATCTTCTGCAGCAACCTTGTGCGCATGAAATAAAAGCTTCGCATCGGCTTCAAGCAAAAAAGCTGCGTTCCAGCAGTCAGATTTGTCGAACATTACCAAATGCCGCGAGCCCCAAGGCATAATTTTTGCGCTCAGAAGACCTCCACTATTACATGCTTCGGCGAAAACTTTGAGGGATGCTTCTAGCAGGAAGCCGCTACCGCCTTCCGAGACTGCGTTGACTGTTCCAAATTTAGACGCAAACGTCATCTCGACAAAATCGTTGGGAGAAGGCTTGCTGTCGAAGTCATCAAATATACTAGAAATAAAACCATTCAGATGCTTGGCGGGCAACACAGATAATGCACGAGTCAACTCCCGGCGAAACTTCTGCTCTCTGCGCTTTTGCATCTGCTCTGATACGAGTAGAGCCATTGTTTGAGGTCCTTTCGACTGAAGCCTGTGCGCCGCCGTAAAGAAGCTTTGTCAATTATAATTTTGTTCTGCGGGGGCAGTGACCGCAACCCACACCTAGAAATCTGGATGCGCATGTGTCGCGACCGTCACGGTGCGGGGTTATCCTTGCCGTTTTCTCACCGGCAGGCCCCTGCCTCGTCGCGGAGAACTGCATAATCGAGAAACATCCTGACGATCATTGAGCTCGCTGAAAGTGCATCCACCTCGTCGGCGGCGCGCCGGTCGCGCAGCCCCTGCAGCTTGTTGACCGGGGCGTAGTATGGAGCACTAATCGCCCCTTTCTTAACGGGGCGAAAGATCGGCAGCATCGTCCCGACATTCCCAAGATGGCGCAGTGTGCATAGGGCCGATCGCGGCTTAACATATCTGGTTGCTACTGCTGTTTTTTTTGAGTTCCTTCTCGAGAAAAATTGAACGTCCCTCTGTCACTTACCTGTCATGTTTTGCCTTTAACCGATGCTTTAGCGGGCGCCGGAAGTTCGTACGCGCACAGAATTAACTCTGGGGAGAATGATACGATGACCAAGAAGATAACTTTGATGTCAGCTGCGATTGCCAGCACGATGCTGGCATCAGTCGCGCAGGCGCAATCGAATGAACTCGTCATGTATTGCTCGGTCGGCGAAGAATGGTGCCGCGTTACCGCCGAAGCCTTTCAGCGCGAAACCGGCATCAACGTGCTGATGACGCGCCGCTCTTCGGGCGAGACTTTTGCCCAGATCGCGGCAGAGGTAGAACAGCCGCGCGGTGACATCTGGTGGGGTGGCACGGGCGATCCGCATCTGCAAGCCGCGCAGGAAGGTCTGACCGCCGAATATCGCTCGCCCATGCTTGACGAATTGCAGGATTGGGCCGTGCAGCAGGCGGAAACGTCCGGCTTTCGCACCGTGGGCATCTATGCCGGCGCGCTCGGCTTTGGGTACAACACCGATCTGGTGACCGAGAATCCACCGGCGTGCTGGGCTGACCTGCTTGATCCGCGCTTCAACGATGATGTGCAGGTTGCCAATCCCAACTCATCCGGCACCGCTTACACGCTTCTGGCGACGCTCGTGCAGCTTCTCGGCGAGGAGGAGGCATTCGCTTATCTGATCGACCTGCACCAGAACATCAGCCAGTACACTCAGTCGGGTTCTGCCCCAATTCAGGCCGCCGCTGCGGGCGAAACGGCGGTTGGCATCGTGTTCATGCATGACGCCGTGGCCCAGACCGTCGATGGCGCGCCGATCGTGACCGTCGCGCCATGCGAAGGCACAGGCTACGAGGTCGGTTCGATGTCGATCATCGAGAACGGCCCGAACCCCGATGCAGCACGGACCTTCTATGACTGGGCGTTGACTGCTGCCGCACAGGAACTTGGTGCCACCGCGCGCAGCTTTCAGGTGCCGTCGAACAGCAACGCTGTGACCCCACCTGAAGCCCCTGATCTCGCAAGCATCGAACTGATCGACTACGACTTTGCGAAATACGGATCGAGCGAGGAACGCACGCGTCTGTTGCAGCGTTGGGACGCCGAAATCGGTTCCCTGCCGCAGTGATAGCGATACCGCACAAAATGGAAGGGCGGGCCGGACTTCACTGGCTCGCCCTTCTGGTCATCGCAGCGATTGCGTTGCCGTGGTACAAGACGGCGGGGCTTGGTGACGGTTTTGGCAACTCCGCCTTGGCGCTTGGTGTCGCAGGGCAGGCATGGTTGCTGCCTGTGCCACTGCTGACGGCGATGCTGGTCGGACTGGCCCTATCGCGCGCACGCTGGTTACAGGCCCCGGCGGCGATGGCACTGATCGTCGCGGCGCTTCTGTTCTTCTTGGCGCAGGCTTTCGCGATAGGCCTCAGAGGCCCGTCCATTGCCGCGATCAGCGCGATCTTTCCGGCGGCAGAACAGGGGCAGCGTGGTCTCGGGTACGGCGGTTATGTCACTGGCTTCGCGCTTCTGGCGCTGCTGGCCGAAGCACTTGCCGCGCGCGGATTTTGCCGGGGTGAACGGTTCGCGTCGGGGTCGGTCGTGATCGTCACGGCGCTGTTGCTGACATTCGTCTTCTTTCCGACCTTCAAACTGGGTATGGCCGCTTTTCAACCGGCAGGGACGGAAAGCGTCCTGATGGCGTTCTTTACCCGCCTGACCGCCAGCGACCTGTGGGGGCTTGGCTGCCTGAACGGTGCAGGGACGCGCTGCGGTGTGGTCATCAATACGCTGGTGCTGGGCATTCTCGCCGCCTTCTTCTCCACCTTGCTGGGGCTGGCACTGGCGATGCTGGTGGCGCGGTCCGACTTCCGTTTCAAACGCGCTTTACGGGCCATTTCGATCCTGCCGATCATCACGCCGCCCTTTGTCGTGGGCGTTGCGATCATCGTGCTGTTCGGACGCTCCGGCGTGCTGACCCAGTTCGGGGCAGAGCTTTTCGACGTGCGTCCGACCCGCTGGGTCTACGGCTTGCCCGGCATCCTGATGGCGCAGGTGCTTGCATTTGCGCCGGTCACTTTCCTCGTGCTGCTCGGCACGCTCGAGGCAATCAATCCGACGCTGGAAGAAGCGTCCACCACGCTCGGCGCCAAGTCATCGACGACGTTCCTCAAGGTGACATGGCCGCTGCTGCGCCCCGGTCTGGCGGCAGCATTTCTGCTGGCCTTCATCGAAAGCCTGTCAGATTTTGGCAACCCCTTGGTGCTCGGCGGCGGCTACGAGGTGTTGTCGACCAAAATATATTTCGCCGTCGTCGGCGCGCGGCACGACATGTCGAACGCGGCGACATTGGCCATATTACTGCTGATGCTGACATTGGTGGCGTTCTGGCTGCAGATGCGCTGGCTGGGGCGCAAAAGCTATGTGACCGTTACCGGCAAATCTGATGCAGGTGTCGCCGCGCCCTTGCCGCGCGCCGTGCAAATCGCGGTGATGGCCATTGTTCTACCGTGGGTCATTTTCACGGTCGGCATTTATGCCATCGTTGTCGCTGGCGGGTTCGTGACCAACATCAGCCGCATGGACCTGACGCCGACCTTCGCGCATCTCTGGACCGCCTTTTCGTTCGAGATCACGTCGCAAGGTCTGGCGCTTTACGGATCGGCATGGAACTCGATGATCACGACGCTTTGGGTGTCCGGGCTTGCTGCACCGCTGACGACGCTGGTCGGCATCATCGCCGCATGGCTGGTGTCGCGGCAGGATTTCTTCGGTAAGCGCGCGTTTGAATTCGGCACCATGCTATCCTTTGCGATCCCCGGCACGGTTGTCGGTGTAGCCTATGTCGTAGCGTTCAACGTGCCGCCCGTCGATATCACCGGAACGCTGGCGATCCTCGTGATCGCGTTCGTGTTCCGCAATATGTCCGTGGGCATGCGTGCGGGTCTGGCGGCACTCGCCCAGATCGACCGCAGCATGGAGGAAGCCAGCCAGACGATGGGGGCAGGCGGCTTTGCGACCCTGCGACGGATCGTGCTGCCGCTGATCCGGCCCGCAATATTCACGTCGCTCGTCTATGCGTTCGTCACTGCGATGACGGCGGTGTCGGCGGTGATCTTCCTCGTGACGGCGCGCTACAATATGGCGACAGCCTATATCATGGGGCGGGTCGAGAATGGGGAATATGCGCTGGCCATCGCCTATTCGGCTGTGCTGATGATCGTCATGGTCGTCTGTGTCGTCGCGATCCAGCTGATGGTCGGGCAGCGCCGCGTCGCGCGACGGGCAGAACCCCAAAGCGCTGCGCAACCCGTCGCAGCGGCGGAGTGATCTAGTGAAAGATATGATGATGACGCAAGCCGCTGACACAGCCGACATCGCGATCCGGTTTACTGGCGTGGTCAAGCGTTTCGGTGATGCCGTGGCGGTCGACGGGATTGATCTGGCGATCCGCAAGGGTGAGCTTGTCACGCTGCTCGGACCCTCCGGCTGCGGCAAGACGACGACATTGCGGCTGATTGCGGGGTTGGATCTGCCAAGCGCGGGGCAGGTACTGATCGCGGGGCGCGACGTCAGCCGGGAACCTGCCTCGGGGCGCAATGTCGGCATGGTGTTTCAATCCTACGCGCTTTTTCCGCATATGAGTGTTTTGGATAACGTGGCTTACGGGCCTATCATCCGCGGCACTCGCAAGCGCGACGCCCATGACCGGGCGCGTGCCATTCTCGACCAGATCGGGCTGGCGGGACTGCAGGACAGGTTGCCGTCCGAACTGTCCGGCGGGCAACAGCAGCGCGTCGCGGTGGCCCGTGCCATCGTACAACAGCCGGATGTGATCCTTTTTGACGAGCCGCTGTCCAACGTGGACGCTAAGCTACGCCGCCGGGTCCGTGCCGAAATCCGTGCCTTGCAGCAGGATTTCGGGCTAACGGCGGTTTACGTGACGCACGATCAGGAAGAAGCGTTGGCCGTTTCCGACCGGATCGTCGTGATGGACAAGGGCCGCATCGCGCAGATCGGCACGCCCGAAGATCTCTACGAACGCCCCGCCTCGGGCTTTATCGCCGATTTCATCGGTGATGCGAACCTGATCGACGGGACGGTGACCGCAGGGCGGTTCCGCGTCGCCGATTTTGACCTGCCAGTCGACGGGCCAGACGGCGCCGCGACTGTTTCCATTCGGCCAGAGCGGATCGCCCTTGTGCCGGATGGCGCGGCGCGGATCGGTAGTGCTACCTATCTTGGCAGTCGGATTGAATATTTGGTTATCAGCGAAGCGGGTGAACTTCTGGTATCGCGGCCCATTACCGAACCACGCTTGTCATCCGGACAGCTGGTTACTGTGACGATTGACCCCAGCGGCCTGACTCGGGTCCGGTAGGATGACCAAGAACATGGAAGATGCCATCACAGCTCGCCACGCTCATGCCTGCGCCATCGCCAGACAGGGCGGCGTGCTGGCCCTGAAGTATTTCAACACCCGCGACACGCTCGTGATCGAGGCGAAAGCCAGCCCGCAGGATGTCGTCAGCCGTGCCGACCGCGAGGTCGAGGACCTACTTCGCGTTGGGATCTTGTCAGCCTTCCCTGATGACGCGATCCTTGGCGAAGAAGGTGCTGCCACATCCGGCACCAGCGGTTACACATGGGTGATCGACCCGATCGACGGGACGATGCCTTTCCTGTCGGGCATCCCGCAATGGTGCGTGGCCATTGCGCTGGTGCATGGCGATCAGACCGCTGCCGCTGTGACTTATGCCCCCGCGATGGATATCCTGTTTAGCGCGCAACGGGGCCACGGTGCTTTTGCGAATGGCAAACGATGCAGCATACCCGACGCGCTAGACCTCACCGGTGCAATGACGGCGATCGGGGCCAGCTACCGTATCCCGCAACACATCATCACGGCAACGGTGGATGGTCTATTGGAACGGGGCGGAATGTTCTATCGCAACGGATCGGGTGCGCTGATGCTGGCGCAGGTCGCCAGTGGGCAACTCGCGGGCTATCTGGAGCATCACATGAACGCATGGGATTGTCTGGGTGGTCTGCTGATGGTCGCGGAGGCCGGTGGTCGCGTTTTGGAACCGGACATGCAGGCGATGCTCGCACGCGGCGGCCCTGTCTTGGCGGCGGCACCCCGCGCCTATGCGGCCTTGTTTGAAATCGGGGGGGGCGGGCTGGAGGGGTAATGCTTCCGACTCGGTCAATCGTCAAATGCGGTTCACTGACAGAACTGTCACATTCGCCTGCTATCGCTGCCTGAAGATATGTCAGAAAAGGACCCTGATCATGCGATATCCTGTCAAATTTGCAGCTAGCATACTTGCTGTGTTTCCATCGGCTATGTTGGCTCAGGACATTTCGGGCAAGTTGGTGCTGTATACATCTCAACCCAACGAAGATGCCCAGCAGACCGTCGATGCCTTCACTGCTGCGCATCCCGGGATCGAAGTCGAATGGTTCCGCGACGGCACCACGCAGGTGATGGCTAAGCTTGCCGCAGAATTCCAAGCCGGCGCGCCGCAGCCCGACGTCCTTCTGCTTGCCGATTCCGTCACGATGGAAGGTTTGAAGGCCGAAGACCGGCTGATGGCGTACACGGAAGCGGATACATCCGCCTATGCCGAGGGTGTCATGGACCCTGACGGATACTGGTTCTCGACCAAGCTGATCACGACAGGCATCGTCTACAACACGGCGGCCGAGATGGTGCCGTCGTCCTGGGCCGATCTTACCGGGCCGGAAGCGACCGGCAACATCGCCCTACCTTCGCCTCTAACATCGGGTGCAGCCACGATCCACATGGTGTCAATCGCTGGCGTGCCGACGCTGGGTTGGGACTACTATCAGTCTCTGGCTGATCAAGGTGCCATCGCGCAGGGCGGGAATGGCGGCGTTTATCAGGCTGTCGCCGGCGGTGAGAAACTTTACGGTTTCGTTGTCGATTTCCTTGCCATCCGCGGCAAAAACGACGGTGCCCCCGTCGAATTCGTGTTTCCGACGGAAGGCGTCTCCGCGGTCACTGAACCGGTCGCAATCCTGTCGACTGCGCAAAACCCCGATGCCGCCAAGGCATTCGTCGATTTCCTGATCTCCGTCGAAGGACAGGAACTGGCCGCTGCGCAGGGTTACCTGCCCGCGCACCCCGCTGTCACTCCGCCTGAAGGGTTTCCCGCTGTCAGCGACATCAATATCATGGCGTTCGATCCTGCGTCTGCGCTGATCGACGACATGGCCAACAAGCTGCGCTTTACCGAAATGTTCGGCGGCTGAATTGACGTATCGTACGCTTGACCGGGGCGGCTTGCGCGGCCCCGGTCGTTTCCCGTTACGCTATGGCGAAATCACGACCCTTGTGGCAGTCGTGCTGGTCGTGAGCGTGTTAGCTGGTTTGCCGCTGGCGCTTTTGTTCCGTACCGGGCTGACGGATGCGACCGGCTTGACATTGAGGCCACTGGCTGAGGCGTTGCAGAGTTCTCCCGTGCAACGGGCGCTGTGGAATTCGGTGCAAAGCGCGGGACTGTCCGCTATTTGTGCGACCCTGCTAGGTACGGGTTTGGCGCTGGTGATCGGCCTGACGGATGTGCGGGCACGCGGTCTGCTGGTGTTCCTGATCCTGCTGCCGATGATGATCCCGCCGCATGTCACGGCCATCGCATGGCTACAGGCACTTGGGCCGGGGAGCCCGCTTCTGGGTATGCTCGGGCTTGCGCCACCCCCGGGGTCACCGCATCCGATGCATGGGCTCAGTGGGTTGGTAACCTTGCTGACCATCCAGCACGCACCGCTAGTGTTCCTGATATTGCGGGCCTCGCTGCGGGGCTTTCCGCGCGAACTCGTCGAGGCCGCGCGACTATCGGGGGCGGGCATGGGGCGGATCTTGTGGCGGGTCGTCCTGCCGCTTCTGGCGCCTGCGCTGCTGGCGGGGTTCATGCTGGCTTTTACGGCTGCCTTGGGAAATTTCGGCATCAATGCTCTGATTGGGATTCCGAGCCGTTACACGACCCTGCCAGTGCTGATCTGGCAGCGCCTTGCGTCATTCGGACCCGGAATGTTGCCGGGCGTTGCCGTCATCGCCCTGATCCTTGCCTTGCTGACCATTGCAATTTTGGCTGTCCAACTGTTCCTGACGCGGCGGCTGCGCACGCAGATGTCCGGCATGGCGCAGGCGTCGATTGCGCATGAACTTGGCCCGCTACGCCCTGTGGTCGAAACTGGGCTTTGGCTTGTGATCGGTGCGACACTGTTGCTGCCGCTGAGCGCGCTTCTGGCGACCTCGCTCGTGCCGACCTACGGCGTACCTCTGTCGTCCGCGACCGCAAGTCTAAATAATTATGCCGAGGTGCTGTTCCGCCAGTCGGTCACATCGCGCGCCTTTCTGAACTCTACTCTGATCGCGGGGTCCGCTTCGGTGCTGATCGCGGGACTGGCGATCCTGCTGGGGCATTTCATGACGCGGGGACGCCGTGGCGGGCAGCGCGCCGCGAGCCTTGCCGCCGGTCAGGCAGAGATCGCCTTCGCGGTGCCGGGGCTTGTCGTGTCGGTGGCCTTTATCCTCGCCTTTATCCAGCCGGTGCTCGGGGTGCGGCTTTACAATACGATCTGGATCATTCTTCTAGCTTATATCGCGGCTTTTCTTGCAGTCGGGTTGAAATCCGTCGTCGCTGCATTCGCGCAGATGGATAGCAGTCTGGACGATGCAGGTCGCGTGTGCGGCGCGGGCTTTGGGCGAAGGATGCTGCGAATATCTGCACCGCTCGCCGCCCCCGCTGCGGCATCGGGTGCCGTGCTGGTCTTCCTGACGGCCTATAACGAAGTGACGGTGTCGTCGCTTCTGTGGTCCACCGGGAATGAGACGATTGGCACGGTGATTTTCAACTATGAAAGCGGAGGCTACACCACACTTGCAGCCGCGATGTCCGTCGTGACGGTAGGAGCAACCGTTGCTTTGATGCTGGGGCTGAACGCTGTCGCGCGCTTTGTGCCGCCCGGTATCATTCCTTGGCGCGACTAAGGGGTCGTCGTTACGCCTGCGGCAGAACCCAGCCATTATTGATCCGCAGGCGCATGAAATCACCTATGGTCGGTTTCGATGTCAGACTGAGCGGCACGGGTTGCGTGATGCCTTCTAACTCGGCCAGCACATCCCAGTGGTTTCCCCGAAAAGTGCATTGCGTAATGCGTGCCGACAGTCCGTCTGATGCGACAGCCGTCTGTTCCGGTCTCACGAGCAACTGTGCCGCACCCGGTCTTGTGCCCAAAGAACAGGCGGTGCCGATCGTCGAAGCACCCAAGCTCACTTGCGCTGTCTGCCCGTTGACGGCGAGCACTTCGGAGTCGATCAACACACCCTTGCCGATGAAGCCTGCAACCCGCTCACAAGTCGGACGCGCGTAGACATCTTCCGGCGCGCCGGATTGCAGGATGCGCCCGTCCCACATCACCGCAATGCGTCCGGCAAGCGCCATCGCTTCATGCTGGTCGTGAGTGATATAGAGCGTGGTAGCACCGCTACGCCGGTGAAAGGCCGCCAGTTCACCTTCCATCGTGGCCCGGAGATGCGGGTCAAGATTTGCGAGTGGTTCGTCCATCAGGATAGTTGTCGCACGCTGCGCCAAACAACGGGCCAGTGCCACCCGCTGCCGCTGGCCTCCCGACAGATCGGCGGGGCGACGGGCGGAATGATCTGAAAGTGCCACAGTCTCCAGATGCTGGGCAGCAGTCAGGCGTGCAGCTTTGCGGCTCATCCCCGCCGTTTCGAGCGGGAAAGCCACATTGTCCGACACGGTCATGTGCGGCCAGAGGGCATAGGATTGAAACACGACCCCAACGCTGCGGTCTTCGGGCGGAACATGCAGGCCCGGCCCGGCAACCGCTTTTCCGTTTAGCGCGATCGTACCGGTGTCGGGCTTTTCTAGTCCCGCAATCAGCCGCAATAAAGTGGATTTCCCGCAACCAGACGGACCGACGACAACGAAGAAAGTGCCTTCGGGAATATCGAGCGTCACCATCTCGACAGCCGTTTTGCCTGCAAAACTGCGCGTCACGCCCTTCAGTGCGATGCTCATCCTGGTCGTCCTTTTGTGTTTTGGACGACTAGTCCCGCCGGATGACGATTATATGACAAAGTCAGTTGAGTGATGGCAGCCGAGACAAGTGATCCTTACCTGGGTGCCGAAAGTGCGCGTCAATCCTCGATCTGCGCTGCACTGGCTTCTGCAATTCCGTCCTTTGCCATCTGGCGGCAGGCTTCGTCGAACAGCCCGGTGTCCAGATAGGCGTACAGGCTGACGACCTTGCCCCATTTCATGCGGATGACGTGGACACCGTGGTTGATATAGAGATCGCCGTTGGCCATCCCCGCCAGCGCCGTTTCATAGTCGCCACTGTTGAGCGCCATGAAACTGCCGCGGATCTGACGTGCGACGATTGCGTGATACATGGTCGCCTCCGTTACTGCGCGCGACGTGTGAACAGGGCGGTCAGACGGCCCTGTTTCCACATCGCGATGCCCGTCAGTGTGGCCAGCGCAAGCCGCGCAGCCAGTGTCCAGTTCGGGTCTGTGTGCCACGGGGAATAGATATAGGTGCCGATAAACAGCCCGATCACGATATGGTCGCTGCGCAGGGTCGTTCGAAGGCTGCGGGGGGTCATATTCTCGTTACAACTGAAAGCTAGCCGCGACCACTCATATATAAAGTTACGGTGGCGAGGGCTAATGCTTGATCTAAACGACCTGCGGCTATTCGTAGCCATTGTCGAGCATCAGGGCATTTTGAAGGCCGGGCGAGCACTCAACCTGCCAAAATCAACTGTGAGCCGCCGTCTGGCTGGGTTGGAGGCACAACTCAAGACCCGCCTGATCATTCGCAGCGGTGAGGAGTTCACCCTGACGCCAGCCGGCAAGGAAGCCTACAATCTGTCACTACGAATGGTGCAGGCCGGCCGCGACGCTGAAGAGCGCCTAACGCGTGCGCGCAGCGAAATCGCGGGGCAGGTGGCTATCAGCGCCAGCGCATTGATCGTTCCGCATCTGCCGGTCTATCTGGCGGCGTTGATCGCGCCGCATCCCAAGCTGTCGATTGTTCTCGACGTATCTGAGCGTGACCCTGATCCGATCAGCGATACCAGTGATCTGCTTCTGCGCGCCCATACCTGGAGCTTGCGCGACACCGCGCTGATACAGCGCCGGATTTGCCGCAATCCTCTGATCTGGGTGGGAGAGCCGGGATATCTGGAACGTCACGGAATGCCCGTAACCCCAGCTGATCTGGTCGTCCATGATCTATTTGCTTTCGGCATCGATGCGCGAGCGGAACATTGTATTTTGTCTGACAACACGGGTCAGACGGAACCCGTACCTGCTTTGCCGCGGATGATTACCGCCAACCCGGCGATCCTGATGCAGGCAGCGCTGGAAGGTGCGGGTCTGGCTCTGGTTCCAGAGTTTTCGACCCGAGAGGCGCTCGCGGCGGGTACATTACGCCGATTGCTGCCGGACTGGACCGGTCCCGTGGTGGCGATGACTTTGCTGACGCCATCCAGGCAGAACATGAATGCGACCTTGCGCTATTGCGCGGATGAAATCGCTTTGATGGTGAAATCGGATATTCTTACACAGACTCAAGCGGTTCCGAAACAGGGACCGGGTGTTCCGGAATTGCCTCCCGTCCGTTTTACAAAACTGACGCATGGGCAGCCTAGCCCGGACTTGCGCGGGGCGACACCCGATCCGGCGCAGTCAAGCAACAGCATCGAAAGTGATATGTCCATGACCCCATTCAAGACAGTACTTGGCTCAGCCGCCTTGAGCTCTGCAACCGTGCTCGGCCTGCCTGTAGCAGCGCAAGATGCGACAGGCCCGCTCGTGCTATACACCAATGACTTCGAAGGCGTGATCACCGACCGCTTTGAGTCCGATACAGGCCGCGAGGTCGATGTCGTGCAAATGTCCGGCGGCGAAATCTTGGCTCGCATCGCCGCAGAATCCGCCAACCCGCAATGGGATGTGCTGATCTTCAACGGCTCTTACACATTTCACATGCTCGACCAGCAAGAGGCGCTGCTGCGCGGTGTAGAGCCTGCAAATATCGCCAACCTCAACGATATCGGTCAGACTTATCTTCCCGAAAACCGGTCTTGGTTTCCCATCGGTCTGGCCGCATCCTGCGTGATGCTCTACCGGACCGATCTGGTGGATACGCCGCCAAGCAGCTTTACCGATCTGGCTGACCCGCGCTTCAACGGTCAGTTCGGAATGGCGGACCCAGCCGTTGCTGCCCCCGCCTATCCATGTATCGCGCAATTCTTCGAGGCGCTCGGCGATGACGGCGCGCGTGAACTGTTTACCAGCTTTTTTGAAAACGGAATGCGGGTGTTTCGGACCAATGGGCCGACCGGTGCGGCTTTGGCGTCGGGCGATATCTCTCTGGCGCTTATCACCTCACAGGTGGCCTATACCGTCCTTGAGGACGGCGAGGTGCCTGTGAACGTCGTTTGGCCAGACGAGGGCGCGCCCGGCGTGGTGCGCGGTGTCGGTATCAGTGCCAGCACGACCCGGCCAGAGGCCGCTAAAGCCTTTGTTGAATGGTTGCTGGAGCCCGACACACAAAGCCATCTTGCCGCTGCCGTGCCTTCAGATGGCAAGTTCGAGCCGACCGTGACAGGTGCGGTGCGTCGCGCCGACGGGCCGCCCGAGGGACAGCGCTACCTTGTCGCCTCGGATGCTTTCGCCGTCGAACATGAAGCCGACATCAAGACATGGTTTGCCGATCAGGCACTGAACTGACACTTCGGGCAAACCCTACAGCGGATGGCCGGATTTTCGGCCATCCATTTGCCGCCGCCTGCCTGTGACAGGAGCCATCCATGACGATTGTTTCCACGCTTCGAACGGCAGCATCTCGCAGTTCGCGACACCGCCTGATGCCGGAAGATTGGTTGGGTATTGCCGTGGTGTTGGTGCTGGGCATTCTGGTGCTTGCCCCGATGTCTGCGGTGCTGATGCAGGCCTTCATACCGGGGGCGCTTACGAGCCAAAGCCGTGGTATCGGCTTTGGCGGATTGCTGGAGATTTTTGAACGCCCTCTTTGGCGGCGTGCCCTGTGGAATTCGCTGTTTCTCGCCAGTATCGCAGCGGTCATCGGTGGGGTCATGGGCAGCGGGCTGGCGATCCTGCGCCATAATTCGCGCCTTGCCCTCGGCCCGGTACTGGATGTGGCCGCTTGGGCGATCATCATTCTGCCGTCGTTCATTCTGGCGCAGGGCTGGATCCTGTTTGCCAGTCGCGCCGGACTCGCGAACCAGTGGTTCGGGCTGTCCTTCGTGCCTGATCTGGTATTCAACCCATGGGGTCTGGCGGTAGTGATGAGCCTGAAATCCTTTCCATTCGCTTACCTAACGGTATCGGCGGCGCTGCAATGGCGGATGGATGATTATGCCCATGCCGCAAGGCTAAACGGGGCTGGACCACTGCGCATCCTTTTCAGCGTCCGCCTGCCGATGCTGCTGCCAGCGGTCCTGTCGGGCGCGTTGCTGATCTTCATTGATGTTTTAGGTGATTTTGGTTTGCCTGCCGCACTGGCAACGACTTATCGCTTTCCGACATTGACCTATGCGATCTACGTGGCAATCAACCAGTCGCCGATCCGGTTCGATCTGGCAGGGGTGATGGCATTCTACGTCACGGCGATCATGCTGTTGGCCGTGATGGCCTATTTCCGTGTACTGCGGCGGCGGCGCTATGACTTTCTGGGTGCCAAGGCAAAGCTGGCACCCGTCACCGGCCGCAATATGGCGCTGATACCGAACGGCATCGCTCTGGTCGCGCTGACGCTGGCCTTGTTCATCCCGATCGGGGCAAGCGTCATGGTGTCCTTTACGGACCGGATTTCGCTGGGGATCAGTTGGGGCAATCTGACCTTGCGCCACTATGGCTACGTACTGGACACAAGCGGCGCCTTTCTCAGTGCGTTGACCAATTCAACCGCGATTGCGGCAAGGGCGGCGATCGGTTCGGGCGTGATTGCGGCGGCAGCGGCTTATGTGATGACGTTTTCGGGGTTCCGGCTGAACCGGCTGATTGATTTGACCTGTACGCTCAGCCTTGCCGTGCCCGGGGTGGTGCTAGGTATCGGGTATATCTTTATCTGGAATGCCCCGCTGATGGACCGCGCGGGGCTTTCGCTTTATGGACATCCGTTCATTCTTGTTTTGGCAGGGATCGCTGGAGCGGTGCCGATTGCGGTGCGGGTTCTGCTGGGGGCGATGGCACAGGTGCCGGCGTCGATGCTGCAGGCGGCGGCGCTGCAAGGCGCTGGGCTTGGGCGGCGGATTGCGACGATTGTTGTGCCCTTGATCGCGGCGGCGCTGGTTTCGGCCACGCTGACCGCCTTTGGGTCCGCGATGTTCGATCTGGCGATCAATTCCATACTGCGGCCACCGCGGCTTGACGTGCTGCCAGTCTATGTCAATCGCGCTTTTGAACAGGGCGCGTTCGGTGCCGCAACTGCCGCGACATTGCTGGCCGGAGGGCTGACCGTCGCGATCATTGCCGTCATCAGCACGCTGTCCCGTCTGATTCTGCTGCGGCTGATCCATACGCCTGAAATAAAAGGAAAAACCCATGCTGATGCTTGACGGGCTGACCCGCAGCTTTCACGGACAGAAAGTTTTAAATGCTGTATCCCTGAATGTGATGCAGGGCCAGGTCGCCTGTATCGTAGGTCCTTCGGGCTGCGGCAAATCGACGATCCTGCGTCTGGTCGCTGGACTGGACGTACCGGATGCCGGGCGGATTGTTCTAGCGGGAATAACACTGTCTAGCCCCGGATGGGCATTGGAAGCGCGCAAGCGTCGGCTGAACATGGTATTTCAGGATTATGCGCTGTGGCCGCATATGCGTGTGGCCCAGATCGTGGGCTATGGACTGACCCATCTGACCCGCGCCGAACGCGACGCGCGTGTCGCGATGCTGCTGGATCAGATGCAGATCGCGGCGCTGGCGGACCGACTTCCTTCGCAGATTTCGGGGGGCCAACAGCAGAGGGTCGCGATTGCTCGGGCGCTGGCCACTGATCCGGATCTTCTGTTGCTGGACGAACCCTTATCGAACCTCGATGTGCAGTTGCGGCTCGACATGCGGATGGAGTTTGCTGATCTTTTTGCCCGTGTCGGCAAGACGGTGCTTTACGTAACCCATGACCCGCTCGAGGCGTGTTCCTTTGCCGATCTGTTGGTGGTCATGCGCGCGGGCAAGATCGTGCAGGCCGGTTCTCCGCAGGCATTGTTTGCGCGGCCAAGCTCTGCCTGGATTGCGACGCTGGCGGGATATGACACACGGATGCCGGGGCGACTGTTGCCGGCGCCCGACGCGCAAGCCATTGTCATCGATATCGCTGGCCAGGCAGTAACCCTGCCACGCAGCGCCTTGCAGGGCGATGCAATGCCAGGTAGCGCGGTGCAGGTCATGTTGCATCCAAAAAGCATTACCTTTGGTGCACCAGTGACCAAAGAGGGGCAGAATTGCCTGAGTGGTCTGGTGCGCCGCTGTCTGTTTGAAGGGCGCGAGTGGCGGGTGACGCTTGATCTTGATGCACAGGGGACAGCCACGCTTGCACTGATGTCGCCGCAGCGGCTGGATGCGCATGAACAGGTCGATATCTGGTTTCCCCGCGACGCAGCTGTCGTCTTTGCCGATGACTGAACACCTTTACTGCGGACATGTCTCACCGATGACCCCGGATCGTACAGCGCATGCGTTTCGCCCGCTACACTTTCCTGATCACGCTGAAGCCTTGGGCGCAGTGTCGCTGCCTGTCGCGGATCACCTCCTGCGGCGCGGACTGCTTCAGGACAGGCACAGGCTGCGGCTCACCGATGGGGAACCGACTATGCGGCTAGAGGATATCCGGCAAGAGCTGTTCCGACAGCGCTGGATCGAACCGCAGCGTCATGAACTGATGCCGGTGACGCTTGGCCCGACTGGAGCGCAAGTTGCATGTCTCGACCGGTCAGCGTTGCGGATTTTGGGATTCTGGGCGCAGAAGGTACATGTCAACGGCTTCGTTGAAACCTGTGGCGCAGGTGGTCCTTCGGTTTGGCTTTCCAGACGCTCGCATGATGCGCATTCAAACCCGGGCCGCTGGGATACACTAGTCGCAGGTGGTCGCGCGGCCGGGCACAGCCTTGCGCAAACCGCGCAAAAGGAAGGTTGGGAGGAGGCTGGGATATCGCCGGAACAGATGACCCATCTGAAGCCGACCGGCGAGATGGCGGTGCAGTATATCTCTGCCCGGGGGTTCCATCAGGAGTTACTGGTCATCTACGACTTGCTTTTGCCTGCTTTCTTCCAAGCGGCTTGCCACGACGGCGAGATCATCGAAAGCAGACGTTTATCGTTTGATCAACTTATCACCTGGCTTGCAAACGCACCCCGGTTCAAGTTCAGTTCCTACCTTGTAATCAAGGATTTTGTTTCGCGAACAGATGTCAGGCCCACTAGGTTGACAGACTAACATGACCCTTCCGTTCTGGAAGTAATGTATATACAAATAAGATCAAATGTCGTAACGGTATGTGCGCCAAATGCGAGGCTATGCCGTGACTGACAAGAAGAAACCAAAGAAGAAAAACATCAAGGACAGCCAGTTGATCGTCAGGATCACAGCATCCGACAGGGACCGTTTCGTATCTTTGTGCGATGTGCTCGATACAAGTGCGGCGCGCGAAATACGGCGCTTCATCCGGGATTTTCTGGAACAGCATGACAACCGACCGACAGAGCACGATACCTGAAAAAGGCGAAGAATGACGATGTCCAAGAAATCTAACGTGAAGTCTTTGGAAAAAGACGTCAAAGCGCGCAAGGCGAAAGTCGCGCGGCAAGAGGCCAAGCTGAAAGCGGCCAAGAAGGCGCTGAAGAAAGCGGCCTAAAAGAAAACATTTTGTCGGGGGCTGGCTGCAAGGCCGGTCTCCTGCCACCACCCGTGTCAGCCCACACAAGGAACACATCCATGACACCTATCCGAAAACTTGCCGGAATCGGTAAAGCGCTGGAAGCACATCTTGCGGCCAAAGGCGTCTCGAGCGTCGAGCAACTGGCCGAGACTTCTCCCGAAGGCCTGCGCGGCATTCCGCGTCTGGGACCGCAGCGCGCGTCCGCGCTTCTGGCCGCTGCGCAAAAGCTCCTCGCTGGTCCCGAGAGCGAGGCAACCGCCACAGCGCGCGCGACAGCCGTAGCCAGCACTGAGGCGATGAGCGCATCAGATGACAAATCCCCCGCGCAGCAAGTGAAGTCCGTTAAAATAGGTGATGCCAAGACGGTTTCTAAGAAGTCTGCAAAGCGCGAGAAAGATGCGAAAAAGGCAGCGAAGGCCGAGAAGGCCGCCGCTGAAAAGGCCGCCAAAACCGCGCAAGAAAAGAAAGCCAAGTCCAAGAAGACGCCAGAAAAGAAGACTAAAAGATCGTCGAAGGCTGACGACAAAAAAACGCCCAAGGAAAAACAGAAGAAGTCTGCAAAGGCCAAGAAGGCGCAATCGAAGAAAAAGTGAGACCTTGGGGCCTGCGTTTCGCAGTCCTCAGAGGACCAGTTAGGTCCTGCATGCCGCAATTTGCTGTCGTTTAACGCCAGCAAAGCTTTTCAATACTGGCGGTCTGCCGGCAGGGGTCTGCTAAAAACGGGGCCTAATGGCCGTCACGCAGTCCCTCGCGCAGAGGTCAGGAGACGCTCTGCCATCCGCAGATCGCAGCCCTAAACCGTCTTTGTGCGATCTCGAGCACGCATCTGTGCTATCCGCATGATCTCGATATCCTTGAAAGCCCCTTTTCCGCGCGTCTGGGATCAGCGCAAGCGGTGCCCCGTTCTATCCGCCAATGACATAGGCCGACCGGGTCTGCCCCAAGGGTGAAATGTGCCGCATAATTCGGTATCAGCCATAGCTCCGTTCCTCTCTACCAGCCAATGCGTGATCGGTGCGCGCTTAGATCATCTGTTGCGGGGATCGGGTGGCTGGGGACGACGCGAGCCGCCCGCCCGCGCTTAATCTGGCGCATACAGCGAAAGCCCATCAGCGGTCACATTCATCGCGTCCAGTTTGGCCTGCCCGTCGCGAAAACCGGGCACTGTCAGACTGGCGGGGCCAACCGGCAGAAGCCGTTCCGGCGACAAGCCGATCAGTTCATCCAGGCTCTGTTGATGGCGTGGATGCCCCCCCAGCGGGATAGCAATGTACCATTGTGGTGAGTGCAAAAGCTATCACAAAAAAGGAAGGAGCATCCATGTCCAAAGTTACTCTGATCGGAATTGGCCTGCCAAAGCGCGTCTTGCATCTGTACGGTGCGCCCAGTGTCGGTTCGTTCGCATATCCCAAAAAGCTGTCACGGTGACAAATGCTCTCATGCGTAGCACAGCAGCCCAAGTGCCTCATCGCCATGCAGTCTTGTGCAACCGCACATGGCTGGGGCCGGGCATTCGAGGAGGCGGGGCATGATGTGCGCTTAATCCCGCCCGGTTATGTGAAGCCATTCGTCAAACGGTAAATACCACGCTGGATTCACGAGATGAATGCCTCACATAGCTTGTTCAACAGAGCAGTCAGTAGTCCAGAAAACTCTGTGCAACGGCCTTCCAGCTATAATGTCTGTAGGTACGCTCGCTTCGGCTTTTGCGATTGCCGGGGGCAGCAAGTGCGCGGCGTATGGCACGCCCCAGATCGTCATCCAGCGCGCCCAAGGAAGGTTCGGTGACGATATCGCACGGTCCGGGCACGTTGTAGGCTGCAATCGGCAGACCAGAGGCGAGCGCTTCGATCATGACGATGCCGAAGGTGTCTGTGCGCGAGGGAAAGACGAATACATCTGCCAGTCGATAGATGTCTCCCAACGACTGCCCCGTCAGCGTCCCGCAGAATGCGACATCGGGATAGGCACGGCGGAGTGCGCCCAGTGCAGGACCGTCACCCACCACGATCTTGCGTGCGGGTCCGGTTTGCCCAGGTGTGAGGCTCAGGAAGGCGTCGAGGTTCTTCTCTGGCGCGACCCGCCCGACATAGAGCAACACGGGCATATCATTCCGAACGGCGTCAGGCGGCGGATAGAAGACATCGGCATCCACGCCGCGCGACAGGGGCCTTAGCTGTCCGGCAAAGCCCCAGTCGCGCAGTTGCTCTGCAATCGAAGGGGTCGCGACAAATGTGTACTGTGCGCGACCATGAAACCGCCGAAGCAGAGCAAGTGTGATCCTGTGCAGAGGCTTGCGAAGAACGGAAGGTGCGCGCAGCGCAATGTAGGCGGGAAAGTTTGTATGGAACGCCGTGGAATAGGGCATGCGGTGGCGCAGGCAATATCTGCGCGCGGCCCAACCCAAAGGCCCTTCTACGGCAATATGAATCCTGTCGGGGGCAAAATCGGCGATCTTGCCTGCCAGACTGCGATAGGGAACCAACGCGAGCGCGATTTCGCGGTAGCCCGGCAAAGGCAACCTTCGGAAATCTTGCGGGCTGATTACAGCAACCTCGTGCCCTATCAACTGCAATTCCCGAATGATGCTCTCATAGCTGCGCACAACACCATTAACTTGCGGTGACCAAGCATCCGTGACGATCAATATACGCTGCGGACTCTCGCGCGACGACAGCTCTTGTTGTCCCCTCTGCGTGCTTGGGGACTGGGACGGATCCGCGTCGAATGGCAAGGCAATGTTCATCTTAGGCAATCTTGCTAGCTGCATCACCACTAAGAACCACCAGGATCACAAATTCATGTCAGTGGAGATGTTTGCACTACCAGTAGCGCCGACCGTGGCGTTTTCATCACGATCTTGATCCGAGATAAAACTGACATATGGCGTTCATGTCTCTGTCACCGGAGCGCGCCATGCAGTTGGCAATCAGCAGTATCGGGTGATGCGATGGCTTTTGACCGTTTACAATCTCCAGCACTGCCGCCACGGCGGACATTATTCATATCCGATCTGCACCTTGGTGCGCTGTCGTCGCGGCCCGATCTGGTGCTGCGCTTTCTGCTACGCCACCCGGCCGAAACTTATGTCCTGATCGGCGATATCCTTGATCTCTGGCATCCACTTTTGCCGCATTGGACAGCACAGGATCAGGCCGTGATCGACCACCTGCAGGCGCGCGCGCGGTCCGGCGCGCGCCTGATCTACATTCGCGGCAACCATGACCCGGACCCGGCCCTGATCCCGCCTCATGCGCGCCTGAATGCGCAATATGCGGCGTCACATATCCACCTGACAGCGCAAGGCAAGCGCTTCCTGATCCTGCATGGCGACGAGGCCGACGGCCGCCTGATCCGCGCACATATGATGACGCGGCTGGGCAGTCTGATCGACCACGGTCTGCGGCGATGCGACCGTCTGCTGCGCAAACTCTCGCGCCGGCAACCACAGGCGCGCGGCCTCGTTGACCGGCTGCTCATTGCGTCAAATGCGTTGCGATACCGCGGGCGCGGATACGAACAACGCATGGTTGATCTGGCCCGCGAGAAAGGGCTGGACGGGGTAATCTGCGGTCATTTCCACATTGCCGCCCTGCACGACCATTTCGGCCTGACCTATGCTAATTGTGGTGACTGGGTGGACAGCATGACAGCGCTGGAAGATCCGGGCGACGGGAAACTGCGTCGCCTCGGCGGGCGCGATTACGCCTTCAGCCTGTCGCACGACAACACGGCTCCGAAGGGTGCGCAACACCCGATATCACAGAAAGCGATGACCCAATGACGCAAGCCGCCGATGTCTCCAGACAACTGGAAGCAGCCGTTTACCAGAACCCGCGCCTGAACCTGACAGGGTTGCAGGAACGCCTGTTTGCGCGCTTGTTCGAAGGGCTTGTCTACGCCCAGATATGGGAAGATCCGGTCGCAGATATGACGGCGCTATCGCTGCCGGCTGGCGCGGATCTGATCTGCATCGCCTCTGGCGGGTGCAATGCGATGTCATATCTGACGGCTGATCCGGCTTCGGTGACCGCAGTCGATCTGTCGCCAGCGCATATCGCGTTATTGCGCCTGAAGGTGGCAGCGGCGCAGAACCTTGATCAGGACGCGTTTCACAACCTGTTGGCGCGCGCTGACCGGCCGGGAAACCCCGCACTGATCCTTCAGACACTGGCACCGCATCTTGATGATCAAACGCGGACCTATTGGACGGGGCGCAGCCTAGGGCGCAGGCGTGCCAGCATGTTTGGGCGCAACGTCTATTGTCACGGCGTCCTGGGGCGGTTCATCGGTGCCGTGCATCTGCTGGCAAAACTGACACGGACTGACTTTCGCCCACTGCTGGCTGCGGAAAGTCTGGAAGAGCAGCGCCGCTTTCATGCCATCGTCATCGATCCGCTTTTTGACAAACGCATTGTGCGTGCATTGGCGCGGCAGCGCACGTCGTTGTTCGGTTTGGGAATCCCGCCCGCACAATACGACAAGCTTGCCGCTGATGGCGGAGGTGATGTGATCGACGTGCTGCGCGCGCGTATTCGGCGGTTAGTGTGTGATTTTCCGGTCAAGGACAATTACTTTTTGTGGCAAGCGTTCAATCGCGGCTATGCCGACGGGCCGGATGCTGCCGTCCCGCCCTATCTGGCACCGCACAATTTCACCGACATCGCCACACGGGCAAACCGCGTGCTGGCCTTGAACCAGTCACTGACCGATCATCTTGCCGAGCGCAATGAGGCGTCACTCGACGCTTATGTTCTGCTCGATGCACAGGATTGGATGAGTGATGCCCAGTTGTCCGCCCTTTGGGCGCAGATCACCCGCACGGCGCGTTCCGGCGCGCGGGTGCTGTTCCGCACCGGAGGAACCGCCGACATTCTGCCCGGTCGCGTACCTGCGCCGTTGCTGGTGCGCTGGAAGTATGACGCAAAAACCTCTGTTCAGGCGTTTGCACAGGACAGATCCGCGATCTACGGGGGCGTGCATCTGTATCGCTTTGCAGGGTGACAAATGACCGCCACGTCTCATGCCGCCTTGATGGATCGTACCTACCGCCACCAGCGACGCATCTATGATGCCACGCGGGCCTTTTACCTGCTGGGACGGGATCATCTGATCGCGCATCTTGCACCTCCCGCTGGTGGGACGGTTCTTGAAATCGCCTGCGGTACGGGCCGCAATCTACAGCACATCGCGCGGCGCTATCCAAAAACGGCACTCTACGGGCTGGATATATCCGAGGAAATGCTGCGCAGCGCGCGTGCTAAACTGGGTGAACGCGCCGTCCTCGCCCACGGCGATGCCTGCGAATTCGACCCGCAGGCGTTGTTCGGTGTCCCGCATTTCGATCGCATTATCTTATCCTACAGCCTGTCGATGATTCCTGACTGGCAGCGCGCCTTGAACCGGGCGCTGGACCATCTGGCTACAGACGGCAGCGTGCATCTAGTTGATTTTGGGCTTCAACACCGCTTGCCTTCATTGGCGCGACGGGGACTGAATGTCTGGCTCGGACGGTTCCATGTGACGCCCCGCCATGCCTTGCCCGAGGTGCTGCAGGATCTGGCTGCGACCCGCGGACTTGCGCTGCAATACAATGATCTGCATGGAACCTACGCGCAGCACGCCGTCATGCGGGCAATACCTGCGACCTAGATGTTGGATGAGCTGGTGTTGAGAACCAGCAACAACCGCTGCATCAGATCATATCGACCGGAACGGCAGCGGCTAGCAGGCGGGCGAGCGCGGCGGAGGCGATGCGCGCCGCAGCGCTGTCGGACCGGCTGGTCAGCATGATCGGCACCCGCGCGCCCAAGGCGACGCCGGCAGCCTCGGCCTTTGCCAGATGGATCAATTGCTTGGCGATCATGTTGCCGCTTTCCAGATTTGGTGCGACGAGGATATCGGCACGGCCCGCGACGTCGGATATGATCCCCTTGGTCGCCACCGCCTCTGGCGAGATGGCATTGTCGAAAGCCAGCGGACCGTCCACCAGCCCGCCGGTGATCTGGCCACGGTCATGCATCTTACAGATAGCTGCGGCGAGCAGGGTGGATGGCATCTTCGCTGTCACCGTTTCCACCGCTGACAACAAGGCGACGCGTGGCGTTTCGATCCCGAGGGCCAGTGCCAGATCAATCGCGTTTTGTACGATATCCGCCAAGGTCGTGAGATCGGGCGCGATGTTGATCGCTGCATCGGTGATGAAAAGCATCCGGTTGTGGTCCGGCACGTCGAGCGCAAAGACATGGCTCAACCTGCGTTCGGTGCGGATACCAAGGGCACGGTCCAGCACGGCCTCCAGAAGCTCATCCGTGTGCAGCTTGCCTTTCATCAGCGCAAAGGCACGCCCTTCTCGGACCAGCGCCACGGCTGCAATCGCCGCGCCGTGACTGTGCGGCGCATCGACGATCCGCTGCGGATCGAGCATGACACCCGATTCCGCTGCGGTGGCGAGGATCTTGCTGCGCGGGCCGACCCAGAATGGTTCGATCAGGCCTGCCGCCTCGGCCTGAAGCGCGCCCAGCAGGCTGAGCGCGTCGCATGGATGAACCACTGCCGTGGGCAGGGGCGGCAAGGCCCTCGCCCTGTCCACAAGCGTCCGAAAGCGCGCGCCGGGATTATGCATGCGCACCATGGGCAAGGCGGCGACTGCGCGGCTGACCTTCTGGCGTGGTGCCAGCACCTCTGCCTGACCTTCGATAACCACCTTGCCGTGCTGGTTGATGCACCGGCAATCGAGCATAACATGCCCGCTGTCGCGGTCGATGTTTGCGACCGCGACGCGCACGGTGATCGTATCACCGATGGCAACGGGGCGCTGAAAATGCAGCGACTGGTCGATATAGATCGTGCCCGGCCCTGGCAACCGCGTGCCCAGAACGGCGGAAATCAGGGCACCGCCCCACATCCCATGCGCGATGACATGGTGAAACGGCGTATCGCCGGCATAGACCGCGTCCAGATGCGCAGGGTTCACGTCACCCGACATCACCGCGAAAAGCTCGATATCGGACATCGCCAGAACGCGCACCATTTCCGCGCTGTCCCCAATGACCAGTTCGTCGAGCGTGCGGTTTTCGATCAGGTCGAGAGTGGTGCTACATGCGGACATGACGGCCCCCGTCGATATGAGTGATGGTTCCGGTGACGCCCGACGCCCTGTCAGAAGCGAGAAACGCTGCGACATCGCCGACTTCGTCGATTGTCACTAGGCGGCGTTCGGGGGCGCGGCTGCGCGCATCGTCCATCAGGCTGTCGAACCCTTCGATCCCCGAGGCCGCACGGGTCGCGATCGGGCCAGGCGACAGAACATTGGCCCGGATCGCCTGTGGCCCCAGTTCGACGGCGACATGGCGCGTCACGGCCTCCAGCGCGGCCTTGACTGGCCCCATGATGTTGTAATGGTCGACCACCTTTTCGGCGCCGTAATAGCTGACGGTCATCAGGCTGCCGCCGTGCTGCATCAGCGGTTCGGCGTGCCGGACCAGGCGCAGGAAGGAATGACAAGAAATGTCCATCGCCTGAGCGAAACCCGTGGCGGAACAATCGACCACACGACCGTGCAAATCATCCCTGGGACAGAAGGCGACGGAGTGCAGCAGGAAATCCAACCGCCCCCATCGCGCCTTGATTGCGTGGAACAACGCGGCGATCTGGTCGGGCTGGGCCAAATCCAGCGGCAGCAGCTCGGCAGCGCCAACCGCATCCGCCACTGGCTGGACGTGGGCCAGCGCGCGGTCGTTCACATAGGTCAGGACGAGGTCGGCCCCTTCCCGTGCAAACGCGGCAGCGCACCCTGCCGCGATAGATTGCGCATTGGCGACACCCACCACAAGGCCGACCCGGTCCTTCAATATCATCATGTAGCCTTACTTTTGAAATACATAGGTCCCCGGCGCATCACAAAGGGCATCATAGCCCGCGTCTGTACGTCCCATCGGTGGTACGTCGGTTCGCGTTGACGAGCGGGCCTGCAACCAGTCTGCCCATCCTTCCCACCACGATCCGTCCTGCACAGCCGTTGCCGCCAGCCAGGTGTCAGGGTCCTGATAGCGGTCTGTGTGCGGTGTCGTGGCGATCCGGTAATGGCGGTGTTTGTGTCCGGGCTCCGAAACGATCCCGGCATTATGTCCGCCGCTTGTCAGAACGAACGTGATTTCCGCATCCGTCAGATGATGGATCTTGTAGACCGATGTCCACGGCGCGACATGGTCCGTCTCTGTCCCGACGGCAAAGATCGGCATTTCAAGGTTGGTCAGGGACAGGATGTTCCCGTCGATCCGGTATTTGCCATGGGCAAGCCGGTTCTCCAGAAACAGCGACCGCAGATATTCAGAGTGCATACGGGCAGGCATCCGCGTCGTATCGGCGTTCCAGACCATCATGTCGTTCTGCGCGATCTGTTCGCCCATCATCCGCTCGTGGATCAACCGCGACCACACCAGATCGTTCGAGCGCAGCATGGTGAACGCCCCCGCCATCTGGGCCCCCTCGAGAAACCCCTTCTCCTCCATCATGTCCTCGAGCAGCGACACCTGCGCCTCGGACACGAACAAGGCGAGGTCACCCGGTTCCGAAAAATCGACCTGTGCTGCAAGCAAGGTCATCGACGCCATCCGGTCGTCGCGCGCCCGCGCCATCGCCGCCGCCTGGATCGACAACAACGTGCCGCCAAGGCAATACCCCGCCGTATGGATACGGTGCGCGCCGGTGATCGCCTCGATTGCATCCAGCGCCATGCGCGGCCCCTGATCCAGGTAGTCCTGCATGCCGAGGTCACGGTCGTCAGCATCCGGATTGCGCCAGGAGATCATGAAGACGGTGTACCCTTGCGCCACCAGCCAGCACACCAAGGAATTGTGGGCGGCCAGATCGAGAATGTAATATTTCATGATCCACGCCGGCACGACTAGGATCGGTTCGGGATAGACCGTGGCGGTCACCGGGCTGTACTGGATCAATTCCGCCAGATGACTGCGTGCCACGACCTTGCCCGGCGTGGCACCGATCCCCGTGCCGAGAGCAAGTTCAGGCCCTATGTCCTGCGCCACCTCTCCAGTGGGACGCATCAGACCCTGCATCAGGCTTGCACCGTTCGTCTCGCGGGCGCGCGCGATCACTTCGGGGTTCATGTGCGGAAAATTGGTCGGCGCGACCATATCCAGCAACTGCCTAACTGCAAAGCCAAGGGCGGCCTCATTGCCGGGTGACATACCGCGCACGTCGGTCGTGGCGACCTGCCACCACTCTTCTGTCAGTGCAAAGACGTCGCGATAGATTGAAAATGGCGAATTGTCCCATAGCTTCGACGCGAACCGCCTGTCAGTTATCGCAGGCTGATCCGCATCCGTTTGCAACGCGCGTTTTGTCATCCTAAGCGGACCATGAAACGCCAGTTCCGCAAGTCTGGCCCGCTTTCCCGGCGCTGCTGCCAGATGCATAGACCAATCCATCATCGCGGACCACAAGGAGGACGGCGCAATGCCGCCGGTGATTTGTGCCACAATTAGGCGCGCGAAATGGTCGGCCACGTCATACGGATCACGCGTTGCGTTTTGATCTGCGTCGGGCATAAAGTCCTCACCAATCATCATGACTGGTCTGTTCTCGCAAATCTTTGTGACGGTGATAATGCAGTCGCAGCATAATCGGGGCATTTTGCAGGAAATTCCGTTGCAACAGCTACTTGAGAAGAAAAATCACGCGCCCTCTTTTCGTGCCTGAGAAATGGCGTCATTGATGGTCGTCCGGACCCATCTAGCGGCATTATGCCGTCGCTCGTCGACACAAGCGTTTGGGGGTGCAGATGAGTAATGTTTCGAATACCACCTGTTGCAGTTTCCGTACCACCGAGTCGCTACCGGTCAGATGCGCCGATCTTTTGATGATTCCGCCAGACCGGGATCGTCCAAGCCCGGTTGATCGCCATGTCGATACTATTGACTCGCAGCCACGGCGATACCCTTAACTGGCTGAAGGGCTGGGTGATGCGCGTCATGCTGTGACCATGTACGAGGGATGTCCGCGTTCCCTGACCCTGAAGCATGGCCGTCATGGCCGCCTGCACTCGATTCTGCCCTGTCGGCACCCCGCTGCACGTGGCAAATTTGCGGTCCAGACGAGGAACAGAACGCACCTGATTTCAGCGTCGACAACGGCGCTTGCGGCGTATTTTCTTCGGCCCGCACCATGACCAGCTGCCGAAATGGTCCGGTTCGCGGAATGCGCGTCATCCGTAGCAGAAAGCGTGACGGGCCAGTCCGCGTTCAGCAGATACTCGGCGACATTAACCCCGACCCTCTATCGCAACCCGTCTCGCAGCCGTGGTTTTTAGACTTCGACCGCATCGGCAGCCTCAAGCAGCGCGGCATCTCCGACGGTCAGTTGCGACCGTTCGGGATGGGCGATGGCCACGAAAGTATCGGCATCGCGCGCCCGCTGCGCGATCGCAGCGTCGGTTTGGGCGCCAGCGCGCGCGCCAAGGCGACGCGTTGCTGCTGACCGCCCGACATTTGGAACGGATAAGCCGCCGTCTCTGGCCGCCCCTTGTCCCAGCGCAGGCGCTCGACCTGTAGCCATTGCTGATGGCCGCAATGAAGGCAAGGCAAGAAGTAGCGCCGCTGTTCCGATGCCTTGAACTTGCGATCGTTGCGGCTCAGCCCCCCCGAATCGTGGGCGTCGAGGCCATGACCATCGTACGCCGGTAAGAAAAGGTGGTGGTGCGCGCTTTGGCCAAAGTGACCGGGTCGCCTTCCTCATCGGCGGAAGCCGGATTGGCATCGACTTCGTCGAGAAAGATGTAGCGTGCCGGCATTGACCGCAGCCCGATCGCGGAGTTCGCATCTTGACAGTGGGCAGTTGCGCCAGCATCGGCCTCGGTCGGTGGTTGATCACAAACCCGATCCGGTTGTTGCCGTCAGAGGCCGCCGCATTGATCGAACCTTGCCAAAAACGACTTACCGCCCGGCCTTGCGCGCCTTCTGGATTGCCCCGCGCGACAGGCCAGAACGGGCATACCGTCACTGACGCTTTGGCTTGCCTCAAAACATTGGAAATAAACAAGAAAGACAATCTTAAAGAGTTGATTACACACCCACGCAGAGCGATTCTGCCATCACAAAGCGGGTGCATCGAGCACCCCGCTCACCGCTAGAAGGATTGATCATTGGACCTGTCGCGTATTTGTGCCGCCCCCAGTGCTCGTTTAGGCCACTTGGC
>DAISXL010000008.1:0-23251 GCA_036825855.1 Yoonia sp.
CGTCAATCCTGTCATCCGGGCGCAGGATTCCAAAGCCTGCTGCCACGCGCCCCTGAACCGGGAACGCGCGCATGCCCGGTTCGACCAGGGCCGTCAGGCCACGGCTTGCCCCCGCCTCGGACACCTTGTTCGCCATGATCAGTTCATTTTCCACCATCGGCAGGACGACAACGCGCGGGGCCTGCGTGCCAAGGGGGAACAACTCCTCTTCCGTGGCAAAGCTGCCTTCGGGGAGAAAATCGCGTGCATAAGAGATGATACGCACATCATCAATCGTCAGTTGTTCGCCGTAAGTAATCGGACGCGCGGCGGCATAAACCTCCACCGTGCCAATTGCGTTGGCTGCAACCTGACGGGCCTGTTCCAACGCGGCGGTCTGCGATTGCATGTATTGGTTCACCATATAAACGGCAAAACCCGCCAGCCCCATGCCGACAATAAGTACCAGACCAAAAACTGCGCGCATTTTCTTTTCCTCGTTCAGGCCAAGTGATCACCCGCCACTGCATAGATCATTGAGGTTACCAAATACAATCGTAACCTCTGCCTGCGTGCGACGTATCACAAAATTATTGGTGTAAAGGTGGCAAATACGGGCACCGCGGTACGCAACCGCGTCAAAACTTGGACAGCAGATGCAAAGTATGCTTCCCGCGCGGCACGTCGCATAAAGCGGTTGTGAGGGGGAAAGATCAGACCGCGATTATGGTGTGATTTTTTGTTCTGCGACAGCGTTGGAGATATCGTTCGAAATGCGAACCGTCTCACCGCTGAAGGTGCCGACAATCGCCACGCCAAGCAGTGTGATCGCTGATGTCAGCACAACAAAGTCGACGGTAATTGCGCCAGATTCGTCGCCGCGAAAAGTTGTGACTGCTTGCAAGAGGCTCGTGGCGCATGACAGCATTTGGCAAACTTTCCAATCAATCAACGTCAGTCATTCTGAAAAGGCGACACGCGGTATCGCGTTGTCGTGTCTTGCTGCGCCGGCAAAGCGGCGCAGCAATCTGTCAAGAAGCCAGAGGCAACCCTTATGGGGTGACTTTTACGTTCTTCAATTCGCTTTCGATGTTGTTGGCCAGGCCACGTGCGCCCGACTGGATCGCTGCGCCGACTGCCAGACCCAGCAGAACGATGGCTGCGGTCAGAACCACGAAGTCAACGGTGACGGCACCGTCTTCGTCGTTGCGGAAGTTTTCGATGAATTTGAGCATTGGTCTCTCTCCTAAGGTGTCATGGTTGTTCAAGCCGTTCCTCGCCGGGGTCTGAGACAACCCATGGCTGCCGCGTTCCGTCTCGGATGTGCCCATCTAGCTGGGAAATTGGGGCGGGAGTTTGGCAACGGATCGTTTTTTTGGGCCTCTGGCCGCTTCCAGCGGAAAATCGCTGTAAGTGTATGAAATACAACAAAAGAAAATATGAACAAAAATTCATATTCGCAGCAACCCGTTGCCGAAAAACCCGCAATCAACCGAAAAAACGCATGATTGTCCGTGAAAATGTGGCGTTTCGGTCGGTTTCTGCCATCTTTCGATGAACAAGAATGTCGAGCAGGACAAAAAATGAGTCGCCTTAAGGTCGCTTTGACAGCTGCCGCCGTCCTTTTGTCGGGCAGTGGTGTCGCTGTTGCGCAGGTCGAAAGACTGCAACCGGATTTCACGTTCAAACGGGTCGGCGTGCCGGCGGCGGGTCAGACGACCGGGCGCATTACGGTGCAGATCGACCCAAACGCACCGCGTCGTGCCCCCGTTTATGCTGAACCCCGCGCAGAGCCCGCGTCCGCGCCCGTTGCCCCGCCGCGCGCGCGGTCGGGGTTCGGCTGGTTCTGGGAAACCGTGCCATCCTCCTTGACTGACGCCAGCCCCGCACGGTTGGAACTGGCGATCAACCGGATCAACAACCCTCCGGCGGGGCAGGGCATTCCCGCGCCGCGCCTGCAAGCCTTGCAGACGATCGCCGCGGCGCATGGACTGCATATCCTGCGCGAAACCGTGGGGACCAACGTGTCGCCCGCGCTTGTGCTTGCGATCATCTCGGTCGAAAGCTCGGGGCGGATCGACGCGGTCAGCAGTGCCGGCGCGCAGGGGCTGATGCAGCTGATGCCCGCGACCGCCGATCGGTTCGGTGTAACCGACAGCATGAATGCAGGCCAGAATATCAAGGGCGGGGTCGCCTATCTTGCCTGGCTGCTTGATCGGTTCGGCAATGATCCGGTGCTGGTGCTTGCGGGCTACAACGCGGGCGAAGGCAATGTGCAGCGCTACGAAGGCGTGCCGCCTTTTGCCGAGACGATGGATTATGTGCCCAAGGTGCTGGCCGCGTGGCAGGTTGCCAAGGGTCTGTGCCAGACGCCGCCTGAATTGATCACCGACGCCTGCGTGTTCAACGTCAACGGAATCTGACCGCGCCCGGCCAAGGGGCGCGATCAGCCGTTTCGGTCAGACGATGGTCGCCTCGGTCGCGGCGCGCAGTTCGGCTTCAGTCACGCCTTCGGCGCATTCGACGATCCGCAGACCGCCTTCGACGACATCCAGCACCCCCAGATTGGTGATGATCCGGTCCACGACACCTTGGCCGGTCAGCGGGAGGGTGCAGGATTTCAATACCTTCGATTCGCCGTGCTTGTTGGTGTGGTCCATCACCACGATCACGCGGCCCACACCGGCGACCAGATCCATCGCGCCACCCATGCCTTTGACCAGCTTGCCGGGAATCATCCAGTTCGCCAGATCACCGTTTTCGGCCACTTCCATCGCGCCAAGAATCGCGGCTGCGATCTTGCCACCACGGATCATGCCAAAGGATGTCGCACTGTCGAAATAGGCGGTGCGTTTGAGTTCTGTGATCGTCTGCTTGCCCGCGTTGATCAGATCGGGGTCTTCGTCACCTTCAAACGGGAAGGGGCCCATGCCCAGCATCCCGTTTTCCGATTGCAGGGTGATGTCCTTGTCGCCGACGTAATTGGCGACCAGCGTCGGGATGCCGATGCCAAGGTTGACGTACCAGCCGTCCTGCAGTTCTTCGGCGGCGCGTGCCGCCATCTGGTTGCGATCCCAAGGCATTATGCTGTCTCCCGCTTGCGCGTCGTGCGCTGTTCGATGCGTTTTTCATGCGTGCCCTGAATGATCCGGTGCACATAGATGCCGGGCAGGTGGATCGTGTCTGGGTCAAGGCTGCCTGTGGGGACGATTTCCTCGACTTCGACGACGCAGACCTTGCCGCACATCGCGGCGGGTGGGTTGAAATTGCGCGCGGTCTTGCGGAACACGAGGTTGCCGGTTTCGTCCGCTTTCCATGCCTTCACGATGGACAGATCGGCAAAGATTCCATGTTCCAGAATATAGGTCTGGCCGTTGAAATCCTTGTGTTCCTTGCCTTCGGCGATGACGGTGCCGACGCCGGTTTTGGTATAGAAACCGGGGATGCCGCAGCCACCGGCGCGCATCCGTTCGGCCAAAGTGCCCTGGGGGTTGAATTCCAGCTCCAGCTCGCCCGACAGATACTGGCGCATGAACTCGGCATTCTCGCCCACATAGGACGAGATCATCTTTTTCACCTGCCGCGTCTGCAGCAGGATGCCGATGCCGAAATCATCGACACCCGCGTTGTTGGACGCAAAGGTCAGATCCTTGGTGCCCGCATCCTTGATCGCCGCCAGCAGCAATTCGGGGATACCGCAAAGGCCAAAGCCCCCTGCCGCGATGAACATGCCGTCGAACAAAAGCCCGTCCAGAGCCTCCTGCGCCGAGCCGTAAACCTTTTTCATGCCGCTCCCCTTGTCGATTTGCGCAAAATTGTCGTGCGGCCCTGCCAAAGTCAATCGCCGCAGTGCAGCGCCGCTATTTGGTCGCCGCTTTCTTTGGTGCGGCTTTTTTCGCAGCCGGTTTCTTGGCGGTGGGCTTTTTCGCGGCCGGCTTCTTGGCTGACGGTTTCTTTTTGCCCGCCTTGGACGCGCGTTCGTCGATCAGGTCGATGGCCTGCGCCAGCGTCAGATCATCGGGCGTGATGGTTTCGGGGATCGTGGCGTTGATTTTGTCCCATTTCACGTAAGGCCCGTATTTGCCGTCATAAATCGCGACCGCACCGCCTGCCTGCGGGTGTTCACCCAGTTCGCGGATCGGGGCGGCGGCCTTGCCGCGCCCGCCGCGCGAGGCGACCTTTTCGGCCAGCAATTGCACGGCGCGGTTCATGCCCACGGTCCAGACCTCGTCGATGCCGTCCAGATTGGCATTGGTGCCGCCCTTGTCGGACGTGCTGGCCGCGTGTTTCAGATACGGCCCATACCGCCCGATGTTGGCCCAGACCATGACGCCATCCTCGGGATGCGGGCCGATCTGGCGGGGCAGTTGCAGCAGGCGCAAAGCCTGTTCCAGATCCACCTCCTCGGGCGCCCAGTCTGCGGGCACGCCGGTGCGGTCGGGCTTGGGGTTCGACTCCGACGTCGCCCCGCGCTGGACATAGGGGCCAAAACGGCCTTTGAAGATGCGTATTTCATCGCCCGCATCATGGCCGAGCAACTTGCCATCGGGGGGGATGGCGGATTTTTCAGCCTCGGGGTCGGGCGGACCAAAGGGGCGGGTATAACGGCATTCGGGGTAATTCGAACAGCCGATGAACGCACCACCCGACCGCGCCGTGCGCATCGACAAACGCCCTGCGCCGCAATTGGGGCAAAGACGCGGGTCGGTGCCATCGGCAGTCGGCGGGAACAGATGCGGTTCCAGCACCTCGTTGATCTTGTCGAGGACCTCACCGATGCGCAGATCGGCGGTTTCCGCGATCGCGGCGGAAAAATCGCGCCAGAAACGGTGAAGCACCTTTTTATAATCGGCGTCGCCCGCGCTGACCTCGTCCAGCTGGTTTTCCAGATCGGCGGTGAAGTCATAGCCAATGTATTTCTGGAAATAGTTCATCAGGAACGCGGTGACCAAACGGCCCTTGTCCTGCGGGATCAGGCGGTTCTTGTCCTTTTCGACATAGCCGCGATCCTGAATCGTCGTGACGATCGACGCATAGGTCGAGGGCCGCCCGATGCCCAGTTCTTCCATGCGCTTGACCAGCGTTGCCTCGGTATAGCGGGGCGGAGGCTGGGTGAAATGCTGTTCGGGGTCGACCGATTGTTTGACGACCTTTTCGCCTTCCGCCAGTTGCGGCAGGCGCTTGTCGTCTTCGTCCGCCGTGTCGTCGCGGCCTTCTTCATAGATCGCGATGAAACCGTCGAACACCATGACCTGCCCGTTGGCGCGCAGGATGACCTGCCCATCAGCGCTGGCCACATCGACCACGGTGCGTTCCAGCTGGGCCGCCGCCATCTGGCTGGCCAGCGTGCGCTTGTAGATCAGGTCATAGAGTTTGCGCTGGTCGGCATCCTTGATATCGGCCTGATCGGCGGCGACCATCATGTCGGTCGGGCGGATACATTCATGCGCTTCCTGCGCGTTCTTGGCTTTGTTTTTATAGATGCGCGGCTGGTCAGTCAGGTATTTCGCGCCGAATTTTGCCTTGATCGCGTCGCGTGCGCCGGTCACAGCCTCGGGCGCCATGTCGATCCCGTCGGTCCGCATATAGGTGATCAGACCCGATTCGTACAAACGCTGCGCCACGCTCATCGTCTGCTTGGCACCCATGCCGAATTTGCGGCTCGCCTCTTGCTGCAGGGTCGAGGTCATGAAGGGCGGGCTGGGGTTGCGGGTGGCGGGTTTCGCTTCGACGGATGTGATCTTCAGATCGCGCGACGTGACCGCCTGCACGGCCATTTCGGCCTGCGTGGCATTGCCCAGATCGAATTTATCAAGCTTCTTGCCCGCGAGCGTCGTCAGCCGCGCCTCGAACATCTGGCCGCGGGGCGATTGCAGCTGTGCCTTGACGGTCCAGTATTCCTGATTGCGGAACGCCTCGATCTCCATTTCGCGCTCGACGATCAGGCGCAGACAGACCGATTGCACGCGGCCCGCCGATTTGGCACCGGGCAGTTTGCGCCACAGAACGGGGGACAGGTTGAAGCCCACCAGATAATCCAATGCGCGGCGCGCCAGATACGCCTCGACCAAGGGGGCATCGACCTGACGGGGGTTTTTCATGGCCTCGAGGATCGCGGTCTTGGTGATCGCGTTGAACACCACGCGGCTGACGGGCGTGTCCTTGCGGATCGCTTTCTTCTCGGTCAGGGCCTCGGTCAGGTGCCATGAAATCGCCTCGCCCTCGCGGTCGGGGTCGGTGGCGAGGATCAGTTCATTGTCGCTTTTCAGCGCGTCGACGATGGCTTTGATATGCTTTTTGCTGTCGGTCGCGATTTCCCATTTCATGTCGAAATCGTCATCCGGCAGGACCGAGCCATCCTTGGGCGGCAGGTCGCGGACATGGCCGTAGGATGCCAGAACCGTATAGCCGCGGCCAAGATATTCGTTGATTTTCTTGGCTTTTGCGGGGGATTCGACAACGACGACGGGCATGGGAATCCTTTATCTGCGCGGCTTTGATCAAGTGGCGCAAGATGTGGCGACGATGGCGCGAATGTCAATGACGCGAAATTCCGCCCATCTTCCGAGCCGAAATATCCCCGCCGGAGGCATTGAAGTTTTCCCTTACACCGCGCGGGCCAGCAATCCGCCCGCCTGCCGCGTGATCTTGCCGTCAAGTTCCAGATCGACAAGGGCGGGGGCCACATCCGTCGCAGCGACCGCCAGATCGCGCAAAAGCTGGTCTTCGGCGACAGGGGCGGGGCCAAGGCGTGACAGGATCATCGCGTGCAGCGCGGCGATATTGCGCAGGGCGGGGCGGGGTTGCGGCGCAGGCTCTGGCACAGAGGGCACCGTCACGGTTTTCGGCGCCAGCGCCTCGATCACGTCCTCGGCGGATCGCACCAGCGTTGCCCCGTCGCGCAGCAGCATGTTGCAGCCTGCCGCGCGCGCATCGAACGGATGGCCGGGCACCGCCAGCACGTCGCGTGCCTGATCCAGCGCGTTGCGCGCGGTGATCAGGCTGCCCGATCTAGCCGCCGCCTCGACCACGACAACGGCTTGTGCCAGGCCCGAGATGATCCTGTTGCGCGCCGGGAAATGCCGTGCCTGCGGTTGCAGCCCCATCGGCATTTCCGACAGGCGCAGCCCTTGTTTGGCGATGTCATGGGCCAGTTGGGTGTTGTCCACGGGATAGATCACATCGACACCGCCCGCCAGCACGGCGACCGTACCGCCCGCCAGCGCGCCCAGATGCGCCGCCGTGTCGATCCCGCGCGCAAGGCCCGACACCACGACATAACCCGCATCAGCCAGATCATTCGCCAGTTTGCGCGCCATGCGGCTGCCCAAGGAGGACGCGTTGCGCGCGCCAACCAGCGCCACCATTGGGCGCGCCAGCAACTCGGCCCGCCCCAGACACCAGATCAGCGGCGGCGCATCGGGGATCGTGCGCAAGGCATCGGGATAAAGCGGGTCACGGTCCGACAACAGCCGCGCCCCCGCGGCCTTGCCCGCCTGCAATTCGGCGCGGATCACGCCGAGGGGGCAGATTTCGTAATCATCGACACCGGCCGCGCGGGCGACATCGGGCAGGGCCTGTAGCGCGTCAGCGGCGCTGCCGTATTCCGCCAGCAGCCGCCGATAGGTCGCCGGTCCCACGCGGCGGGATCGCAATAGGCGAAGATGGGTGATCGCATCCTCTTCCGTGGTGGGGGGGAGTTGGGGGGTGGTGGAAGATCGTGTCGGTTTGGTCATCCCTTGCTCCGCCTATTGCTTCACAAGGTTTAGGACAACAGCGTTAACAAGCCATGAATCGCTGCGACATTCTGTCCGGCTTATGCCTAAGCCGTTCAATCAGAATGTATTAGTCATTCGTGTCTTCGGCAGCGCATCGCAGATAGACTGCGAATCGCGCTGTCACGCTGCCGCGCCCCCCACGGTCAGCCCGCCGATCAGCAGGCTGGGCTGGCCCACGCCCACAGGCACCCATTGGCCTGCCTTGCCGCAATTGCCGATGCCGGGGTCGAGGGCCAGATCGTTGCCGATCCCCCTGATCCGCTGCAAGGCGGTCGCCCCGTCACCGATCAGGGTCGCCCCTTTCACAGGCGCGCCGATCACGCCATTCTTGACGCGATAGGCTTCGGTGCAGGAAAACACGAACTTGCCGTTGGTGATGTCGACTTGCCCGCCGCCGAAACCCACGGCATAAATCCCGTCCTTCAACTCGGACACAAGGCTTTCCGGGCTGGCATCGCCCGCCAGCATATAGGTGTTGGTCATGCGCGGCATCGGCGTGTGGGCAAAACTTTCGCGCCGCCCATTGCCGGTGGGGGCAACCCCCATCAGGCGGGCATTCTGGCGGTCCTGCATATAGCCCACCAGCACGCCATCCTCGATCAGCACGTTTTTCGCACTTGGCGTGCCTTCGTCATCCACGGTGATTGACCCGCGCCGGTCGGGGATGGTGCCGTCATCAAGCACGGTCACACCCTTGGCCGCGATCTGCTGGCCCATCAGCCCGGCAAAGGCGCTTGATCCCTTGCGGTTGAAATCCCCCTCAAGGCCATGCCCGATGGCTTCGTGCAGCAGGATGCCGGGCCAGCCGGGGCCAAGCACGACATCCATGACACCCGCAGGGGCAGGTTCGGCGTCAAGGTTCACAAGCGCGATGCGCAACGCTTCGCGCACGATGGGTTCCCAATGGGCGCGGCCGATCAGCCCGATCAGGCCCACACGGCCTCCGCCGCCCATGCCGCCGCTTTCGCGCTTGCCGTTCTGTTCGACGATCACGCTGATATTGATGCGCGACATCGGGCGCGTGTCTGTAACCAGCGTGCCTTCGGGGCGCAGGATCACCACCTCCTGATGCGATGCACCAAGGCTGGCCGATACCTGCACAACACGCGGATCAAGCGCGCGGGCAAAGGCGTCAATCTCGCGCAACACGTCGATCTTGGCGGGGAATGTCGCTTGCAGCATCGGATCATCATCGCTGTAAAGCTTGCGGTTGGTGCCCGCAGGCGCATCGGCCATCACCCCGCCGCCATCGCCCACGGCCAGCCGCGCGGTCGAAACCGCACGCCGCAGCGCATGTTCGTCGATGGTGGTGGCATGGGCATAGCCCGCCGTCTCGCCGCGCACGGCGCGCAGGCCAAACCCTTCGGAGGCATCGAAACTGGCTGTCTTGATGCGCCCGTCGTCCAGCGAAAGCATTTCGGATTTGCGCCGTTCGATGAACAACTCGCCGTCGTCCGCCCCCGCCGTCGCCGCACGCAGCAGGTCAAGCGCCTGCGCCTGATCCAGATGGGTCTCGAACGGGCGAAATGGGGTGGCGGTCATCATTCTATCCTTTGGCGGCGGTTTTCGGGGGCAAAAGCGTCTGTTTGCCGCAACAGCAGTTCTTGAGTTGTGCGTCAGGATATGGGACATGGGCGTAGCAAGACAATGGGATTCCGCCCGTAGCCCGAGCGGAGAGACCGGGGAAAGAGGCCGCAAGGCCTTATGAAGTTAGGGTAGAATATGCGACTGAACACCTTTGCAACCTCACTCTGGACCACGCTTGGTCTGGTTCTCGCGGGCAGCACGGCCATGGCACAACAGAACATCGGCCAGGACCTCGAGATCGTGGGTCAGCCTGTGCCGGGCGGCATGGGGTTCCAGCCGTCGGCCACGGAACTCGCACGCGATGTGGTTTGGCTGGACACGATGTTGCTGGTGATCATCACGGTAATCACGTTGTTCGTCACCGGCCTGCTGGCCTATGTGATCATCCGCTACAACGCGCGCCGCAACCCGAACCCTGCCGGTTTCACCCACAATTCCCCGCTGGAAATCGCATGGACCGTGGTGCCGATCGTCATCCTGGTCTTCATCGGTGCTTTCTCGCTGCCGATCCTGTTCAAGCAGCAGGAAATCCCCGAAGCCGACATCACCATCAAGGTGACGGGCTACCAGTGGTACTGGGGCTATGAATATGTCGACGAGGGCGTGACCTTTGACAGCTTCATGCTGAACCGCGACGAACTGGAAGAGTTCGGCTATACCCAAGACCAATATCTGCTGGCCACCGACACTGCCGTCGTCGTCCCTGTCGGGGCCACTGTCGTCATGCAGGTGACCGCCGCCGACGTGATCCATTCCTGGACCATCCCCGCCTTCGGCGTAAAGCAGGACGCCATCCCGGGCCGCCTTGCACAGTTGTGGTTCGCCGCCGAACGCGAAGGCATTTATTTCGGCCAGTGTTCGGAACTTTGCGGTCAGGCGCATGCTTATATGCCAATTACCGTGAAAGTGGTCAGCCAGGAAACCTACGACGCGTGGCTGGCCGAAGAGCAGGGACTGTCCTGATCGTCGGACGGATCATCGACCGCCTGATGGCACGCCTGCCAGCGTGACCGTCGGGCGCTTTGCAAGAGCAGGTTGCCCATGACCGATATCAGCGCCAACGACCACACCGCAACCGAGGCGGGGATGGGCGACTATTTCGCGCTTCTCAAGCCGCGGGTGATGTCTCTGGTCGTGTTCACCGCCCTTGTCGGGCTGCTGGTGGCGCCTGTCTCCGTGCATCCTTTCGTCGGCTTTGTCGCGATCCTGTGCATTGCGGTAGGGGCAGGGGCCTCCGGCGCGCTGAACATGTGGTGGGATGCCGATATCGACGCGGTGATGAAACGCACCGCAGGCCGGCCCATTCCGTCGGGCCGCGTGGCCCCCGGCGAGGCGCTGGGCATCGGTGCGGCACTGTCGGGCTTTGCGATTTTGCTGCTGGCGCTGGCGACCAACCTGCTTGCCGCGGCCTTGCTGGCCTTCACCATCTTCTTCTACCTTGTCATCTATTCGATGTGGCTCAAACGGGCGACGCCGCAGAACATCGTGATCGGTGGTGCGGCGGGGGCCTTTCCGCCGATGATTGGCTGGGCGGTCGCGACAGGCGGCGTCAGCATCGAATCGGTTCTGATGTTCGCGCTGATCTTCATGTGGACGCCGCCGCATTTCTGGGCGCTGGCGCTGTTCGTGAAATCCGACTACGGCCGCGCCGGTGTGCCGATGCTGACCGAAACGCACGGGCGGGATGCAACCCGGCGGCATGTGCTGGTCTACACGCTGCTGCTGGTGCCGGTCGCGCTGGGTCTCGGGCTGACCTCGATCGGGGGGCCGGTCTATATGGCGGTGGCCGTCGTGATGAATGGTTGGTTCCTGAAAGGCGCCTATGAGATCTGGCGGCGCGACGATGCGGCCTGCGAGGCCGACAAGCACGCCGTCGAGATCAAGGTCTTCAAAGTGTCGCTTTACTATCTTTTCGCGCATTTTGGCGCATTGCTCGTCGAAGCTGCGCTGCGGCTTTACGGATTGGGAGGCTGGTCATGGTGATCCGCGTCGAACACGAACTCCACACGCGCCGCAAGGGGCGGAACACGGGGGTCGGTCTGCTGCTGGTCGGCTTCATTGCCATCGTCTTTGGCCTGACCGTTGTAAAGGTGACGCAGCTTGACGATATCCGGCAGTTCGAGACCTTCGATCACGCCCCGCGCCCGCAATTGATCATTGATCCGGAGGTGACCGAATGACCCTCTTTCCCCGTCTGACAGGAATCTATCGTAGCGCCGCACAGGCGACCGCGCTGGTCGTGGTGATGGGCGCGCTGGCCTGGGCGTCGGTGCCGTTCTATGACTGGTTCTGCCGGGTGACGGGCTTTGGCGGGACGACCAATGTTGCCGAAGGCGACAGCGACGTGATCCTTGACCAGACGATCAAGGTGCGCTTCGACGGCTCGCTGGAGCGGGACATGCCCTGGACCTTTGAACCCGTCCAGCGCGAGGTCGAAGTGCGGATCGGTGAAACCGCGCTGGTGTTCTATGAGGCGCACAACCCTTTGGACGTGCCGATCGCGGGACAGGCCTCTTACAACGTCACGCCTTACGAGGCTGGCGGCTTTTTCGACAAGATCGCGTGTTTCTGTTTCACCGAACAGGTGCTGGCGCCCCGTGAAACGGTCCTGATGCCGGTGTCTTTTTTCGTTCATCCCGATATCGTCAATGACCGCGAAGGGCAGCATGTGCACACGATCACGCTCAGCTACACGTTCTTCCAGATCGACGTGCCGGACGATTACGTGCAGGCGGCGGCCGTCGCCCCAACAGCTTTGACACCGGCGCCGCAAGACGCCATAGAGACTTACTGAAGACAGCCGATAGGGAACGCACCAGATGGCGCAAGCGAAAAACCACGATTACCACATCCTGCCACCCTCGGTCTGGCCATTCCTTGGCGGCCTTGGCGCGTTCATCATGCTGTTCGGCGCCGTGCTCTGGATGCCCAAGCAAGGCGGCGGACCCTATGTGTTCCTGATCGGTCTCGCGATGGTGCTTTACGTCATGTACGCATGGTGGGCCGATGTCGTCGCCGAAAGCCGTGCGGGCGACCATACCCCTGTCGTGCGGATCGGCCTGCGCTATGGCTTCATCATGTTCATCATGTCCGAGGTCATGTTCTTTGCCGCATGGTTCTGGTCGTTCTTCAAACACCAGATGTACCCGATGGAGACCTATTTCGGCACCGAATATGTC
Source organism: Yoonia sp. (assembly GCA_036825855.1). Lineage (GTDB taxonomy): Bacteria > Pseudomonadota > Alphaproteobacteria > Rhodobacterales > Rhodobacteraceae > Yoonia. The sequence goes on from DAISXL010000008.1 coordinate 12,524, forward strand.
AAGCCGGAAATCTATGCGATCGACCCGTTCGGCCTGCCGCTGATCAACACCTTGCTGCTGCTGATCTCGGGCTGTGCCGCGACATGGGCGCACCATGCGCTGGTCCACGACAACAACCGCAAAGACCTCAAGCTGGGGCTGATCCTGGCGATCATCTTCGGTGTGATCTTCACCGGCTTCCAGGCCTATGAATACTGGATCCTCGTGACCCAGGATGGCTATACCTTCGGCGGTGAAATCCACTATGCCAACTTCTTCATGGCGACGGGTTTCCACGGCGCGCATGTGGTGATCGGCGCGATATTCCTGCTGGTCTGTCTGCTGCGCGTCGAGCGTGGCCATTTCACCCCCGAAAAGCATGTCGGCTTCGAGGCCGCGATCTGGTACTGGCACTTTGTCGATGTGGTCTGGCTGTTCCTGTTCGCTGCCATCTACATCTGGGGCGCGTAAGGCGGGGCTCACCCCGACCCAACCCAGCCATCAAGCGCGCGGTGCTCCCGCGCGCTTTTCACATCAAGGTCCTTTCATGCTGCGCAAAATCCTGTTCCCCCTGCTGTTGGGCATCGCCGGCTGCGGTGTGCTGATCTGGCTGGGGCTGTGGCAGATCGAACGGCTGGCGTGGAAGAACGACATCCTCGCCAATATCAACGGGCGGCTGGCGGCGGAACCGCGTGCCTTGGCCACCGATGTGACTGAAGCCGCCGACGAATACACCCGCGTTGCGCTGTCTGGTGCGCCCACGGGCGAAGAGTTGCATGTGCTGGTGTCGGGCACGGCGGCTGGCACCGGCTACCGCGTGATTTCACGCTTCGAGACGGATGACGGCACAGCGATCCTGCTGGATCAGGGGCTTTTGCCGCTGGAGGCCAAGGAGGCCGATCCGCTGCTGGCCCCGATGCAGGTCACAGGCACCCTGCTGTGGCCCGATGACCAGACCGACAGCACGCCGGACCCTGACCTTGACGGCAATATCTGGTTCGCCCGTAATGTCGCGACCATGGCGGCAGAGCTGGACACACTGCCCCTGATGGTCGTGGCCACCGCCACCACCCCTGCCGACCCGCGCCTGACGGCGCTGCCGGTCGCGACGGCGGATATCAAGAACGACCACTTTGAATACGCGATCACATGGTTCTTGCTGGCTGCGGTCTGGGCCGTTATGTCCCTGTTCCTGATCCTCCGCACTCTTCGGCCAAAGGACGCCTGACCCATGCGCTATATCTCGACCCGTGGCACGGCCCCCGTGCTGACATTCGAACAGGCGATGCTGACAGGGCTGGCGCGTGACGGCGGGCTGTATCTGCCCGAGGATATCCCGACGCTGACCCATGCCCAGATCGCCGCGATGGCGGGCAAGTCTTACGAGGACGTGGCGTTCGACGTGATGCGCCCCTTCATCGGCGACACTTTCACCGATGCGCAGTTCCGCGACCTGATCGCGCGCGCCTATGCGGGTTTCGGCCATGCTGCCCGCGCACCTTTGGTGCAGGTGGACAGCAATCATTACCTGCTGGAACTGTTTCACGGCCCGACCCTGGCGTTCAAGGATTTCGCCATGCAGTTGATCGGCCAGATGTTTCAGGCCGCCTTGTCCCGTTCGGGCGACCGTGTGACCATCGTCGGTGCGACCTCCGGCGATACCGGATCGGCGGCGATCGAGGCGTTTCGCGGGCTGAAGGCTGTCGATGTGTTCATCCTCTACCCGCATGGCCGCGTGTCCGAGGTGCAGCGCCGCCAGATGACCACACCGGTCGAGGCGAATGTGCACGCGCTGGCCGTGACAGGGGATTTCGACGATTGTCAGGCGCTGGTGAAGGATATGTTCAACGACTTTGCCTTTCGCGATGACGTGCGGCTGGCGGGGGTCAATTCGATCAACTGGGGCCGTGTTTTGGCGCAGGTGGTCTATTATTTCACCGCCGCCGTCAGCCTTGGCGCGCCGCACCGGCCCGTCAGCTTTACCGTGCCAACCGGCAATTTCGGTGACATTTTCGCGGGGTTCATCGCGAAACAGATGGGCCTGCCGATCGCCGATCTGGTCGTCGCGACGAACCGCAACGATATTTTGCACCGGACCCTTCTGACGGGGGCTTACACCAAGGAAGGTGTCACGCCCACGATCAGCCCGTCGATGGATATTCAGGTCAGCTCCAATTTCGAACGCGCGCTGTTCTATGCCTACGGGCAGGACGGGACGGCAGTGGCCAGCCAGATGGAGGATCTGAAATCCGGCGGCTTCACCATTTCGCAAGGCGCCTATGACATGCTGACCGCGACCTTCAAATCGGGCCGCGCGTCCGAGGAAGAGACCAGCGCCACGATTGCCGCCTATCACACGCAGCACGGCGAACTTCTGTGCCCGCACACCGCCGTCGGCGCGCATGTGGCGCAGGCCTATCTAGGCGCTGTGCCGATGGTGACACTCGCTACCGCCCATCCCGCCAAATTCCCCGACGCGGTCAAGGCGGCCTCGGGCATATCCGCGCCGCTGCCCGCGCGCATGGCGGACTTGTACGACCGGCCCGAACGGGTCACACCTGTCGCAGCAGATTTGGCGGCGCTGCAAGCCGTCATCAAGGAACGGATCATAACTTGAGCATCCAGCAACACACCCTGTCCAACGGATTGCGCATCGTCACCGAACAGATGCCCGGGCTGAAATCCACCAGCATCGGCATCTGGGTGCTGGCGGGCGGGCGGCACGAACGGATCGAACAGAACGGCATCGCGCATTTTCTGGAACATATGGCCTTCAAGGGCACCAAGACCCGCACCGCGCTGCAAATCGCCGAACAGATCGAGGATGTGGGCGGCTATATCAACGCTTATACCAGCCGCGAGATGACGGCGTACTATGCCCGCGTGCTGGAAGACGACGTGGCCCTTGGCCTTGATATTATCGCCGACATCCTGCTGAACCCTCTGTTCGAGGACAGCGAGATCGAGGTCGAACGCGGCGTGATCCTGCAGGAAATCGGTCAGACGCTTGATACGCCCGACGACATCATCTTCGACTGGTTGCAGGAAGAAGCCTATCCCGACCAACCCCTCGGCCGGTCGATTCTGGGCGAGGCCGCGCGCGTCAGCACCTTTGCCAAAGGCGATCTCGACCGTTTTGTCGGCGAACATTACGGGCCGAACCAGATGATCCTTGCCGCGGCCGGTGCCGTCGATCACGATGCCATCGTCCGGCAGGCCGAGGCCCTGTTCGGCCATCTGCCACGGGTCGAACGTGCGCCGGGTCTGTTGCAGCCCGCCAAATTCATCGGCGGCGAACGGCGCGCGACCAAGGCGCTGGAACAGGTGCATTTCGCGCTTGCCCTTGAAGGACCGACCTATACCGACCCTGCGATCTATACCGCGCAGATCTATGCAACGGCCTTGGGCGGCGGCATGTCCTCGCGACTGTTTCAGGAAATCCGTGAAAACCGTGGGCTGTGCTATACGATCTTTGCGCAGGCTGGCGCCTATGAGGATACCGGCATGACCACGATCTATGCCGGCACCAGCGCCGAACAGATCGCGGAACTGGCCAACCTGACCATCGACGAGATGAAACGCGCCGCCGACGACATGTCCGCCGCCGAGGTCGCCCGCGCCCGCGCGCAGATGAAGGCCGGTCTGCTGATGGGGCTGGAAAGCCCGTCGAACCGCGCCGAACGTCTGGCGCGACTGTTGTCGATCTGGGACCGGATTCCGGGGATCGAGGAAACCATCGCCCATATCGACGATGTGACGACCGGCGATGTCAAAGCCTTCGCCGCGCAGATGGCAGGACAGGCGGGGTCGGCGATGGCGCTTTACGGTCCGGCCGATCAGGCCCCGACGCTGGCTGCGTTGAAAGCACGGCTTGCCGCATAATGCTGGGCATCAAGCGCAAGGTCCGGATCGAAACCGAACGGCTGACCCTGCGCGCGCCCATGCACACGGATTTCCGTCCATGGGCGGCGCTGCGGCAAGCCAGTGCCGAATTTCTGGTGCCATGGGAACCAAGCTGGGCCGCTGACCATCTGTCGCGCAAGGGTTTCACCAACCGTGTCTATTGGGCACAACGGTCGATTGCCCAAGGCTCGGCCTTGCCCCTGTTCCTGATCCGCCGGTCCGATGACGCGCTTTTAGGGGCAATTACGCTGGACCATATCAAGCGTGGTCCTGCACAATCGGGGATCACGGGATATTGGATCGGTGCGCCTTACGCGCGGCAAGGCTATATGCGCGAGGCTGTGCAAGCAGTCGTGAATCACGCCTTCACCGTGCTGGACCTGAGCCGGATCGAGGCGGGCTGCCTGCCCGAGAATACCCCGTCACGGCGGTTGCTGGAACAATGCGGCTACAAATACGAAGGTGTTGCGCAAAGCTATCTGCAGATCAATGGGCGCTGGCGCAACCATGTGCTTTACGCCAACCTGCGCCATGACCGGCGCGGCAAGACGGATGTGGGCTGATGCTGAATGCGGTGACCCCCGCTTTTGAAGAACAGCTGCGCGGGCTGCTGGACGCGGCGGCCTTCAAGGCTGACGCTGCCCCCTATTTCACCGAACCGCGTGGGCGCTGGCAAGGGCAGGGGCTGGTCGTGGCACCTGCCGATACTGCCGCTGTCGCCGCTGTGGTCGCCGCCTGCGCCACGGCGCGCGTGGGGATCGTGCCTTATAGCGGCGGCACCGGCCTTGTTGGCGGGCAGGTGATGGCGCATGGACCGGCGCCGGTGGTTCTGTCACTGGAGCGGCTCAACAAGATCCGCGCGGTCTATCCTTCCGAAAACGTGCTGGTCTGCGAGGCAGGCGTGATCCTTGCCCATGTGCAACAGGCCGCCGAGGATGCAGGCCGGCTGTTCCCGCTCTCGCTCGCCTCCGAAGGATCGGCGCGGATCGGCGGATTGCTGGCGACGAACGCAGGCGGCGTGAACGTGCTGCGCTACGGCAATGCGCGCGCGCTTTGTCTGGGGCTGGAGGTCGTGCGCCCCGATGGCACGATCTGGCATGGCCTGACACGGCTGCGCAAGGACAACACCGGCTATGACCTGCGCAACCTGATGATCGGGGCGGAAGGCACGCTGGGGATCATCACCGCCGCCGCCCTGCGGCTGGTGCCGCGCCCGGTGCATATGGGCGCGGCCCTGCTGGCGGTGCCATCCCCGCAGGCCGCTCTCGACCTTCTGGCGCTTGCAGGCGCGCAGATCGGTGACGGCTTGTCCGCATTCGAGTTGATGCACCGGCAAGGGTTCGACTTTCTGGCCGAAGTCGGGCCTGAGGTGCGCCAGCCCTTCGCAGAGGTTCCCGAATGGAGCGTGCTGATCGACCTTGGCCTTCCCGCCAACGGTGATCCGGATGCCGCCCTTGAACGCCTGTTCGCAGAGGCGTTCGAGGCTGGCCTCGCCCTTGACGGGGTGGTCGCGCGATCGGCGGCGCAAAGGCAGGCGCTGTGGGACATCCGCGAAAACATCCCCGAGGCGAACCGCCGGATCGGGGCGATCGCGTCGCACGACATCGCCTTGCCGCTGAGCGCGGTCCCGGAATTCATCGCAAAAGCCGGTGCCGCGCTGCAGGCCTTGGGAGATATGCGCATCAACTGCTTTGGCCATCTGGGCGATGGCAACCTGCATTACAACGTCTTTCCTGCCAAAGGGCGGTCGCGCAGCGACTATGACACGCTGCGTTCCGCCGTGCAGAAGACAGTCCATGATCTGGTCGCGGCTTTGGAAGGATCGGTCAGCGCCGAACACGGGATCGGGCGGGCCAAGGTGGGCGATCTGCAACGCTATGGCGATCCGGCGAAACTTGCGATGCTGCGCGCGATCAAGGATGCACTGGACCCGCAGGGCATCATGAACCCCGGTGTAATCCTGCCTCAGGGATAGGTGCGGTGGGGCCGCGCCTCCGGCGGGAGTATTTTTGGAAAAAAGAAGTCGTAAGAGGCGCGCCCGACCCCGCCGCCCGCTACAGGCTGACCGTTCTGGGGTCCGGGATCGGGCGACTTCTCATTTCACGGTCATCGGCTCTCCAGCCTGTACCGTGTCACGGGTTTACCCGATCTTCCTTAACAACTTCTTTTTTCCCCAAATACTCCCCGCGCGGAGCGCCTCAAAGTCCTTCGAAGGCGCAGAGGCTATGCACCTGCATCCCGAGCTGTTCCAATTTCCGGGCACCACCCAGTTCGGGCAGGTCGATGATGAAAGCACAGCCCACGACCTGCGCGCCCAAGCGTTCGACCAAACGGATGCCCGCCTCGGCGGTGCCGCCTGTCGCCAGCAGGTCATCGACCAGCAGAACCTTGTCGCCCGGATGCAGCGCATCGTCGTGCAGTTCCATCACCGCCTCGCCATATTCGAGCTGATAGGCCTGTTCGATGGTCTTGCCGGGCAATTTGCCTTTTTTCCGGATCGGCACGAAGCCGACCGACAGCTGGTGTGCAATGGCGCCGCCAAGGATGAAACCGCGTGCTTCCAGCCCCACGACCTTGTCGATAGGGGTGCCTGCATAGGGGTGCAGCAACTGGTCGATCGCCATGCGAAAGCCGCGCGCATCGCTGAAAAGGGTGGTCACATCGCGGAACATGATCCCCTCATGCGGGAAATCGGGGATGGTGCGGATATAGTCGCGGACGGTTTTCATAGGGTTTCTTTCGCAAAGATACGGGCAGTGATCGCATCAAGCCGCGCCATCAGCGCGGGATCACGTTTGTCGGGGGCGGTCATGATCGCATGATCCAGCGCGCGGTCGCAGCCATGCGGGCAGGGGGCGCGGTCGGCCCCGAGCAAAGCAGGCAGGCGCGCGATCAGGTCGCGGGCCTTGGTGCCGTTGCCTTGCAGGGTCGCGATGATCGCGGTGATGTCGACCGCGCCGTGGTCGGGGTGCCAGCTGTCGTAATCGGTAATCATCGCAACGGAGGCATAGCAGATCTCTGCCTCGCGGGCGAGTTTCGCCTCGGGCATATTGGTCATGCCGATCACGTCGCAGCCCCAGCTGCGGTAGAGCCTGCTTTCCGCCAGTGACGAGAATTGCGGGCCTTCCATCGCCAGATACGTGCCACCGCGGTGCACGGTGATCCCCGCCGCCTCGGCTGCCGCAGCACAAGCGTCCGACAGGCGCGGGCAGGTCGGGTGGGCAAGGCTCACATGCGCCACGCAACCCGTGCCGAAGAAGGATTTTTCGCGCGCGAAGGTCCGGTCGATGAACTGGTCCACGATGACGAAATCGCCCGGTGCCATTTCTTCGCGGAACGATCCGCAGGCGCTGACGCTGATGATATCGGCGACACCCAGCCGTTTCAGCGCGTCGATATTGGCGCGGTAGGGCACGGTGGTGGGCGAATGTACATGGCCGCGTCCATGGCGGGGCAGGAAGGCCATTTTGACCCCTTCCAGCCGCCCTGTCAGCACCGCGTCCGACGGCGCGCCCCACGGGCTGTCGGCGGTGATCCATGCGGCGTCCTGCAACCCCGCCATGTCATAGATGCCGGAACCGCCGATGATGCCAAGGAAGGTTTCTGTCATGCTTTTTCTCCCGGACGGGTGAGGCTGAATACCTCGCGCACCACAGCGTAATCGCGATAGCCGAGACGGGACAGTGGTTGAAAGGTCGTGACATCGAAAATGCCGTCCACAAGGCAATTGTCGCGGATATGCACGCCTGTCACCTCGCCGAAAACGGCGAAATTGGCGGCACCGGGCAGGGTGACGATCTGGGTCAGCTTGCATTCCAGCGTTGCTGGCGCACCCGCCACGCGCGCGCAGGGAATCGTTTCGCAGTCGGCTTTGGTGATGCCTGCCAGCGCGAATTCGTCGGTCGCACGGTCCCATGGCCCCGAGGTCTGGTTCATCGCGTCGCGCATCGCGTATTCCACGATATTGACCGCAAACACCCCCGTTTCACGGATATTGGCCACGCTGTCTTTGGTGCCGTCGCGGTCGGGTTTGGCGCTGGTCGAGGCGAACATCACCTGTGGCGGCTCGTAGGCGACGGCATTGAAAAACGAATAGGGGGCAAGGTTGTCCTGCCCGTCCGCGCCGCGCGTGGCGATCCAGCCGATGGGGCGCGGGCTGATGATCGCGTTGAACGGGTTGTGCGGCAGATTATGGCCGTCTTTGGGGACGTAAAACATTGCTCGAGACCTTTTCCTGCGATCCGCCAAGGGGTAGCGTGGCCGGACAATCTTGGCCAGATGAAAGACGCATGCAAATACCCTCCATCACACTGGCCATCGAGACCGCCGCCGATTACTGGGAAGCGGAAGCGCTGTACGATCTGTGCTTTTCGCCGGGCCGCACGGCGCTGTCATCCTACCGTCTGCGCGAGCATGTCTCCCCCATCGCCGATCTGTGCTGGACGGCGCGTGATCCTGACGGTGTGCTGGCGGGCGTGATCCGCTGCTGGCCTTGTTATGTGGGCGATCTGCCTGTTGTCCTGCTTGGCCCGGTGGCGGTCCACCCGACGCGGCAGGGCGAAGGGATCGCGGGCCTGTTGATCTACCGCGTGACGCAGGTGGCGCGCAAGGCGGGCTGGTCGCGCATCCTGCTGGTGGGCGATCTGCCCTATTACAGCCGCTTCGGGTTCCAGCACCTGCCCGGTGTCGTCATGCCACCCCCCACGAATCCCGAACGTGTGCTGGGGCTGTCGCTGCGCCCTGACGCATGGAGCGGCACGCAAGGGGCCGTGCGCAAGGCGGATGATTGCATTTTGCCGCAGTGATCCCATTTTAAGGGGATGGACAACAAAACCGTTCCGCATGATCCCGTTCCTGTCCCGGTACCAGTGCCGCTGACCGACGACGCGCGCGCGCGAATAGCGGCCTTGGCGTTACGCCAGCGCAAGGCGAATGGCGTGCTGATGAAGGCGATCAACTTCGTCGGTGGACAGGTCGAGGATGGGCTCAAGATGCTGCCCAAGCCTTTGCGCGACCAGTTGAACGAGGTGACGCGCAACGCTCTCCGCCGCAGTTACGACATTGCCGCACGCTCGCGCGGCGGGATCGGTCAGCGGTTCGGATCGGACCAGAGCCACCGGATCATCGGCACGGTGTCCGGTGCCATCGGTGGCTTTGGCGGGTTGCCCACGGCGCTGGCGGAATTGCCTGTCGCCACAACGCTGATCTTTCGCGCGGTGCTCCATGTCGCCGCCGAATATGGCGAGGACCCGACATCGGATGAAACGCGCATGGAATGTCTGGCCGTCTTTGGCTCAGGCGGGCCGGGCAGCGCCGATGACGGGGTCGATACGGCCTTTATCGGCGCGCGGCTTAGCCTGTCGGGGGCGGCGGTCAACACGCTGATCAGCCGTGTCGCGCCGAAATTCGCCGCTGTGCTATCGCAGAAACTGGCATCCCAGACCGTGCCTGTGCTGGGGGCTGTGGCGGGGGCAGGGACCAATTACGCCTTTGTCGATTACTATGTCGCCCTTGCGCATGTGCATTTCGGGCTGCGCCAGCTGGTGCGCGAGCATGGCGATGCGGCCGTGCTGGATGAATTCCACCGCCAGCTGGCGGCGCAGCGCCTGCCTCAGACCTGATAGACCAGCCAGTCGGATACGGCACGGCGCACGGATTGGTCGCCGTTCGCGATGGCGGCATCCATCACGGCCTTCACCTCGTTCAGATCAACGCGGCGCAGCAGATGCTTGACCGGACCGACCGAGGCAGGGCGCATCGACAGGGTGCGCAGGCCGAGGGCTGCGAAACACAAGGCTTCGACCGGACGGCCCGCATCCTCGCCACAAAATGACAAAGGCGTGCCCGCCGCATCGCAGCGTTTGATGACATGCTCCAGAAACGACAGGAAACTCACGTCGAGCGTGTCATAGCGCCGCCGCACCAGTTCGTTTTCGCGGTCGGCGGCGAAAAAGAACTGTTTCAGATCGTTGCCGCCTATGCTGATGAAATCGGCCTCTTCAAAGAACACATCAGGTGCGAAGGCCAGCGACGGGGTTTCCAGCATCGCGCCCACTTCGATCTTGGACGGGATCGGGTGGCCCAGCTTGATTTCGCGGTCGATGGCCTTGTCCATCTCGGCCTTGGCGGTGCGGAATTCGCTAAGCTGCGTGATGAAGGGAAACATCACCGTCAAAGGCCGCCCCGCAGCCCCGCGCAACAGCGCCTGCAACTGCATCCGCAGCACACCCGGTTTATCAAGCCCCACGCGGATCGCGCGCCAGCCCATCGCGGGGTTGGGTTCGTTGTTGGCCTTCATGTATGGCAGCACCTTGTCCGACCCGATGTCCAGCGTGCGGAACGCCACCCGCTGCCCGCCCGCTGCATTCAGCACGCGGTCATAAAGCGCCGACAATTCGCCCCGTTGTGGCATCTGGTTGCGGATCAGGAACTGCAATTCGGTGCGGAACAGGCCCACTCCTTCGGCACCCGACCCCGCAAGCGACGGCAGGTCCGCGATCAGCCCCGCATTCATCTGCAGCGAAATCAACGATCCGCAACGCGTTTCCGCCGGCAGGTCGCGGATCGAGGCATAGCGTTCCTGCGCACGCGCCTGCATCTCGATCTTGTCGCGGAACGCGGCCTGGACGGTGTCGTCGGGGCGCAGATGCGCGATGCCCTGATCGCCATCGACAAGGATGATGTCGCCGTTCAGCGCCTCGCGTGTGACACCCTTGGCGTTGATCACCAGCGGAATGGCCCAGGCGCGGGCAACAATCGTGGCATGGCTGCCGACGCTGCCTTCTTCCAGAACGATCCCGCGCAGTTTCTTGCCGTATTCCAGCAATTCGCCGGGGCCGATGTTGC
>DAISXL010000008.1:23351-30585 GCA_036825855.1 Yoonia sp.
ACGGCGGCTTCGGCGGATAGCCCGCTTTGCACGTCGTCCTGCATCCGGCGCATCCAGCTGCTGGAATTGGCGAACATGCGGTAGGCCTCGAGCACCTGCAACTGTTCGGGATCTACGGACCGCGCCCCCACCATCATGTTGTCGACCGATTTGCGCAGGGTTTCGACCGCCTCGCTGAGGCGGATCTTTTCCTTTTCGGGATCGTCCGAGATCGGGTTGGTCACGACCACGCGGGGTTCGTGCAGATAGACGCGGCCTGCGCTGGTGCCTTCCTGCGCCACGGAGCCACGCAGGAGGACAGGTTTCTGGTGCAGCGCCGACAAGGCCGCCCCTTCACCGACGAACGCCCCGAGTTCGGTCATCTCGGCGATGACCATGGCCACGATTTCAAGGGCGTAAACCTCGTCGGGCGTCATCACCCGTTCGGTCTTGGTCTGCACGACCAGCACGCCCAGCACGTCGCCCAAACGCTGGATCGGCACACCGCAGAAGGACGAATAGCGTTCCTCGCCCGTCTCGGGCATGTAGCGGAACCCTTTTTCGGCGGGGGCATTGGCGGTGTTGACGATATTGCCCGTCTTGGCCGTCCGCCCCACCAGACCTTCGCCAAGGCGCATCCGCGTTTGGTGGACCGAATCCTGTTCAAGGCCTTGGGTGGCGCACAGCTCCAGCGTTTCGGCGTCGCGGAACAGGTAGATCGAACAGACCTCGGCCTGCATGGACGAGGCGATAAGGTCCACGACACGGTTCAGCCGTGCCTGACCTTCGCTGTTGCTGGCCAAAGCCTCGCGCAGACGGCCCAGCAGCTTGCGGCTTTCGCTTTCCAACCGTTCCGGCATTGGTCCCCCGATATCAGCGGACCGATCCTGACGGGATCAGCGCGCCTTGTCCAATTCGAAGGCATCATGCAGGGCCTGCACGGCAAGTTCCATGTATTTCCTGTCGATCAACACAGAAATCTTGATCTCGGAGGTTGTGATGACCTTGATGTTGATCCCCTCTGCCGAGAGAACCTTGAACATCTTTGCGGCAACCCCCGTGTGGCTGCGCATCCCGATGCCGACGACGCTGACCTTGGCGACACCTTCGTCCGCGATCAGGTCATGGAAATTGATGGCACCCGAGGCCTTGGCATCCTGCATCGCCTTTTCGGCGCGCAGGACCTGATCCTTGGGGCAGGAAAAGGTCATGTCGGTGCGGCCTTCCTCGGAAATGTTCTGCACGATCATGTCGACGTTCACACCCGCATCCGACAAGGGGCCAAAGATCGCCGCTGCGATCCCGGGGCGGTCCGCAACCGAGATCAGGGTCATTTTCGCCTCGTCGCGGGAATAGGCGACACCGGCCACAACATTGGATTCCATGATTTCCTCCTCATCGCAGACCAGCGTTCCGGCGCTGTCCGATGGTTCCTCGAATGATGACAGCACCCGCAGGCGCACCTTGTAGCGCATCGCCAGTTCGACCGACCGGGTCTGCAGGACCTTGGCGCCCAGTGACGCCAGTTCCAACATTTCCTCGAAGGCGATTTTATCCAGCTTGCGCGCTTTGGACGTGATCCGCGGGTCGGTGGTATAGACCCCGTCCACGTCGGTGTAGATATCGCAGCGCTCTGCACCAAAAGCGGCGGCAAAGGCGACGGCCGTGGTGTCCGACCCGCCACGCCCCAGCGTCGTGATCCGCCCCGATTTGCTGACACCTTGAAAGCCTGCCACGACCGCGACTTTCATGCCTTCGTCGAATTTGGCGGCGATATTGGTGGTCGGGATATCCTCGATCCGCGCGCTGGCATGGGCGTCGGTGGTCAGGACGGGGACCTGCCAGCCTTGCCAGCTGCGCGCGGGAATATCCATTTCCTGCAACCGCAGCGCCATCAGCCCCGCCGTCACATTCTCGCCCGAGGACACGATCGCATCATATTCGCGCGCATCATACAGCGGCGATGTCTCGGTCACCCAGCCCACCAGCTCGTTGGTCTTGCCCGACATGGCGGACACGATGACGATCACGTCATAGCCATTGGCGACCTCGACGGCGACACGCTTGGCCGCGCGTGCGATACGGTCGAGATTGGCCACAGACGTGCCCCCAAATTTCATCACAAGCGTCGGCATGGGTCATCCTTGAAAACAAGCGGCGTTGATCCGCGCCCGTTTACTGGTGCGCCGCGCAAAGCGCAAATGCTTAGTAGGGGTGTGCGCGCCCGTCCCATGTCTCGAAACAGCCCGATGTCGCAGGGCCAAGCGCGGCGAACCGCGCCATCAGGCCAGCGGCACTTTCATCCACGCTGATCTCGGCCGCAGACCCGCCCATATCGGTGCGCACCCAGCCCGGATGATAGATGCCCACGCTGATGCCGTCACGCGCCAGATCGGTCGCGAGATTCCGGCCAAGGTTCAGCGCTGCGGCCTTGCTTGCGCGGTAGATATAGCTGCCGCCCGGTGCCCGCGTATGCGACGCCATCTGCGAGGAAATGATCGCGATCTTGCCCGCCTTGGCGCGGCGCAGATGCGGCAGAAAGGCCTGCACGGTCAGGAATACGCCCGTGACATTGGTGGCAAACCCGTCCGCCCACATCGCTGCCGGATAGCCCTGATCCAACGACTGCCCCTTGTCGGCATAAACGCCCGCATTGCAGACCAGCAGGTCGATCGCCTGATCGCCCACGGTCGCGGCCAGCGCCTTGATCGCAGCGGGGTCGGTCAGCTCAAGCGGGTGCAGCCCCGCCTTTGCGTTGCGTCCCGTGCCGATCACGCCCGCACCTGCGGCGCGATACCCGTCGGCCAAAGCCTTGCCGATGCCACGGCTGGCGCCCGTAATCAGAACCTGCATCAATTCGCTTTCTTGGCGGGGATGAACGGAAGCGGCAGGACGGGGATGCCATCCTCGGCCAGCTTGCGCGCCTCGGCAAGGTTGGCCTCGCCATAGATCGGGCGTTCGGGAGCAAGGCCGTCATGCATGGCGCGGGCTTCCTTGGCAAAGCCCGTACCGACATAATCGGCAGTGCTTTCGATCCGTCTGCGCAGCGCGGCAATCGGGTTCTCGGCAGGCGCAGCCTCCGGTGCCGATGCAATTGCAGGTGCCATCACCGATTTTGCAACCACGGTCGACCCGCAGGTCGTGCAGGACACCATCTTGGCCGCCACCAGCTTGTCAAAGGCGGCACCCGATTGAAACCAGCTTTCAAACTGGTGGTTCTGGTCGCATTTGAGGTGAAAACGGATCATCTTGGCCTGTCATCTGCGGATCATTGACAATTAGGCTTTTTGCCCGCCGGTGCAAGTCAGCGCAGGCGTGCGGGATCAAAGGTCGCGACGATCTTTTTCAGCGCGGGTTCTTCCAGTTTCTTGGCCGCCTTTTCGGGGCTGAACCACTTGCGATTGCGTTGGTGCTTTTCGGGCCATTCGGTCAGCACATGCTGGACATGCACCGGATAGACCATCGCCACAATCGGCGCGTTCACATTGCCCAAAGGCTTGATATAGCTGTAGATTCCAAGGCAGACATCCAGCGCGTCACCGCGCAGCCCCGCCTCTTCATAGGCTTCCATCGCGGCGGCGGCGGCGGGGGTCTGTTTATGCATCGGCCAGCCTTTTGGCAGGATCCAGCGGCCTCGCGTGCGGCTGGTGACAAGGCAGATTTCGACCTGATCATTCTTGATCCGCCAGCACAGCGCAGCAAACTGCGCGCGCACATCGGTCTTGCGTCCGGACGCGAATTTCAGCGGAATCTGTTGTGCGGGTAAGTTGGCCATGGTTCCGATCTGAATCCGGGTTACATCCGGGGCATGCACGACGTTATGACGCCACCGACAGCACGGACAACCCCCAAGCCGCAATTTATCGGCGCGGAAATCTATCGCGGTTCGACCTATGGCGCGTGGCATCCGCTGCGGGTGCCGCGCGTGTCGACCGTGATGGACCTCAGCCGCGCGCTGGGCTGGTTGCCGCCAGCGCAATTCATTACCAGCCCGCGCGCCAAAGTTGCCGCCCTGACGGGCTTTCACACCCCCGCCTATCTGGCCGCCCTGCAAGCGGCAGAGGCGGCACAGGCCGTGACCGATGATGTGCGTCGCCGCCACGGGCTTGGGACGCCGTCCAATCCGGTCTTTTCCGAAATGTTTCGCCGTCCGGCGACAGCGGCGGGCGGGTCGCTCTTGGCCGGTGAGTTGCTGAGGAACGGCGGCACCATCTATTCCCCCGCAGGTGGCACGCATCACGGCCTGCCCGACCGCGCGAACGGCTTTTGCTATCTCAATGATCCGGTACTGGCGATCCAGTCGCTGCGGCGCAACGGGGCGCAGCGCGTGGCCTACGTCGATATCGACGCGCATCACCCCGACGGGGTCGAACATGCCTTTGCGCAGGACCCCGACACGCTCATGATCTCCACGCACGAGGCGAACCGCTGGCCGCGCACCGGCGCGATCACCGATCAGGGGGCGGGACAGGTGTTCAACCTGCCGGTGCCTGCAGGGCTGCATGACGACGATATGGCGCTGGTCCTGCAGGAGCTCATCCTGCCCACAGTGACCGCCTTTCGTCCCGATGCCATCGTGCTGCAATGCGGGGCCGATGCGGTGACGGAAGACCCGCAATCGCGCCTGAGCCTGTCGAACAACGCCCATTGGGCGGTGGTGGCCGCGCTACGCGACATCGCCCCGCGCTATCTGGTGCTGGGCGGGGGGGGCTATAACCCGTGGTCGGTCGGGCGGCTCTGGACGGGGGTCTGGGCGGTGCTGAACGACTACGAAATCCCCGACCGTCTGCCGGGTCAAGCCGCAGGCGTGCTGCGCGCGCTGCGCTGGGACGGCGCGCCCAAACGGCTGCAGCCGCAGGACCACTGGATGACCACGCTGCGCGACGCCCCGCGCCACGGCAGGGTCCATGACGCGGTGCGTTTCGGCGTGGCCCAACTCAAACCCCGCATCTTCCGAGCCTAAATATCCCCGCCGGAGGCCTCAACTGCGCCATCAGGCGCAGGCAGACCCGCCAAGGCCCGCGGCAGGGCCGTCAGCGTGCGCGCAACCGCGCCTGCGTGATCCGCATAAAAACCCGCGATCTGGTCGTCGCTCACGGCCACGGGCGCTTGGACCGCGTCCAGCAATTCTGCCTCGGTCATCACATGGTGGCAGACGCCTGCCGCAATCGCCTCTTGCGCGGGGTATTCGATGGTCCAGATATGCGGGCCGACGATGACAGGTTTGCGCAGGGCCAGCGGTTCGATGATGTTATGCGCGCCTTTGGTCACGAAACCACCACCGACGATGGCGCGGTCGCACAGCGCAAGGTAGAAATACATCTCGCCCATGCTGTCGCCCAGCAAGACATCGACCTGAGGCACCTCGCCCGCCCCAAGGGCCGCGTCCAGCACCTCCGACCGGCGGGCAAAGCGCAGTCCGGCGTCGCGCAGCATCCCCGCCACCTCGTCAAAGCGTTCCGGCGCACGCGGCACGTAAACAAAGAACGCCCCCGGCACTTGCCGGATCATGTCGATATAGACCGCATCCTCGCCTGCGACGACACTTGTCAGGGTAAAGGCGGGGCGGCCAGCCACCAGCCTTTCGCGCAGGCGGGCGGCGGCCTGCAACTGCGCTTGTGGGATCGGCTGGTCGAACCGCATCTCGCCGGTGATATGGATGTTGCGCAGGCCTGCGGCGGCGAAGCGTTCTGCCTGCAAGTCCGATTTCACGAAGCCACCCGCAAACCCAGCCGTCAGCGCCGCGCGCAGGCCCCAGCCCGCCATATCCTTGTTGAAACTTTTCTGCGGATATTGCGCGTTGCACATGAAAAGCGGCACGCCCCGCGCGCGACAGGCCATGATCATGCGCGGCCAGATCTCGATCTCCATCACCAGCCCGTATTTCGGCGCAAAGCGGTGCAGGAAAGCGGCATAAGCCAGCTCCATGTCGAACGGCACCCACGCGACCTGCACACGGCCTGCGGCAATCTCGGCGCTGAATTCGCGCACAGCCTCGCGCCGTCCGGCGGGGGTGAAATGGGTGGTCAGCACGCAGTCGCCCTGTGCCAACAGCGCGCGGATCAGGGGCGTGGCAGAGCGCATTTCGCCAAGGGACACGGCATGCACCCAGACGGGGTTGCGCACACGGGGGCGCACAAGGCCAAAGCGTTCGGCAAGATGTGCGGCGTAAAGCGGGTCCTTGCGGGCGCGCAGGCGCAGATAAACGATTGCGACAGGCAGCAGGACCCACCACGCCAGCCCGTAAACAAAAAGCGCGATCCGCAGGCGCAAGGGGGGGAAGCGGTCAGTCATGGCGGGCCTTTAACAATGCCAGCAAGTCGCGGGCCAATTCATCGGTCGCACGTCCTGCGTCCTGTGCCGTGGCCTTGGCCTTGGCTGCCACCGCCGCCAGATCACCGCGCAGCGCAGTGGCGATTGCGGCGGGATCCTGCACTCCGACGGCGCCGCCGGCCGTATCGAGGGCTGCGAAATCGGCAGTGAAATTGCCGATCCTCGGGCCGTGCAGCACCGCGCAATCCAGTTGCGCCGCCTCCCACGGGTTATGGCCCTCGGTCGTGTCAAACGTGCCTCCGATCAGCACGGCGCGGGCCACACGGTAGACCAGCCCCAGATCGCCCAAAGTATCGCAAAGCCAGACCGGATCGTCCTTGCCGGGCAGCGCGCCTTGCGACTTGCGTGGCGGTGGGGCAGGGCAGGCGGCGCTGATCGCGTCGCGCCTGTCGGGATGGCGGGGTGCGATGATCAGCAGCGCGTCCGGCATCTGCATCCGCAGCGTCTTATGCGCGGCCAGCGCTGCGGTCTCGTCCGCAGGATGCGAAGGTGCGACAGCCCAGACGAAACGGGACCCGATGGCAGCCTGCAGATCGCGCAAGGCGACAGGGTCGCAATCCAGCGCAGGGGCGGCAGGTTTCAACGATCCGCTGACCCGCGCCTTTGCACCCAGCGCTGACAGATGGGCGGCACTGTCGTCATCCTGCGCCGTCACCAGCGCCATACGCGCATAAAGATCGCGGTAAAGACCCGCCGCCTTGCCATGCCGCGCAAAAGACGCAGCATTCATCCGTGCTGCGACCATCGCCTGCGGGATCCCGTGTTTGTCCGCCTCAAACACCAACCCAGGCCACAGGTCCTGTTCGGCCCAGATGCACAGATCAGGCCGGACGTGGTCCAGAAACCGCCGCCGATAGGCGGGTGCATCGAGCGGCAGGAACTGGTGGATCGTGCGGGGCGGCATCTGGGCCGCGAACACCCG